>CAVALL010000026.1:0-16283 GCA_963589675.1 Alistipes onderdonkii | reverse complement strand
ATTTTGGCGTATTATCTTGTTGCCAAAAATAAAGGGGTATATTTTAATGAAAAGAAAATTGATGTTAAGTTTAGTCGCTCTCTGTGGTGGTCTCACAATCGTCGGTAGTGGTTTCTCTGCTTGGTACTTCCAGGTCAAGGATCTTGCCGCAAGCAATTCCATCAATCACTATGTCACTGATTTGAACACAGAAATCGGCACATTGACCGATCTCAACAAAGATGAAAAGCTCTATGTCATCCTCGATCAGGGTGGTTACCTTAATAAAGCAGATGCAACAAAGGGTATCTCCATCACCAAATTAGAAGATGACAAGACAATGAGTGACACCTATACCGGTGTTGCTGTTAACACTCTTGGTGCCAATTATAGTGTCAGCAAAGTATTAGCAACTAAGTTGGTTGCCGCAGGCATCACAGAGGGCAAATTCACTGCTGAATTCAAACTCACCGATAAAGCTTACACTTATCTTACTTTCAACGCTGAAGGAGGCACAAAATACACTGGCGGAAAGGATTTAGTAACTGGTGGCACTTTAACAGTTACACAACAGATGGTTTCCTATGAATATGTTGTTAATTTTACTACAATCGCTTCTGGAAACGATGAAACCTACAGCCAGGATTTCAAATTTGATTCCTCTACAACTGGTTCTGTCAATGTAATGCTATCCTATTACAATTCTGATTATGAAAGTGGTGCAAAACAGAAACCTCAGGATGATGATGCATACAAAGCGATGAAAGAATATCTTAGCGACGATAAACTCATTGATATCACCTACGGTTTCTCTGCTGTTATGCCAAAAGCGTAATCAAACCTATCTAGAGGCTTAAAATGACTAGTTCCAATAAATTAATTGAAATCGTATTTTATGTCTCTTTATTCGTTATCATTGGTTTAGCTGTTACTTTTACGATTCTGTTTACTCTCTATTCCCTGTACAAACGAATGAATATAAAGCACGGTCATGAAGACCGTGCTCTATTAGATTCTATTAGGACAAAATATAAGGAAGAATTATATTCCATCCTAAAGAAGAAAGAGAATGATGGTAGTAATGTTTATCTTTCTGAAATCGATGAAAGGATTGCAAAATTGCCTCCGATCATCGATTTCGAGGATGAACTTGAATTCGAAGATGAACTGGGAATCGATGAGACGGAAAGACGAAAAGCTATCAACCAAATAATAGAAAGAGATGATGTAAAGACGAAAAGGCGTAAAAGATTCTCTCGAATCTTTTCGATTTTTCTTTATGTCATTCTTTTTGCGTTTATCGGTACGATAGCTGTTTATAAAATCAATAACGATAACTTCTATATCGGTAACACCACCTACCTTGTCATTCAGACTGGTTCTATGGAAACAGTCAATAAATACAACGACTATGTTGAGAAGTACAATCTGACTGATCAGATTGAACAGTACAGCATGATTGGTATCGACAAGGTCAAGACGGAAGATATTAAGTTATATGATGTTCTTGCCTTCAAGAATGCGAAGAATGAGACGATTGTTCATCGTGTCATCAGCATCAATATGAAAGACGGCGTCTATAACTTCACTTTCCGTGGTGATGCCAATACAGGTAGTGATACTTCTGAGATCGGTGTTACTCCGGATAAGATCATCGGCAAGTACAATGGATTCCACAATTATGGTTTAGGTGTTGCTGTCACCTACTTCAAGAGCAGTGCCGGTATTGTTGCTATATCCAGTGCTATCGTCTTTGTCTTTGCCTTTGATATCTCAGAAGATATGATTGACAAGGAATACAAGAAACGTTCTCGCATTGTCTGTAAAGATTACGGAAATCGCTTAAAGAAATAGATATGAATTTCAGAAAAGTCCTTATGTTCTCCCTTCCTATCGTAGTCACATTGACTCTAGTTGGAGCCGGCTTTTCTAGTTGGTATTTTAAGAAGGAAGACTTAAAGGAAGAGAACAATGCCTCTGTTTATGTTGTCAGCGATGTTACTAAAGGAAGCATTGAAATATTAGAACATCCAGATCTAATTGTCTTTACCGAAGGTTTCGGAAGAACAGAAGATCTTACAGATGGTATTGAATTCTATAAGACTGGTAGCAATTCATCCTATACTCAGGATGATAAGATTGTCTTGAAATACACTCTTGCTGATGAAAAGGATTCCATCCAAGGAAATGACTTTAAGCTGTTTATTTCCATTACGGATGATACCTTTGCTAACTGTGTTTCTATCACCAGTGCTTATAGTGATGCAGGCAATACAGATAAAGGATATGATTTCTCTTCTGACTTGAAGACCTATGATAAGACTGATACAGAAAGTGCATACTTCCTTTATACATTGCGTCTAAACAAGGCTGTTCAGTATACAAGTTCAGACTATAAGCCATCTACCAAAGAGAATTATGAAAAGTTATGCAATGCACTTGCTAATGGTGCAATCACCATCACTTTCAAAGTCAAATAAGGAGATACTATGGGTAAACTGATAAGAAGATTGCTTTCATTGCTCTGTATTGGTGCCATTGGTGCTACCTCTTTTGGCCTTGCTTATTTCTACTTTGATGATGCTAAGGAAAAGACAAACACTCAGAACAATCTGAAGGTTGATGATATCGAGGAAAACTATCGCTTCAACAAGAAGACTAATACGGATAAGACCTATACGATTTACTTCTTCCCTAGTGCTGCTTATATGTCTCTGTATTACAAGTATTTGACAAACTCTACTGACATTACACCTGAGAATCAATTCGGATACAAAGAGGTTCAGTACAATGAGACCGGCAATATCCTTCTTGATAACAACGGAAACGCAAGATACAAACTCAGTGCTGAGACTGGTGAGTATGCCTCCTATACTCGTAGCACCTACAACGTCAGTTATGATGGCGCATTCCGTAAATACATCGGTGATGAATTCCCTTGTGATGATTTCGAAGCGGACGGTGGTACTGCCTATGCTAGTAGTGGTGCCTATATGCTTTCCCAGGATAAGCTTCCAACAAACGACCAAAACACAAAGCGTACTTGGGGTGTACCAGGTGAAGAGTTCACTATCTACGATAGCACAGAAAAGAACTTAGAGAACTACAATGGACATAACCAGTACTCATTAGACCGTCTTGGATGCTGGGATGACTGCTACTACTATGGAAACACCATATCGGATGGCGATGGTGATAAAGCTCCGACTGGATTAATTGAAGGTGATTATCCAAGTCTTAGTTCATCCATGGATGATACCAATACCGGAAGATACTTACCGATCAAACTGACTGTCACCAATGCCATGAGTTCAAGCATGATGGAGAAGGCGGTTCAGGATATCTTCTCCTCTATGGGTAATGCCAATGACTTACATAACTACTCCTTTACACAGTGGACTTATGTAGATACATCAGGAGATACTCCTTCTTATCCATATGGCGTCAGTTCAGATGACTTGACCACCAATACGGAATATAAGGCAAAGCATAGTTCAAAGGATTATCCTGTCGGTGATGCTTTCCAACCGATTCCAACGAACCGTTACTTCGATATGCTATCAGACTTATCCCAGTATGCGGATGATAATGGTGTCATTCGACTCTTCCCGTTATTCAGTAACGGAAAGAAGACAACTGCAACTTCATTCGTCAATGGAGGTGGTGCTGCACAGAAACTACAAATCACTTATGGAAGTGATGACGATTCAACCAGTGACTATAAGTATCCGTTCTTCAACAGTGATATCTATAATGGTGCATCGTATACTGATACGGCTGATACTTCTACAGATACATCAACAGATTCCTCAACGGATAGTGATGATACGACAGATACAGATACATCAACTTCTTCAACTACAGTAGACTGCTTCACCTATGAAGATGATGATGGTAACTCTGTACAAGAAGAACTGCTATTAAGCAAATACATCCGATTATTCAGCTATAACAATATCAAAATCACTTCATCTCAGAATATTACATCCATGCAGTTCACTGCCAATAATATCTGGGCTACACCTCATAATTGGCAAACAGATGAATCTACTAAAGAGTTGATTTGGAAAACTCTCTATTCCTTAGATACTGACTATATTCAGAATCAGTTGATTTCCAAATATGGTGAAGGATTATATACCTTCTATGTATTCGTAGCTAACTATAGTTATGAAAATGGTCCTAGCCCAAGTTCTTCTAATACTGTTTCTGACTTAATCGGCACATTTGATTCCTTCTATAACAATGTAGTCTCTCAGGCAATGGATGGCAAATTTGCTTCCTTAAAGAATAAGAATCTGATTCAAATTACGGATACTTCAAATTATTACAACGATTATAAATGTTCACCGACTGTTGTCGCCTTCGAGAAGGTTGCTGAGCCAAAGGTCATCAATGACTTCCCTGTCACTGAATCTAGTGATGGCGTTACCGTCAGCAATGTCGACTCCTATATCTCTAGCAAATACGAATATGCAGCTAACTTCTCCACGAATAGCAATCCTCTCTTTGTCGGTGAAAAAAATGGTTCATCCTATACCATAAATGGAGATGATATCAGTTCTGAAGCACCTTATACCTACATCGCTACCAACATCGACTTCATGAATGATGATTCTCTCTACTTCGTCATCGGATTTGCTTCCAACTATTCCTCATTCCATACGTTCAGCAGCGATGGATCACAACGTTATTCGTACCTGATATCCGACCCGACTAAAAATGATGATGGCTCATATACGATCAATCCTGAGAATGTATTCTCAGATGCCTATGAATTCATCGAGGAAGTGACTGCAAAAGATAGCAGTGGAAACTCCTATCAGATGTTCAAATTCAAGAGCAGTGAATATCTTGGTATCTATGACATTATGATTCAATACAATCAGAAGACTGGATATTATGATCTCTATATGTTCCGTCACAGCAATCTCTTCTGCTATGTCTTTGATGCTCCACTAGACGATTACGAAGCTGGGAAATTCGTCAATCACGAATTTGATAGCAACTACCAAAACACAAAGTCGGATAAAACTACTGCCAATCTCTTATTCGAAAACAGATATTTTATCGGTGAGTCTATCAAGAATTCTGATAAATCCAGTTCAGTCAATTCCGGTAACACTTTAGATGAATGCTTACGTCTGAAGATTGGTGGTTCTACCACCTATAGCGGTGATGATCTACTCAACTACACTGTTGTAGACAGAGTCACCGACACGGTTGTCTGTAAATACGTCAAGAATAGTGATGGGACCTATACTCTTGAATGCAATCTACGTATCTATAAGAACTATATCTTCTATCTAAAGAACAACGCTACTACAACAACTGACTGATTAATAGGTGGTGTCTATGACACCACCTATTTTCATTGCAAGAATGATTTTCGTTATACAAAGATAGTAAGAAGGACTAATTCTTCATTTCCTGTATTTTCAATGCATTGTGTAGAACCTTTCCAACAGATATGACGAGCATTAAGACAGAGTTTTTCTCTTACCATCACAGATAACTATTCCATGTCCAAGTATATTCATTTCAGTGAAATGATCAGTGTAATTTTCACCTCGTAGTTTGTTTCGATACCATCTTACAAATATTCAACACTTGTGGTATACTACTTGAACTTAAGGGAGTAGTCAACGCTTGATAGCGTGGCTTTGCCAACACACCGGCTATAAAAGCCTGGCAAAGTCAGATATGACGAGACTTATGTGGAACGAGATACTCGATTCCGGCTTTGTCTCGTTTTTTCTTTTGCCGGGCATCATGGGAGGTATTAAATAAAAATGACATGGTGGCACATTCCGGTATACCTGATTGACCTAGTAGCGATGGTATACCTATCCTTTGTACTAGGAAATCTAGTCGATGCACTAGATAAAAAGACGAAGATCAGCGGAGCATTCATCGGTGGTGTACTTCTTGCTGCTGTCACTTCTCTTCCAGAGTTATTCACTGCTCTATCTAGCATCTTCCTAGTCAACGAACCTGAATATGTTGTCGGTGACATCTTAGGTTCCATCATCTTCGATCTTGTCCTACTTGCCGTGGAGACTTTATGCTTCGTAAGAACATTCAGAAACGGCAAATTACAGAAGTTCCATTTAGTCAATGGCATCATCTGTGCTGTCATGTACGGACTTGCTGCTTACGCATTCTTTGCTCCGACAAAAGCACAGGTCATGTTAGGTGACATCAACCTGATGTCTATTCTGATCTTCATCCTCTATGTCGTATCTCTCTTCATCCAACCGAAAGAGAAAGACGAAGAAGTCAGTGCAGAAGAAGAGGAGGAAGCAGGCGAAAAGAAGGGAATGGATGCCTGGAATGTCAAGAAGATCTGGGTATTCTTCGTTCTCTCTTCGCTTGCCTTGATCGGTACATCCATCGCTCTTACCTATCTTACCAAGTTCTTGCAGCAGGATTATCCTGTCCTCACCGGTTCTGTCACCGGTGCCTTGCTCCTTGGTATCGGAACATCCATTCCTGAAATCATTTCTACCTTCCAGCTCTTCAGAAAGAAGAACTTCGATGCTGGCTTTGGCAATATGATCGGTTCCTGCACCTTCGACTTCGCTATCTTTGCTTTAGCTGATTTCCTCTCTTGGAGAAACTGGAACAATGCAACCGATGCTAACGGAAACTACATCATTTCACAAAGAGGTCTCTTCATCGCTTCAAGCGATGCCATTCAGTTTGAAATATTCGGTGCTGTTGTCGCTCTTACCTTTATTGCTTTCCTCTTACTCAAGCTCTATACCAAATTATTCGAATCCGAAAAGACAAAATGGCTTGCCTACACTGTAACATCCGTTTGGGCAATCGCATGTGTCACAATGTATCTCATCATCTTCATCATCTAATTAGATTCTGAATCTATAAAGCCTCCTGATGCACAAACAGGAGGCTTTTTATTTTCTAAATATTCTTATTCGCATCCTCTTTACTCACCTTATGACAATTCGGGCAGATAGGAGTCAGATCCTTTGTCAGTTCCGTGATGTTTCGATAATGCATTCTTCCTTCGTTATATCGGTTCATAAGAGAGGAGACATTCTCCTCTTCTTTTGGATGATACTGGTAAATAGATGTGAAGCAGTAGTCTTTACCACATTCATTGCAATGCTTTAATTGAATCACCTGTCTACAGGTATGACAGTGATAACTATCTTTCTCTTTGACTAGTTCACCTCCACAGAATGGACAGGTTTTAAATGTCTCAGTGGAATAGATCATTCCCTTTAACAGCAGCTGTTGTATTCTTCTGAATGAGTCTAGGTTATTGATAGAGACATAGGTATCCTTTGTATCATAGTCATCATTCAAAATATGTGTCTCAATATCATTCTCTTCTGCCTTTACTTCGGATAAGGAAGGTATCAGATTCATCTGATATTCTCTGTCATTCTTGAATGTAAGCTGAATGCCTTTTCTTCCATCTGTCTCGATATCTTTTACAGAAAGATGATATTCGTTAAACTCAAAATGAATATTCAATGATGTGAAATCAATCTTTTCCTCTTTGTCCATGACAAAGTTGAAATGACCGATTGCAAAGATGATCATGTACTTACAGAAATAGAGATAGGCGTCTTCCTCACTGTTATCCATGTAATCGATCTCATCTTTATAGATACCCTTCATGAATCGATAAATGTTTCGATACTCTTTCTGCATCGATAAGATATTGGTCTTTCTCAGTTTGATCTTGCCTTTCACCTTGTGACAGGCAACATAGACCGGTCTTCTTACACGGGCAGAAAGGACCTTGTAGATGAATTCCATCCTATCTATCAGATTCAAAGTCATATCGATATAGGTAGAGAAGGAACGGATGTGACCGGTCTCTAGTTTACCTAAGGCAAGATAGTAGGAGAAATGATTCTCTCTTTCTAGTAAATCAATCTCTAACTTCTTATTGGTATAGATCATGTTCTTCAGGATTCTAGAATAGTGCTTGGTGAAGTTTATGGCATAGTCAACAGCTCTTACAAAGACGATGTTCTCATAGATTGCATAGTTATCCTTGTAACTGTTTGTCAAAAGCTTCAAAGGTTTGATTCCATCATCTGTCACATCATCCCATAATTCGGAATGGGCAGCCGCATAACTGATTGTTCGATTGTTGATGTATCTGACTGCCTCCACATTCACAATCTCATCCTCATCGATAAGATGAATGATGGGTTTTGCAAAGATTCTCTTCATCGATGGTAATACTTTTTCCATCTGTTTCACTTCTTTGTCGATCTCATTGAGGTCGATATCCTCAAAAGAGGAAAAGAGATTCAAAGAATGAACCGAATCATAATCGAATTCAGGATAAGAGATATTGTTGTGCTCGTTTAAAAAGCGGAGGGAGTCCTGATATCCAACCGGTTTGATCATATTAGATATCCTCGTTCAGACTCGAGATGAAAGCAGAACAACGATAGAGTCCAAGTCCTTCAAAGGCATGGACCAATTCGTCTTTATTCTCAACGCTCTTGAATTCGAGTTTCTGTACGACTTTGGTCAATAAGATCTTCTCCAATGCTTCCTTTTCTCTTTCGTGCGGATCTAAGAAGCAAGAGCAATAGATCGAGACAAAGGACTCAATTTGATTCATGATACGGTTACCGAATGAGATGTTGAAAGGAGCAACAATCTTCTCAACCTCTTTGACTAAGTCTGAGGATTCACAATCGAAATGATAGCTGTTCTTTGCCTGATTCAATAGGCGGACGAAGGTAGGATAAGTGAGATATCTCTGTTCTAACGGATTCTCGTAGGATCTTACTTTGCTAGCACGCTTCGTGAAGTTCATCGTCATCGCTCTATCATAGACCTTGTCTGATATCTCAAAGGTAGACTCATCTCTGTTGGCTGTACCGATAAACCAAACATTAGAAGGAATCTTTAAGACATGTCCATCGACAAGCTGTTTGAATTCCTTTTCTTCTCCATCGATGACTTCCTTTAACTGGACGTTCAGAAGATTGATTTCTCTCTTATCCTCTTCATTCTCCATCAAGGAGAGAAAATCAGAGAAGTAATATTCGATTCTAGAGAGGTTCATCTCATCGAGTACGATGAAGTGAATCGCATCCGGCATGAACTTAGCTTTGTATAACGACTGAGTGAACTTCTTCGGGGTGAACTTGGATGAGAATTCGTTGTAGTATCCGATCAACTCATTCTTATCCTTCCAAGAAGACTCTACCTCAATGATGTCACAGTCTCCAAAGATTGCTTCGGAGAAGATCTTAGGAAGAGATGTCTTACCGGTACCGGACATACCCTGAAGGATAGATAATTTGGAGGATCCAAGTCCAGCTACAAACTGAGCGATATCCTCTTCCTTATAGGAAAGATGAAGTCTAGAGTCTCTTGCATATTCGACAATGAAATGAACGACACTCGGAAGGGATGGATTCTCAAACAAGAATTTCTCTCTTCTTTTGATTTCTTCTACGTATAATTCTTCTTTCTCATCAATCTCATGGAAGGCTGGGCAAGGCTGGAAGTCTTTCTTCTTGATAGGGAGTTCTTCTTCCTTCTTCTCAACATCACTAGACGGAAGAACAGGAGCATCCTCTGTCTTGACATTGACATCGATTGCCTCTTCTTTCAAACGATTGGTGAATGGCTTGAATGCGATAAGCGCGACAAGCAAAGCAAGACTTGCGATTGCAAAATAGATGGTCTGACTCTTAATTGTAGAGGTGAACTCGACACTGAGCGTGATTCCTTTGCTAAGCAGTATCTTTTGTATCGTCTCAAGCTGAATATTGGAATCAATCTCATAATGTTTTCCAAAGAAGGCAAGGACAAAGAGAAGAATGAATGAGGATGATACGACACCAAAGGAGAACTTATAGAAGTATTTGCTCCTTCTGAAGAATAAAGAACAGGAAAGAACAACTGCACAGATAGCATAGGTGATGATGAGATAGATGAAGAAAGCAAGAGTCTTGTATTCTGCATCCATGTTCTTATAGTTCTTCAATACATCAAATCCATTGACTGTGACAGTATCACTGACGGAAGATACTGTATAGGTAATGACAAGGATATTTGAGAACAAGGCACCGACTAATAGTCCAACGAAGAGAACAGTGAAGATTAAGGTAATAAGAGAATTGAAGGATTTCTTTTCTTTGACATCTTTCTCCTCTTTCACTTCATCTTTGACAAAACGAGGAGTCAAGGCAGAATTCACAATGGAGATGACAGCCATCAATACAAGAGGAATATAGGCGATGACTGTAGTCTTTGTAACGGATGTTGACTGAGAAGATTTATCAACAAAGCTGATGATGATCGAGAAGAGATAGAAGATGATAGCAAGGATGAATCCGGAATAGACTAGCCCTCTCGTTTTGGAAGTGAACTTGTTAATATCCTTCATATCGACAAGTATTTGAGTGAAATACAGCAATAATGCAATGTAAAGAACAAAGAACGAGACAAAAGAGACTAAGCAGATGATGTTTGCATTTTCACTGAAGGCATCAATCAATCGAAAATGAGAGACGCCATCATAGAAACAGACTGGGATAAAGAATAAAGAAAACAAAGACCCTAACGTCAATATAGAGATGACGATATTGAAGATAGCACCATCGAAAGAAGCAAACTCTTCCTCTTTGTTCCGTATCTCATAAATCGTAGCATAGATAGCAAGAATCAGATTCAAACCGAATAAGACACAAGGATAGATGTTATTGATATCAGCAAGTGTCAGAGAGAAAATCATCGTAAACAAGGAGAAACAGGCATTCACTAGTAAGGATACTTTCATCTTTCTCTTCAACAGCTGCATAATCAAAGCAACAAAGGAAAAGATAGCAGTCAAACCTGCAAAGGCTAATACCATCCAACTCAGTATTCCAACCGTATTCGGCGTATATTTATATGCGAACTTATAGATTGTTCCCTCCGTCGAACCTAAGAAGATATGAATCAAGGCAAGGATAAGAGAGAAAACGGATCCAATAGAGACAATCAGCTTTTTAGCAACAGAGTTTGAAAATATCATAGAATAGTTCTCCAAAATTACACTGAATATTATACCGCCAAGGTTCATTTAATGTAATTAAATGCGACTAAAAAATGAAGTGAACCATTCTATGACTCACTAGTTCCTTTATCGCATTCAACTTTCCTTATCATTTTCGACTCTTTCGTTATACAAATTTATTAAAAATAAGTTGTTTTATTTGCTAAATAGAACAATAAGAAAAAGTATAAATGGATTAAAATTTGATTAACCAATCTTCTTAATGGTTCTAAGAATTGTTCAATCAGACAACTTAGTCATATGCATTATCTCAAGAAAGCGTTTCACACCTTTTCTTTATCAACGAAATCATTTTGTCTTGTAAGTCTTTTCGTAAAACAGATTCTTTTATGATCAAGATAAAATCATCCTCATAAGAAGAGAGCTTCTTTATCATTTTCTGGCATGCTATTTTACTTAATCCACAATGATCTCCAAAGGTATAGAGATCATCCTTTTTTATGTTTTTCTTCTTTTCATTTAGTGTCAAGGCAAATTCCTCATCATCTTCCGGCAATACGACATTGACAGCCAAAAAATCATAAGCTGGTGATAGGAAATAGGTTCCGCTTCCAGACTTCGTTTCAATCAAGGATAAGTTCATTAAGTGCATATCTGAGTTACCAATCATATAAGAAAAGACGACTCGCATAAATAGTTCAGTCAAATCCAATCCTGATCGGACCGAGTATTTATCAATGATCTTGGCGCATCTTTCATATGAGCCCCGATATTTGTCTTCTGTCAATCTGTAATCAAGCTGACAGAAATCTTCCATTGCCAATTTCTTCACTTCTGCATTTTCCAATACACGATCAATTCTCTTGGATAAATAAGCATACTCACCATTGATCTTAATTAGAGCATAGGGAACTATTGATATTCCGGCATTCTCCGCTAATCTCATGCTTACCCATTCCAATTCAGGCAGACATTCATATTCTTCTACCTGCGGTTTCAAAATATAGCTAGTCGGACAATCAACTAAAGTCAATCGAGTCTTCTTTCTTTCAACGCTTAAATGGAGGGATAATTTCTTCTGTACACCAGGAACTGTCAAACCCTGATATACATTCTTCAAAGTCAAAGACTCCAAGGCATTCTTATCTAAATCAATCTCCGGAAATGTCTTCGTACCGAAAAACTTCACTATGCAGGATTCATGCCAACCATTCATATCACTAGATTTCAATGGTTTACCACAACACAAACAATTGCTCATAACTTTTCCTCCGACACAGTCACATTTCCAATACAATCCTTACACGCAACAAGGAGAATTCCGAAACGATCCTTTTTATCTAGTTTCCAGTTCTTGCTGACCACATTCAAAAGCCATCCTTCTGGAACAAGGCCGTCAAAGAAAGGGAAAAGCGTATTAGATTGATACTCTTCATTTGAAAGAGGCAATGTCAAAGACACCGATGTTGCATCTTCCCGATTCAAGTAATCTGCATCATATGCAAAACTATATCCAGTATCTGTTTCTTTCAACAATCCAGCATAGATGTCTCTAACATAAATGTATGCAGTTCTATATGAACTCATTTCTTATTTTCCTTTCTGACTGGTCCAGCTTCCATTCCAAACATATTTAGAGCAATATTCACCTTATCCATTCTGACAGTGGGCTTGCCTTGTTCTAGTTCCCTGACAAAACGAAGTCCTAGACCAGAACGGATTGCAAACTCTTCTTGTGTCAGTCCCGCTTCCTTTCTACTCTTTTTCACAAATTCAGCAATTGAATTCATAAATTTAGCCCTCTTTATCTATACATAATATATCCGAAACGGTATAAATTAAATGTTATATATAATAATTATACCCTTTTAGGTATAAATATCAATATCTTATAGAGATTTATACCTTATAAGGTATAAATCTTGTTCACGCGTTAATTTTCTTTCCCATTGTCTTAAGAAACACTGTATTCATTATTGTACTGATTTCAGTACAATTTCTAATTCGATATCCTATACTATAATCATCGGATTATTCTATTGTCGCGGAGGATAAATTATGAAACACAATGATGCAATGATTCACCAAAGAGAGATGCTGATTACGATTGATTACCTATTGAATTATACGGATATCAATCACCCAGCTTCCCAACAGGATATTTGTAGGCATGCTACAAATTTCGGATTGAAATATGATCCTAAGGCTACAAATGGAAATGATATCCGAAGACAGAGAATCGGTGATTGTCTTCAATATCTTATTCTTATCAGTGACAAATTCAGAAACTCTGATAAGATTCCTTTCATCGTCAATTGTACGGATACAAACAAGTTCTATATCGAGGAAAAGAATCATCTTGATGAAGAGCAGATAGTAAAGATACTATCTGCTATCAAGAATGATAAATACACACGTGATGAAGATACTGACTTTTTGACAGAGCGTATCCTAGATGCCTTTAGTAACTACTATAACCGTGAACACTTGAAGAAAGAAGCGAATAAAGCGAAGAAAGGTGTCAACAAATATAACATTGAAATCGACAGAAAGATGAAAGCTGTCTATCAAGCCTATAACGAGGGCAAGATGATTAAGATTGAATTCGAATATTACGATGAAGCTGAATCAATCAAAAGACAGAAAAGAACATTCAATCATAAATCTTACTGGTATCGTGTCTACAAAATTCAGGAATTCCAGGGAAAGCCTTATGCCGTTTTGCTTCGTGTCACAAATGATAACATTAGACCTAGAATATCGGAGTCTATGATCTTCGATACGATTGAAAGCCTTAATATACCAAAAGAAAAAGATATCATTTCTGATGACATGGATAAAAATCGTGATTTTGAACAGCTATTCAAAGAGAATCTTCATTTTGAAGGTCGTTATTACAAAACATTAGATGACAAATTAGCAGCTGATATAAGACCAGATGGTTTCTTAGCTTTTGTCATGTCATTCTATTTCCGTATCGAAAACGAAGAGAAAGTATGCCAATCCTTTGAAGACTTCTTCTCAAAGCCTCTTAAATACACCAGATGTGTACGTTTCAAGACATTGAAAGAGAACCATCCTAACAGAGTATTACCTTTGCCATTCAAAACAGATAAAGGTCTACTTGTACCTGAGGATATGAAAGACAACGAAAAAGCAAGATATGGAGTAGCCAATGTATTAGTCAATGCTAAGGCATTCACTTCTTGGGTCATGAGCCAATATGCGACCAATCGCTTTGTATCCTCAATCATTAAAATTGCAGGTCCAACACATATCAAAGAACGAATAGCAGGAGAATATTCTCACTGGTTATATCTAAGCGCATCCGACTTAAGTTTCACAGAAAAGAAAAGACTCGTCAGAAAATTACAATACGAAATAGAGAAGCAAGAAAAAGAAGGATATACAGAAACGTGCGAAAGACCAATAGCTAAAAGAGAATAAAATATAAAAGATTTCTTAACTGGTATTTAGCAAACCAATCTAACTAAATTACATAAGATTTAAATATTAACTATCATTTATTACCTTTTTGCAAACGTGGTTGAATAGGAAAAGTGTATTTTTGGGCGCCTCAATTTATACGAAAAGTGTATTTTTTAGCATCGAAAAATATGGGAAAAGTGTATTTCCCCTATAAAATCAATCCTGATTTTCTCAGTAATGTTTAGAATTTCGATTCTTTTTCAAAACAGTTTTCATGATTCAACATATATTAAGTTAGTCTTTATTCGTGCCATCTTAGGACAATCATATAAGATAATGGACAATCATGTAAGAAATATTGTCTCTCTTTTTGATATGCTTTTCTTAGAAAGGAATATGAATCATCCCATTCATATCAAAAAGGATTTATATGCTAAAGAAGATTGCCATGATATCGGCACCTGTTATTCTATACGTTTCGTTGATGATTGTTTTTGCTTTCTATGATTTGAACATCTCCCTATTCTTGCTCAACCAAGAAAGTGTTTTCGCAAAGATTCTCGAAACCTCTGCTGAGGTACCATTCACACTGATTGCATTACTATCGTTCTCCACGTTGTTCTTGACTAGAAACAGAATAGTCAAATGGAAGAATATTGTTACTAGCATCATCTCAATCATTGGAATTCTTGCTTATAGCTTCTTGATCTTATTCTTTGTCTTAAACTATCTCAAAGTCAGTCATGCTTGGATTTATGGATTATCTTTTGCACTTCCTATCAGTGCATTAGCACTCTATTGCATGCATCTATTGACTAAGAAATATTCCAATGAGATGAAAACGATTGCAATCATTGCAATACTTACAATCCTCATTGAACAGGTCTTGATCAATGCAATCAAATATTCCTGGGGAAGACCAAGGATGCGAGAGTTGGTTTATCCGTACAATGATTTCAAGCCATGGTATATTCCTTCTTTCTTCTCCGGTCATGACTCCTTCCCATCCGGACACAGCGCAAACGCTAGTTGTATCATATTGGTCACACTTCTTCCTGCTACCTTCATCAAGCATAAGAAGACTGGATATATTCTTACAAATCTTATCTCTTATGCGTGGATCATTACCGTTATGATATCGAGAGTTATTCAAGGAGCTCACTTTGCCTCGGATGTCTTAACCGGAAGCATGATCACTCTTACTACTTTCTATCTTCTCAAATACAATCTCTATCCAAAGTTACAAGGCGATCCACAGACTAACTGATATGAAAATAGAATCACGGAAACGTGATTCTATTTTCATTCTAGTTTTCTTTTTCGGCTTCTAGTTTGTTCATCTTCTTCATTTCAATGAGAATGAAAATGACTGTCAAGATAATACCGACAACCTTTGAAATCTTCTCCTTTTCTCCTCTGCCTAAGCATAATGACATATAGGCAGCGGCTCCATCTCCTAACATCAAAGCAAAGGCTAAGGCAATGACAGTAAGCGGAAAGACAATCGTAATTGCGGTGTTACCTAAAGCACCGACAGAAGAGTTTCCGATGAAGAACTGATCGACAATATTATATAGTGCACTGATAAGCAATGAGAGGACACAAGGAATGGAAAACTTGAATATCAGTTTACCTAATCTTTCCTCTCCAAGGACGTTTTCTGAGTTCATATTACCTCCTAGAAAGATTGAAATTTAATCTCTATCGCACACATTAGAGAATCAATTTCACGTCAATTGATTTTTGACCAAATGATTATCACAAAAACAAAATTTTGATGTAATTGATTTTTTCTGAAAGCGTAATCAATTCAGAAAATGCAGATAGTAAATTTTCAACACTCTTTCTTAATACACACGATTAAATG
>CAVALL010000025.1:0-21704 GCA_963589675.1 Alistipes onderdonkii | reverse complement strand
TGTATAATAGGTATCTATTATATTCCTGGACACTTCGTTGTAAGGGCAAAGTTAAATATTGCTCGTAATAGAAAGAAGAAATGATAGTGGTGTAAGCCACTATTTTTCTTTTATACGTTACTTAAATCTTATACAAAAAGGGAGTTGAACTCCCTAAAATACTAGGATATTATATATAAGAGGTGCAATTTCTATGATAGCAAGACACATTTATAACCAAATATTAAATAGCGTTAAATCAAGACCGGTAACACTCATTACCGGAGCAAGACAGGTAGGTAAATCAACAATAGCTTTCGAATTCGAAAAAATGGGTTTTAGTTATGTCTCACTTGATAGTTCAAGAGATAGAGAACTTGCTAATTATGATCCTGTTTTATTCTTACAATTACATCCTTGGCCATTAATCATTGATGAGGTACAACGCGCTCCAGGACTCTTTAACGCAATTGAGGAAATCGTCAATAATGAAAAAAGAAAACGAATCGACAATTACGGAATGTATATATTGACTGGATCTCAGATGTATAGATTGATGAATGGCATAACAGAATCTCTGGCAGGAAGAGTATCTATAATACATATGATGCCTCTTTCGAGAAATGAAATCATTCATAGAGATGAACCGGTATTTGATTTCAATATATTAAACATACAAAAGAGAGCAAGCGCTAATCCATTGACTGCAATTCAATTGTTTGATGATATAGTCAAAGGATTCTATCCGGAACTTTATAGCAACAATAAACTGAAAGTACAAAAGTTTTATTCTGACTATGTCGAGACCTATATCGAAAGAGATGTATCTGAAATATTGAATGTGAAAGATAAGCTCCTATTCAGAAATTTTATGGAACTAATCGCGTCTTTAACCGGAGAAGAATTGGTTTACGACAACATTGCAAAAATAATTGGCGTCGATAAAAAGACTGTTATGTCCTGGCTTAGTGTATTGCTCGCCGGTGATATCGTTTATTTATTACAGCCATATAATGAATTATCTATTTCAAAAAGAATTGTCAAAAGACCAAAACTCTATTTTTCCGACACGGGATTAGCGTGTTATTTAGCAAAGCTGAACAGTGGAGATGTTTTAAGATCTAGTGCCTTTTCAGGAAGATTTGTTGAAACATACATCATTAACGAATTGAAGAAAAGCTACATTAACAATGGTAAAGAACCTAGTTTTTATTATTACAGAGACAATAACATGAATGAAATCAACCTAGTCATTATTCAAGACGGCAAGTTACATAGAGTAGAATGCAAGAGTGGAATCAGCTTTAGCGACAAAGCCGTCAAAGGATTCAAACAATTAGACAATACAAAGTATCAAATCGGATCAAAAGCAATCATTTGCAATACCGATACAATTTATCCGTTAAAAGATAACGTATACGTATTACCTATTTCCGGAATTTAGAAGTTCTTTCATTCGCATGTCTCCTAAAGCTTATGCAAAAAGGGAGTTGCATTCCCTAAAATACTAATTTTTATTGGCTGTTTTATCACAAATGTGTAAAGTAAAATATCACAAATTTGTAAAGTAAAACTGCAAATGTTAGATTTTCAATAAGTTTTTTTCTGAATCTTGATATACTTCGCCGGTGTCTTATAGCATAACCAGATTCTATCATTTCCAACATAGAAGAGGATTCCGTCTTTCGATGCTTCCTTTGCATCAATTTCTAAGATAATCGGTTCCTTGTCTCTTCTTTTACCAACGAGAGTAGCAATATCTGTATCAGCAGAAAGATGAACATACTGTCTCTTCATTGGTAATAGCCCATCTTTCATGATGGAGTCTAAGAATCTCTTTGCCGTTCCATGATAGAGAACATCAGGTGGAGTAGCAGGTGTCTTTTCAATCTTGACAGGTGTTGAATGACCGTATAGTGCTCTTATCTTATCCCCTACAATCTCATGTCTTACTTTATCAGAATGAGTAATGATATATTCAAGATCATCTTTTGTGATATCTCGATCATATTCTTTAGCCGAATTCAAAGAATGAAGCAATTGTTCAATCGGAACAAATCCTTCTTCATCAAGTTCTAATTCATATTCCCAAGGAGCATGCCTTAATGCATAGGATACTTCCTTGGACAGTTTGACGTAATCCATAGCATTTCTCCTTCCATTTTCTAATGAAATAGACAAATTATTTGTAGTTTATTAATCCAAAAGATTCTCTTTTAATAGCGTTTCAACTTTTGGATTCTCAGTTCCTGTAACACCTAACAGATATATACGATGTAGATCATTCAGATCCGTGACTTTCTCTTCTCTTGCAACAAAGAGAACAAACACTTTGTGTATCACACCGAGTTTCAATTCTTTGTTTTCAGTCAGATATCCGAACTGAAGATAGTCAGATGCCGTATCTATAATATCATCTTTCTTTTCTTTGATAGCTTCCACTTTCCAAAACGGAATATACTTCACTTCAAATACATTCTCAAATAGGAACTCACCATTGTTCTTATCATACATTCTGATGATGAAGTCTGGTGATTTATGATCAGAATTGACTGATACTGTTATATCCTTTCTATCTGTCTTAAGATAGTTTTCACAATATGGGCCATAGTAAACAGCGGCTATCCTATTATTTGATTCATAATAGATACAGGTATCATTTTCACGGAACGATGTGAAATCCAGTTCACTGATAAGCTGATAACCGGATTGAACAAGAACATTATGAATCAAGTAATATCCATAATATTCAAAAATCTGCTGAGAGGATTTGAATCGGTATGCAGTCTTAGAAGAGTCTAATAGATCATCGATTCTCTTCTTCAGTTCCGTTTCTTTTCTAGAGTGATAGTTCCTTGTAGGAATATCACTGATTGACTTCATGATAGGATGGTTAAGAATACGGCCGCATAATGAAAAATATTTCTGACAGATGTTTTCAGCACCATTCAAGAATGTGTCCATCTCTGTCTTATCCTTCTCCATCTTCTCCTTCACCATCTTTTTCGAGTGAGATTGTATCTCCTCTTCGGAATCATCAAAAACAATGCTGTTTCTTTTCTGGTCAATCGATATCAAAATGAGAAGGAGTTCCTTCTTCATCTCCTGAATCAATTTTTTCAGGTTTCGATTTTCAAGTGTATCATACGTCATCTCTTTCTTCTTGGATATCGGTTTATTGATATAGGAAGGATGAGTCAGATTCATCTTGATTGCCTTAGAATCCATTCTTCCAATCGAATCGGAACGGACATATGCGTTTTTCAAATCGTTGTTCAGATGGTTCAAAAGGTAGGATAACTCATTTCGAAAAGGCTCATATTCCTTTTCCAATGTGTCTTTTAACGCAATAAGGGAATAGGTTGTTGATTGAGATTTCCCTTTTCTCCTCATGTCAAAAACAAGACCATGAAGCAATTGTTCGATACGCTGAATGATTGTGTAATATCCTTCCTGGGATAGTTCTTTGTTTCGACACACACGGAAGTAGAATTCCTTTGTTCCATTTGCTGTAATGTAAAGAATCTTATACTGTCCAGGAAGATAGTATAAATCGCCACCTGAAATCTGATAATTAATTCGATTACCGAGTATGAGTTTGCCGTCTGTAAACAGCGTTTCATTTTCTCTAAGAGCATAGCTGTCACACTCTATTTTCACTTCTGCCTTAGAGGAACACTCCATTCTGACATAGAGGAAGGATGTCTCTTCAATCGTGAAGAGAACCTTATTCTCTTCACGATTTAGGTCAACTACCCTTGCCTCTTTTTTATTGATGGTATAGATAAGCTTATCTGCAATATCCATATTTCTTCAATTCCAATGCCTTGCTCTTAAGGGCCTGTTTGGACGATTCAAAAGAAGATACATTCTTATATTGTTCAAACAGATTCAAAATAGAGGAATTCACAAGATTTCCGTTCTCATCAATCGTTCCAACTAAATCAGCAATGCTCTCATAAGCACCCTTGATCTTTCTCATGACAGTCTGCTTCAGAGCATAATCGAAAATCAATCCAGAAGAGGAATCATTCTCATCAATCATGGAATTCTTCAGATAGAGTGCGATGTTCTTCACCGTTCTAAATGAAATGCCTCTCTGAGAATCATCTTTGGATAAGAGTTGATTGAAAGAGTCAAAGAATTCCCTCATCTCAGCAGTCAAGTAATCATTGAAGCAGAAGGAAGAACTGACCTCTCCCATCAAGAGTCTATAGTCTCCGGTATAGGAGATTTCTTCCTCATCTCCGGATGAAATCATGACAGCATTGAAACGGTCAAATGTAGTCTTCTTCAAAGAGATGATAAAGGAACGATCCAGTAATCTATCAGACAAATCTTTTGTTGTCTCATCTAAGTTGATTGTACCAACAAACAGGACATTGTCAAGAATCTTAATCTTTGCAGGATATTTATCCTTATTCTTGCAGTCCAGATTCTCATCATATAATGTGATAACTCTGTGGTCACTATCTTTTTCCATAATGGACAAGAATGGAGCAAAATAATATTCAATCTGCGACAAGTTCATCTCATCGAAGATGACCATGTGCATGACATCCGGATGATCAGAGGCATGTTTTAAGAATGTGGTAAGTCCTGTCTCACTAGGGACATAGGTCTTATCTCCTGGATTATAGAATCCTAAGATATCAGACGGCTCATTGTAGCTTGGTGATACTGAGAGGAAAAGAAGGGTATGATTTTCTTCGTTCATATGGAAGAACTGAGCATACTCCAAAGGTAGTCTTGTCTTTCCGGTACCGGACATACCCGCAAGAATCGTAAGGATTCTGCTTTTCAGACAGGCATGGAAATTCTCAATGTCCTCTTCATAATAATAGAGTTTTTTCGACCTCAGGTATCTTTCAAACTTATCAAGGACCGCTTTCGTTTCATCGGCTTTTATTTCCGGTGTCTTTTCTAATCCTTCATTCTCATCCACCTTGTTTTCCAGTTCGATTTTCTTCATGGTTGGAAGCATCGTCTTTTCCAAGAAAGCATAATTATCTTCATCGTACTGAAGGTAGAGATAATTAGCTCTTAAGGTATCCAAATCAAACTCTAATTCCAAGAAGTCATCTTCCTCTTTCCAACAGCAGTTGTATTCACTGACCTTCGTTGTTGTCAGTTTGACTGAAATCAATCGGTTCTTGTATATGAGGAAATTCGGAACACCAAATGTGACCATGTTCCAATTCTGTAAAGAGATGATCTTATGTTCCTTTAAGAGTGTATAATTCTTTTCATTCAGTACAGGAATTTTAAAGAATGACTCGCATTCAAAATGAGCCGGATAGACATCAATTGCCGCATTAAAATCAGGATTGCGATAATAGAATCCTTTTACATTGTCAAAATGAAAGTAAGGCTTGATTCGAATGATTTTGTCTTTGAGCAACTTATCCAGTGTCACTTTCTGTTCCCGAGCCTCATCGAAGGTCTTCGGTGCATTTGATACATATTCACCGCACACATTTGATAAGATATAGTCACCAGTTGCATTATAGCAGTAATGACCATCTACCATGGATTTGTCCCAGAAGACATTCATCTGATTCAATGTGTCACTCTCATCAGAGATAGGAAGCAAAAAGCATTGGAGATAATATCCGCCACTTGCCTTTTGAATCGGTTCTGCATGATAGAATCTTACTAATACATCCTGTTCTGATGAATTCACAAGAAATGTCATCGTATCCAAGTCGTAGTTCATTTCTTCTTGCCCCCATCAAAGACACCTAAGATGACATAGGTCTTAACCATGATCTTCTGAAGTGCTTTATAGTCCTTTGCTTTGAATCCATCCTCAATGGCTTTCTGAAGGTTCAAGAGATTTTCTTTGTCGAAATCACCGTTCTCATAATTGATTTGAACTTTTTCCTTCTTAAGGAGAAGATTGAGTTTCTGTTTCAGGCCAACGTATTCCTTATTGCATTCGTTATACGCTTTTTCCTTCTCTTTCACATCTCTCTTTAAATCACTTGTTCTGGTCTTTTCTGCTTCTAGCTCTTTCTCAAGATCCTTGTTCTTTGTTTTCAAGACGGAATTCTGTGATTTCAGAACTTCAATCTGTTTATTGAGTTGTTCAATTTTCGCATCATCATTCAAGTCTTCTAGTTTTACCTTTTTCTTGACGATAGTGACAGGTGCTTTATCCTCAATGGGCTTTGGAAGATCTTTCTTTACCTTTTCAAACTCCTCATCTGAGACATCATCACCGATTACCTTTTTTAACAGACACTTATCATAGTCTTTGTAATTCTCATTCTTATCGATAGCTTCAATGATCTTCTCAATCGTTGGATTTGTATAATCAGCCTTACCTAATATTGTCTTCAAATACTTTTCGTTTAATGTTTCCACCACCAAAGCGTCGATAGGATCTTCTTTTAATAATTTATAGACAAAGAAAGCTTTGACAAATCCGCTGCTTGGGTTATCGTGATCAACTTTGTTCCAAGCCTTATCCCCTTTTCCGTATTTTTTTCCTTTGGTTGAGGGATTCTTATAATACTTGATAACACCATTTCTAAGCTTGTCTATCGAAATTAATTCACATAAATTTTCAATATCATCTTCTGTTAGCTTCTTTATATTTTCTGCCTTTAAGAAACAATCAATCTTATCCGAGTACATGTTCAGCTTTCTCCTTTACTTTGTCATAGAATTCATCTTCTAACTGCATTCTTTTCACGACATCTTCTTGCTTTAATACGATTCTTTTTCCTAATTTTGGAATCTTGATTATAGGCTTAGTAAGATCCTCAACATCATAATAAAGTCTTTCAATCGGAATATCATGACCGAATAAAGGAATCAGCAATTCATAAACGCCTGATTCACTCAACTTGTCCTGAACATAAAAATCTTCACCTGTATTTATAAAGGTGTAAGATGTGATATCATCGTTGTTCATGTTCAGTATCTTAAAAGTCGTAACTTGAAATAGTGTCACAATCTCTTTTGATACAACGATGTTATCTCTCTCTTGTTGTATAAAATACGCCATATGCCCTCCTTGTTAGCTTGTAATATTATAACCGATGAAGGGCTCTAAAGAACGTTTGGATAGGTAATTTCTTCTACCAATTTCTAATCGGTAATTCTAATAGAAAGAGTAAGACTTCATTTCAATCGTTTATAATAGAAGACAGAAAGAGATTCCTATGACAAAGATATATTGTGTTGACTGCGACTCATTGACTGATTCTGACATTGATCAACTTTCCTCTTATCGAAAAGAAAAAGCAAATCGTTATGCTTTTTCAAAGGATAGAAAACTTTGCTTAGCAGCTGGTGTTGCACTGAATAGAGCATTGAATGAATATCATCTTAATGAAGCAGATGTCATCATCAACTATACCGAACTGCATAAGCCATATTTAAAAGACTATCCAAATATTCACTTCAATCTTTCCCATTCCGGAAAGAAAGCAATCTGTGTCATCTCTGACAAAGAAATAGGATGTGACATTGAACAGATTCTAGATATGAAAAAAGAGATCAGTGAACGTTGCTTTTCCAAAGAAGAACAGGAATATATCAATAATTCAAATGATAAAACAGAAGCATTCTATCGAATTTGGGTTGCAAAGGAGAGTTTTTTGAAAGCGATTGGAACAGGAATCAATGAGAATATCAAAAGATTCTCTGTTATTCCTTATAGTAACGGTATCCAGTTAACTCAAGATATCGATGGAAGAACTTGGACAATAAAAGAAACAAGAATCGATGACTATGTCTATGCGGTATGTGAGGAAAAATAGAACACAAACTTACTTAACAGCAATAAGATTCTCCCTTAATCCCTTGGGAAGATAGTTTTTGATTTTGCCTTTCACTGCTTTTCCATATCCTAATGGAATCGCTTGATAAGTGATGACACAGAGTCCATCCTTTATAGATGAATCTATTTTGATTTCATTTCCTTTTACATACTCGATAGCTGATTTCTCATCGACATCAATATGCATGATATCATTTGCTATTTTCGAATAGGCGTGATCATATTCACATTTCGGATGTTCAGAATCATCCTTCACTTTTACGCCGGGTGCTAGGTAAGGGAGTTTTGCAATCTCCTTATACATCCTATCTACAATATATTTGTTCTTCCTATAGTCAAAGCTAGCTTTTCCATCCTTCTCAACTTTCATCGCTGTCAAAAGTGGAGAAGAGCCCTCTTTCTTTCTAAGCAAACAGAAATAGATGCCCTCTCCATCAAAGATACCTGGAATCATATGATATCCAAAAGAGAATACTCCTTCTTTCATTCCTTCTCTTGGATCAATTTTGATCTGTTCCATGTCTTTATGTCTATTCAGGAAACTTCGAACCTGATCTTCATCTTCCGAAACAGAAAGAGAGCAGGTGCTATATGCTAATACGCCACCTTTGTTCAGTAACTGATATCCCTTTTCTAGAAGACTTTCCTGGATAGGAAGTAGACGATTGACTTTATCTATCGACCAATCTTCTCTCATTTTCTCTTCTTTTCTGATCATTCCGCTTCCAGAACAGGGAACGTCCAATATGATGCAATCAAAGTATGGATAGAGATCTAGTTTCTGTGGGTCAATGGATAAAGATAACACATTGCTGAGTCCTAAGCGTTCCACATTCTTTCTGATTTCATTGGCTCTCTGATATGAGATATCATTGCAAAGATATAATCCGTCATGTCTTCTCATGGCAAGGGATATTGTTTTTCCACCTGGTGCACCACAAAGATCAAGGCAAGTGAAATTCTTAGGCAGATAATCCTTTAGGTAGTAACTGATGGTAGCACTGGATGGATCCAGAATATAAAAAGAACCAGAAAAATGATCAACGCTTTTGCCAAGTGGCAATGTATTCTTGTCAAAGCGATAAAGAAGAGAATCCTTTTCATCTTGTTTTGCTAAAGAAAAAGATGGTGAATACTCCCTATAAGTGTTGACAAGGAAGGATGAAACAGGAGCATCACTTAGATGAGAAAGGAATATTTTTGTTTCCTCTTCTGTACAATATGGGGTAAGCAAGGAAGAAAAGACGGAAGAATCATCATTGTGTTGGTTCATAAGACACCTCATTCATGGCTTATTTTATCATGGATTTTGCTTCAAAGATTTCTTTTTTGACAAATGGATTGATTTTTCATCAAATATAATGAAAAAAGCCAAAAAAACGATATAAAACAACGAATAATATAAGGGCTTACATAAGTAATATTGCAAAAAAAGTATCCGATAACTTGTAAAATTCTTGTAATTTTGAAAATATCATTTGCATTTGAGTGCAATGGTTTTATATTATTAGTGTACGTTCCATTTTTTGGAAGCGGAGGAAACTAATATGTCATCAAAGAAAACCTATGTCAAAGTATGTTCTGACTCAGATGAGAATGTCAAGCCGTTGCAGGCAAAGCCGTTATCAGAAGTAAGCAAGTGCATAGAAGTGGAAAAGGGAGCCGACGTTTATCTTGTTCAGGAAAACGTAAGACACCAGCTTTACGAGCAGACTTCTACATTCTTCGGCGGTACCGAATACGTGTTTAAAGGTACACTCGTGCATGACTCACAGATATGTTTCGTGCATCGTGACGGACGAAAGATTCCTGTTCATGAAGCAAGCGACTGCGGCTATACCTTAGTCGGAAAGGCAAAACGCTATTTCGAAGCAAAACGTGCGCTATGTGCAAACGGTGAGACAAGTGACGATCAGGAATATGTCTACATCAATCAGAATTCCGCACTCTATTATGTCGGAGAGACTGGTGAACACTCGTTGTTCATTCGAGTCTATGACAACCTAAACGGCATCGATAATGATCGTTGGGTTGTGATTTACATGGATTGATTCACTGGCCATCCTTAAAAGGATGGCTTTTATGGTATAATTTTGAAAGAGGTTTTTTATTATGGACATTATCAGCATTATCGAAAAGAAGAAACATGGCGAGCAGTTAACAAAGGAAGAGATCAAATTCTGGATTGACGGATATACAAAAGGCTCCATTCCTGACTATCAGGTCTCCGCTCTTTTGATGGCAATCAGATTAAAGGGTATGACCAAGAGAGAGACATTCGATCTGACAGACTCAATGTTACACTCTGGTGATACAGTTGATCTTTCTAGAATCAGCGGTGTCAAAGTCGATAAGCATTCCACCGGCGGTGTCGGTGATAAGACCAGCATGGCCTTATGCCCGATGATTGCTAGTGTCAGTCCCAATATCAAAGTCGCCAAGATGTCTGGAAGAGGTCTTGGATTCACAGGCGGAACACTTGATAAGCTTGAATCCATTCCTGGAATGAGAATCGATTTATCCATCAAGCAGTTCATGGATGATGTTTCAAAAAATGGCATGTCCATCATCGGTCAGAGCAAGAACCTCGATCCTGCTGATAAGAAGTTATATGCTTTAAGAGATGTGACAGGTACTGTCGATTCCATGCCTCTTATCGCATCCTCAATCATGAGCAAAAAGTTAGCCAGTGGCTGCGACTGCATCCTTTTGGATGTCAAATACGGAAGTGGCGCTTTCATGCAGACAAAAGAAGATGCCGAAGAATTAGCCAAGATGATGGTTGAGATCGGTGTCTATTTCAATCGTGATGTCCGCGCTGAAATCACAAGCATGAATCAGCCTTTAGGTCTTGCAATCGGCAACTCCTTGGAAGTCAAGGAAGCGGTCATGACATTGCATGGAAAAGGACCGGCCGACTTCACCGAGCTTTGTCTTTCCTCTGGTGCAACCATGCTTCTTCAGGCCAAAGTCTTCGATGACAGAGAAAAAGCAATTGAGGCTTTAAAGGAAGTCATCAGCAATGAAAAAGCCTATAAGGTATTCAAGTCATTTGTCAAAGCACAAGGCGGAGACACGGATTTCATCGATGATCTCTCCAAGTTCCCGACTGCCATGTATCAGATTCCTGTCCATTCTCTCAAGAGTGGATACATCAAGAGCATCAACACGATGGAACTCGGCTTGACCAGCATGAAATTAGGTGCTGGACGCGAAACGAAGGATGATGTCATCGATATGGCTGCCGGTATCGTCTTAAACAAGAAACTAGGCGACAAAGTAGCCAAAGGTGACTTATTGCTCACTATGTACAGCGAAAGACCAGAAATGAATTCTTTGGTTCCTTCTGTCATGAATTTCTTCGACTATTCTGATGAACCGGTCTCGGTTCCTCCTATCGTTGAAGAGTTGATTTCCTATGATAAGGAAAAAGGCGATTTCGTAATCGAAAAAGAATAATTGATATATGGATGTCTTACTGAACGTTCAAGGACTCACGAAGGAGTTTTCAGGTGAGCGGTTATTTGAGCCGGTCTCTTTTATCGTGCGCGATCACGATAGGACTGCTATCATCGGTCCAAATGGTGTAGGCAAATCCACTCTCATCAAGATCCTTTTAGGAAAAGAGGAAGCGACAACCGGTCAAGTCATCATTTCAAAGAATGTCAGAATCGGATATCTTTCTCAGGATGTCATCGAAAATCCGGAGAACACTCTCTACGAGGAGGCTCTCTCTGTTTTCAGACCTCTTATGGAAGAGGAAAAGAGATTAGCTGAACTTTCTGAGAAGATTTCTAACTCACCCAATGATGAAAAGTTATTAAGCGAATATTCAAGAAGACAGGATGCCTTTGAAACAAGCGGTGGATACAATTACAAATACAAAATCGACATGATTCTGAATATGTTCTCTTTCCACAAGGACAGTTATGATAGAAAGATTTCCACCTTCTCAGGCGGCGAAAAGACTCGCGTCGCTTTCGCAAAGCTTCTTTTGATGAACCCAGATATCTTAATTCTAGATGAGCCTACAAACCATCTTGATATTATTTCAATAGAATGGTTGGAAGATTATCTCTCTTCCTATCAAGGTGCCGTATTATTTGTCTCACACGATATCGCTTTTGTCAAAAGACTCGCTGATCACATCTTGGACATCGACAATCACGTCTTTACTATGTACAACACTAGTTACGATAACTTTGCCAAGATGAAGAAGGACAACTATGAAAATGCCCTTCAGCAATTCAAAGCGCAGGAAGAAGAGAAAGCAAAGCTCGAACGCTTCATCACCTTTTACATGCCTAAGCCGCGCTTTGCATCTCGCGCACACGATAGAGAAAAGAAACTAGCAAGACTAGAAGCAAATAGCATCAAAGATCCTACACTCCGTGAAAAGAGAAATCTTTCCATCGGACTCAAAGGTGAAATCCGTGAAGGAAAGAAACTGATGGATTTTTCCTCTGTCTCAATCGGATACGAGAAGCCCCTTATCTCTGATATCTCTTTCACTTTGTTTGGTAGAGACCATCTTGCCGTCATGGGTGCAAACGGTATCGGAAAATCCACTTTCGGTAAAGTTCTGTTGAATGAGTTGAAGCCTTTGACTGGTGATATCAGAAGATACTTCCACATGAGCATCGGAGTCTTAAGACAGGATATCCGTTCCTACTCTTCGGATGAGACTCTATTTCAGCATTTCAGAAACCTCTATCCTAGAATGTCTAATGAAGAAATCTATTCCGGCCTTGGCCGCTATGCTTTCACCTATCAGGAAAGCAACGAGAAGAGACTTTGCGATTTAAGCGGCGGAGAACTGATGCGAATCGAGATTCTTCACCTCTCTTTGGAAAACTACGACCTTCTGCTTCTCGATGAACCGACAAACCATCTCGATATGTTATCGATTTCCGAACTTGTCGATGCCTTAAACGATTATGAGGGAACGCTTGTCATCGTTTCCCACGACCGTGACTTTGTTGACAAGACCTGTAACAAGCTTCTCTATCTCTACAACGGAAAAGGATACTATTACGAAGGTCCTTATGAGGAATTCAAAGAGAAACAATTGGTAAAGATCATCCAAGAAGAGAAAGAAAGAATCGATGAAGAGAATAACGCCAAGAAAGAAGAGAAAAAGACTGCTTATCTAGAAAAGAAAGAAGAAAAAGTCGAAGTCAAAAAGACCAGACTGACAAGAGAATCTCCTGAGAAAATCCTAGAGAAGATCGACCGTGCCGAGAAGAAAAAGAAAGAACTGACGGATGCCTGCTATCTCGAAGATAACTACACTGACAGCAAGAAAATGAGTGAATTGGAGACTCAGATTGCAAAACTTGATAAGGAATTGGAAAAGCTTTACGACGACTTGAATCTTGCAATGTAAACATTTTCACCGGCTTTTTCTCAAAAAATGATTTATTTATTTGACTAGTATATATATAATACTAAAGTTTGTTTTCATGTTGTTTTTTTGATGTAAGGAGATTGCTTATGAACGATAAAATCAGAAACGTTGCTATCATTGCCCATGTCGACCACGGCAAGACCACTCTTGTCGACGCTCTTTTAAAGACCAGCGGAACATTCCGTGACAACGAAAAAGTCATGGTCCGCGCATTGGATTCGAATCCTCTTGAACATGAAAGAGGAATCACCATCCTTGCTAAAACCACTGCTATCGATTACAAGGGAACCAAGATCAATATTGTTGACACTCCTGGCCACGCCGATTTCTCCGGCGAAGTCGAGAGAATCATGAACATGGTCGATGGTGTCTGCCTTCTCATCGATGCCTTTGATGGACCGATGCCACAAACCCGTTTTGTCTTGAAGCAGGCAATCTCTTACCATCTTAAGACCGTTGTCGTCATCAACAAGGTCGACCGTCCTGGTGCTGATCCGGAGCGTGCACTCAATGCCGTTTTGGAACTCTTCATGGATCTCGGAGCCGATGATTCTCAGCTCGATTTCCCTGTTGTCTACACCTCTGCCTTGAACATGACTTCCTCTTATTCAGACAAGGTCGAAGACCAGAAGCCAGGAATGGATCCTCTCTTTGACACCATTTTAAAGACAATCCCTGCTCCGGCTGCAGAAGAAGATAAACCTCTTCAGTTCCAGCCTTCCCTTCTCGACTACAACAAGTATGTCGGTAGAATCGGTATCGGAAGAGTCGATAGAGGTACTGTCCGTCTTAATGACACTGTTTCCTGTATCCGTCTTGATGGTTCTACAACTCAGTTCAAAGTCGCTAAACTCTTCGCCTTCCATGGCTTAGACAGAATCGATGTCAATGAAGTCAAAGCCGGTGACATCTGCGGTATTGCCGGTCTTCCGGATATCATGGTTGGTGAGACTGTATGTCAGAGCGATTGCTTAGAGCCGCTTCCTTTATTACGTATTGATGAGCCTACTATGCGTATGACATTCGCCGCAAACTCCTCTCCGTTCAGCGGACATGAGGGAACCTTGCTTACCGCTCAGAAGATTCAGGACCGTCTCTATGAGGAGTCTCAGAGAGATGTCTCCATGAAATTCGATATCGATCATTCTGATCAGTCCTTCGTTGTCACCGGACGTGGCGAACTTCATCTCTCCGTCCTTATCGAAACGATGAGAAGAGAAGGATTCGAACTTCAGGTATCCAAGCCTCAGGTCATCATCAAGGTCATCGATGGTGTCGAATGCGAACCATACGAAGACTTACAGATTGATGTACCGGATGAATTTGCCGGCGCTGTCATGCAGCTTGTCGGAAACCGTTCCGCAGAGACAATCAATATGACCAGTGAAAATGGTCAGACTAGACTTGTCTATGTCATCCCGTCCCGTGGACTTATCTCCTTCATGAACCAATTCATGACTGCTACTAAGGGTTATGGTATCATCAACCACTCCTTCAAGGAATTCCGTCCGAAGATCAACAAGGCCATCGGTCAGAGAGCCTCTGGCGTTCTTGTCGCAACAGATGAAGGCAAATCCACCGCATATGCTCTTAAATATGCTGAAGAGCGTGGAACCCTCTTCATCGGTCCTGGCGTTGAAGTGTATGAGGGTATGATCGTCGGTGAGAACAAGTACAACTCCGATTTGGCTGTCAATGTCGTCAAGACCAAATCCTTAGGAAACCAGCGTTCCGCCAATAAGGATGTGACTGTTGTCTTAAAGTCTCCTAGAAGAATGTCTCTTGAAGACTGCCTCGATTACATCAACACAGATGAGCTTTGTGAAATCACTCCAAAATCCATCCGTATGAGAAAGAAGATTCTCAATACAGCTGAAAGAAAGAAATACGAAGCTCACCATCCTGAAGAGTTCGAAAAATAATCTGAAATCAATAAAAGCATCTCCTAGTTCAATCAACGGAGATGCTTTTTGTTATCTGTTATTTATTTGAAGAAGTCACGCTTGTTGAATCCAGCGAAGAGGAACCTTCTGAACGCTCTTCTATTCGTAAGCCACATGATTCTTGCATTGTTCTTCGTGTTCTTGATCATCCTAGGAACACAGTAATTGACAATGGTCTCCGGATAATCACCGAGAATGTTATAGACCTTCTTTGTCTTTTCAGGAAGTTCAATTTTCGTATTGCCGCCATTTGCAGTCTTGATGAAATCTGTGATCATGATACCAGGTGTCAGTCTACATACCTTGACTTTTCCGCCTGTCACATCTTCCGACTCTTTCGCTAAAGCAAGAGTGAAATAAGTGATTGCTCTTTTTGTCGTTCCATAGATAGAGAGTCCTGTCATCATGGCATCATTGGAACCATAGCCTTCCACATTATAGATTTGACCAAATCCTTGTTCCTTCATCTTCTCAAAGGCAAGTTTTGAACCATAGATGGCACCTTTCAAGTCGATGTCTAACATGAAATCAATCTCTTTCTGTGTCAATTGATAGACAGGTTTGTCCGGCTGATTGACACCAGCATTGTTGATCCAGATGTCAACAGCTTTAAACTCACTGACTGCCTCATTGTAGAGGTTTTCCAAATCCTGATAATTTGTGACATCGCATTTTACCATTTTGACTTTTGTCTTTTCAGCATTGATAAGATTCAATTTGTCATATGCAATCTTAAGATTATCGATATTGACATCAGAGATGACGACATTGAATCCTAACTCCTTGAACTTCTTTGCCTGTTCAAAACCAAATCCTCTTGCTGAACCTGTGATAACTACTGTACTCATTTCAACATTCTCCTTTTTATTTGTTTCCTTCTAAACCCTTATAGTAGATAAGCATCTGAAGCGGCCAATCCGTCTGAACAAAATCAAATCCTTTCCTATAGTAGTATCCCCATCCAATATCCATATTGTGAACTAAAGCCATATCATCAGTATGATTCGAACCGATGATCTTTGTTTCATCATAAACAATGCTGTTTCCATGAACCATGATATGGTTCTGATGAAGATAGCTAATATTTTCATCCGACACAAGGGGATCATCATCATTCTCAAACAGTGTTTCAAGGCATACAAGGTTGATGTTTCTCTTTTTGATTTCCTCTATCGGGTCACCTTTTCTAACTACCATCATAACCATTAAGTCCGGTGCATATTTCTCAACCTGTTTCACATAAGTCATATCAGCAGGTATCTTGACTAGAACCTGTTTCTCAACTCCTGCTTTATAGATTTCCTCTGTGATTCCTTTTATATCCGTCCAGAATTTATCAACTGCGATATAAGTCTTTCCTTTCAACAGCTGAAAAGCTTCTTGAAGTGTCGGAATAGGATAAGAAGTGATTGTTTCATCCTGATTGAGATAACGGAATGTCATGACTTCATCGAATGTACAATCCTGTATGTGTTTTCCATTCTTAAGAAAAACGGGTTCTAACCATGGATGGAAGATCACGTATTGCTTATCCTTGGTGATATCAACATCGATTTCAACAACATCAGCACCACAATCGATAGCGATCGTATAGGCAGCTAATGTATTACAAGGAATGTTTCCTGTTGAGACCCCACGATGAGCAACAACAAAAGGTCTTTTCCCTTTATTGTCCCATAACGATTTATCAAAATTGAGCATTTCTAATACCTTCCTATTTCACAAGAACCTTCTTCGACAAAACAATATCGTGAGAACTCTTTCCAACCAATATTTCGAAAGTTCCCGGTTTCACTCTATTTGAATCATATGCGACAGAGTAATAGGAGAAAGCAGAACGAAGCAATGAAATACTGACACGAACCTTTTCATGTGCTTTAACAAAGACTTTTGTATAGTCCTTCAATTCAAGCTTTGGACGATAGACTTCCGGAACTGATTCCGAAACATAAATCTGTGCGATTTCTTTTCCGTCGATTGATGATGTATTTTCGATATCAAAGGAGACAAGATAATCGTCTCCTTTCTCTTCCACTTCCATATTGGAATATTCAAATGTGGAATAGGATAATCCATAACCAAACGAGAAGAGAACTGGTTTATCAAATGTCTCAAAATAACGATAACCAACATTCAATCCTTCCTGATAAGAGATGACTAATCCATCATGATAGGAATTGAAAGAAGGAACATCTTCTAGATGAATTGGGAAAGTTTCTGATAGTTTACCACTAGGATTCACCTTACCAGTCAACACTTCACTAAGTGCTTTATGACCGAATTCTCCACCATAACCCATATAGACAACTGCACTGACTTCATCGATCCAGGATGACATATCAATCGGAGCACCCGCTTCAATGACAATGATAAGATTCTTCACGACTTTGGCAAATTCGTGAATGATAATTTCTTCTTCATTTGTCAGCTTCATAGACTGTCTATCAAAGGCTTCCGTCTCTTTATCCGAAGGATCACCGACTGCTAGAATCGTGTAATCCGCACCAACAGCTAACTCAAGACTATGTTTAACATTTCCGACATCACAAAGACCATGTCTGACTTCCCAGATAGATTCCGAATACTCGGCATCCACACCTTCATCTTTTAAAGCATCAGCCAATGGAGTAAAAGGCAATTCCGGTGTGACATTGCTTGATCCACCACCATAGTAATATCGGAAAGCAGGTGCACCAGTGACAAGAACGGTCTTTCCTTGCTTCAATGGTAAGACATTGTCTTTGTTCTTCAATAGGACAATACCTTCCTCTTCCACTTTCAAGGCAATACCTCTTCTCTCTTCTAAAGACATATCCATCTTTCTGTTCTTCTTGCCTTCTTCGCATTTTTCAGCAAGATGGATAACTTCCTGAGCAGCAGTATTCAGTTTTTCCTCATCCAATAAACCATCCTCTGCTTTCTTAAGCATCTCGTTATGATGTCTTTCGTTATATGGCATCTCAAGAGATAATCCTGCATTCAATGAGGCTTCTGGGTCTTTGACAGCATCCCAATCCGACATGATCAGTCCATCAAAGCCGAATTCATTCTTTGCGATATCATATAATTTCTCGTTTTCACTCATTCTTCTTCCATTGACAAGATTATAGGAGCACATGATTGTCCAAGGCTTTGCTTTACATGCTATCTCAAATGGTTTGAGATAGATTTCACGCAATGTTCTTTCATCGACTTCCATACTCGCCCAATGTCTAGAAAACTCCATATTGTTGCAGCAGAAATGCTTTAAGCATGTTCCGACATTCATAGACTGAACGCCTGAGATGTATTCTCTTGCAATAGTTCCAGCTAGATACGGATCTTCAGAATAATATTCAAAGTTTCTTCCACAGAGCGGATTTCTTTTGATATTGACAGCCGGGCCTAGAATCACATCAATGTCTTGTTCAATGCAATCATTTGCAATGGCTTTTCCAACCGAATATGCCATCTCTTTATTCCAAGTCTGTGAAAGGACTTGGCTGGAAGGATAGGCAATAGAAGGAACAACGCCTCCATCAGGCTGAGTTCCTTTTCTAGGATGTCTTAATCCGACTGGACCATCGGATAAAACAAACTTATACAATCTACCATCAAGACTATCGTTTGACCAAAAGTCAGCTCCCATAACAAGTCTAACCTTCTCAATCGCAGTAAGTTTCTTGATATCCATAAGCATTCCTCCATAAGGTTTAATCTATAATGTAATCGCTTACCAAGATATGATAATACAATTCAACGGAAAAAGAAAAGTAGACAATATTTCACTTTTCAACTTACTTTAGATGATAGAATAAAGATACCCACATCAAGGAGGACTTATGTTCCATAAAGAGATACATTTGAAGAAGCACTATCCGTTGACAAATGATCCAATCTTAGAGATCAATAGACCAATTTTATCCGATAATGATTATGATCAGCCATTGACGAAAGCGATCCTTGTCATTCCAGGTGGTGGATACAAGTTCTGTTCCAGAAGAGAAGCTGATCCCGTTGTCTCTACTTTTCTAGCCGATAATTATTGTTGCTTTACTTTGTGGTATACACTTTCTACTCAATATCCTGTTCCTCAGATGGAAGTGATGGCATCTATCGATTACATCAAAAGACATGCGAAGAGTCTAAAAGTCGATGTGAATAAGATTGCAGTCATCGGCTTCTCAGCAGGCGGCCATTTAGCAGCAAGCTATGGAATGCTAGAAAGAGATGAAAAACTTCATTCCTTATTGAATATCAAAGATAGAGATACAACAGTCTCCGCACTAGTCTTATCCTATCCAGTCATCACAATGATGGAAGCAACACACAGTGAATCTAGAAACATCATCACTGGTGGAGATGAGAAACTAAAGGAACTACTATCTGTTGAGAAACATGTCACAAAGGATTATCCTCCTACATTCATCTGGGCAACAAATGAGGATGACTGCGTTCCTGTCATCAACACCATCATGATGGATAATGCTCTTAAAGCAGCCCATGTCAAACATGAATGTATCATCTATCCTCATCTTTGGCATGGCTTGTCTACTGCGTCAAGATGCCTTAATATTGCTGGTTATGATGAACACGAAAAAGATTTCAAACTTGTTGCAACTTGGGTAAGTAAAGCAAAGCGCTTCTTAGATAAAGTAATTAAATAGACAAATTCTATAACTCATATTAAACCACAAAATACATATAATAACTAACCTGAATCATAGGCTTCATTTCAAATAAATCAAGATTCTTTGGAAAGTTTCAGGAAATATTCAACCATATATTTTGTCGTTTTCGTGTCACATTCGTGTCGCTTTCACTTGAAAGCGACACAATTTTGTCTATACTAATATTAGCACTACAGAGGTATCAAAGATGAAATTTGGCAGAGAGAGCGAAAATGTAGAATTCAAAAAGTCAACTGGACAACTCACAAAATCAATGGATGATATTGCCAGTATCCTAAATAAGAATGGGGAAGGCGTTCTTTATTTTGGAATCAAGCTAGACGGTGAAGTTTGTGGACAAGATATTACCGATAAAACCCTCAACGATGTCGCCGAGACCATCAAGGCAGGCATCAAGCCAATGATCTATCCCAAAATCGAAGAAATTGAGTTAGAAGGTAAGAGCGTCATTCGTGTCAGTTTTTCCGGTAACGAAAGACCCTATTCAAGTTATGGTCGATACTTCAAAAGAGTCTTTGATCGTACCGAAGAAATGACAACAGAAGAACTCAAAGAGACTTTTGCCGCTTTAGATTACACATCATCATGGGAAAATCATAAAACGAGTTATGGAATCGAAGCTATCGATCATGAAGCATTGAAACGTTTCTATACGCAATCCGTATCATGTGGAAGATTAGATCCACTACCAGTTTATGATGAAGAAGAACTGCTTTCAGCACTCGATTTGCTTATCGATGGGAAATTAACCAATGCCGGCTTTTACCTTTTTTCGTCAAAGCAACCTGTTGTGTTAAAGGCAGCTATCTATTCTACTGATGCTAGGATCAATTTCAATGACATTCAAAGATGGAAAGACAATATCTATAACCTAATTGACAAAGGAATCCTATACATCAAGAACAATATGAAATGGAAAGTAGAAAGCAGCGGAAGTTCCCAAAGAATCGAAGTTCCTGAAGTGCCAGTAGATGCCATAAGAGAAATTGTTGTTAACAGTTTTGCTCATGCGAATTATAGAGGCGGGACAGAACATGAAATCGATATTACACCAACTGAAATTGAGATCTACAATCCCGGTGCATTTCCAATGAAACTGACTCCGGAATCTTTCGTATCAAAGAGAAGAAAATCACTTCCAAGAAATAGAGTTATTCTCGAGATGCTATATGAGTGCAAGAATGTTGAGATGTTCGGTTCTGGTTTCAAGAAAGTCTATGATCTTTGCAACGAATCCAAAGTCAAAGTAGGATATGACCTAGACTCTTATGGCTTTTCATTTTTCTTCTTCCGTAAATCAGATGAGAACTCATCAAACTCAGTTCACAATCACAGAAAAGAATGGATAAATGACACGGACCAATCCGTCATCAACATCATACAAGAAAGACCACCGATAACATCAAAAGAAATTTCAGAGACCCTCAACATCTCATTAAGAACTGTTCAACGAAGTCTAGCCTCTCTTAAAGAAAGAGGTAGAATAAAACGAATAGGAACCATAAGAAGAGGATATTGGGAAATAGTGAAATAGTTTCTTCGATATATAGTTATCTGTTATCAACATTGAGTAGAAAATAGAGAAATCTTCTTAATATAAATCTATACAAGCCAATATTTAGATGAACATCTTGCGTAAAACATTCTTATTTTTGTGACATCGCTCAAATCCCCTACTCAAAAATCTGAAAAAATCCAAAGAAAAACGGCATCCTTTGATAAGGTGCCGTTCATTCCGAGCCAAATTTGACATGACGCCGTGTCAATTTTGGCTCATTTTTTGTCGATGACTATTTTCGGGTTGCTCCTTATCTCGTCGGACCAGGGGAGAAGCTCGCTTCTCTTCCTGTCGGATAGATGGGAGAAGACATAGGTCAGGTATTCGTCCGGATAAAGTCCGTTGGCCTCGGCCGTCT
>CAVALL010000024.1:0-22304 GCA_963589675.1 Alistipes onderdonkii | reverse complement strand
GTACTATATTAATACTAATTAAAAATTGAACCAGAATCATATCTGAAAAGTATACTTTATCCAGATTTTAAAATTAGTAATAAAAAAGTACTAAATAACAACTAAATGAAATTTTGTATCGTAGTCATTATTTAGTACTAATATTTTACTAATTAATCTTCAAGCAGTTCAGAGATCACTTCTCCGATTTCATTGTCACTTGGTGTGACATCGAAGTTCTTAAGAACAGTTTTGCCGATGCATCCAAAGGTATCACGTTCACTGATAAGGCGTCCGTTTTCATATGATGGCGAGTAAGAGATAAGAGGCACTCTTTCTCTTGTATGGTCTGTTCCCCACCAGGTCGGATCATTTCCGTGATCGGCGGTGATCATCAAGCAGTCATCATCCTTTAAGACATCAAGGATTGCTTTCAAGTCCGTATCAAACTCTTCAATGCACTTTCCATATCCGAGCGGATCTCTTCTATGTCCATAAAGAACATCGAAGTCAGCAAGGTTGACAAAGCAGAGTCCTTCGAAATCTCTTGTCTTTGCAATCTCTAATGTCTTCATCATTCCATCGTGATTGCTGTCGATGTGATAGGATTCATTCATGCCACGTCCGGCAAAAATATCATGAATCTTTCCGACAGCGATGACTTCCTTATTATTCTTGATCAGGTCATCCAAGGAAGTATTTCCATCCGGTTCAAGGGAATAGTCTCTTCTATCTGTCGTTCTCTTGAAATGTCCTTTTTCTGTTCCGATGAATGGACGGGCAATGATTCTTCCGACCTTCCATTCTTTCTTCATTGTGATTTCTCTTGCAATCTCGCAATCACGATATAATTCCTCTAACGGAATGACATCAATATTTGCGGCAATCTGCAAGACAGAATCGGCAGAGGTATAGACGATTAAAGCTTTCTCACGGATCGATTCTTCTCCTAACTCATCAAGGATGACTGTTCCAGACTGGGAATAGTTTCCGATCAGTTTTCTTCCTGTTCTCTTTGAGAGCTCATCCATGAGTTCCTTCGGGAATCCGGTATCGGTAAATGTGACAAGCGGATTCTCAGTCAAGATTCCCATCATTTCCCAATGTCCAGTAAGAGTGTCTTTTCCGTTGCTTCTTTCACGAAGTGTCTGAACATAGCTATGAGGATGCAGGACTTTCTCTGTGCCTTGAATGTCAGCTAAGTCATGAATGCCTAAGGCGTTCATAGTCGGGACATTCAGTCCGTTCATCTTCTCTGCGATATGGACCCATGTATTGGATCCGACATCATTGTGGTCACCGTTATAGAATCTCTCCGCATCCGGTTCAGCACCGATGCCGACTGAGTCCATGACAATGACGAACATTCTTTTGAATTTTTTCATAGTAGTCTCCTTATTTAGAATAATTTTAACCTTTTCTTCTTAGTCTTTCAACGAATTAGAGTGCTTGCCTCGTGCCTCTTTCATCGCTTTCTCGTAATCTTCTTTCTCTTTCTTCTGTGTCAGATGAGTATAGATCTCCGTCGTTTTAATATCTTCATGGCCTAGTAAAGCTTTGACTTGGATTAAATCTGCACCATTTGTTAATAATGCTGTAGCAAAGGAATGACGAAGCGTATGTGGTGATATCTTCTTGTTGATCTGGGCTAGGCTTGCGTATTCCTTGAGGCGCAAGAAAAAGTACTGCCTGCTGACTTGCTTTCCATCTATATGGACAAAGAACAATAACGGATTCTCTTTGATCTTATTCCGGTATTTTTGTAAGTAGTAGGACATAGTAGATGCACAATCTTCACTGAGAGGAAGAATTCTCTCCTTGCTTCTTTTTCCAAGGACTTTCAAATAACCGCCCTTGAGATAGATATGATCTTGTCTTAGCGACACAAGCTCTGATACACGTAGGCCTAAAGAATAACAGACATAGATCATCGTATAATCAAGAAGCCCTCTTTCCTCATTGAGAGGACACTGCACCAATATTCTTTTAACCTCATCAGGTGTTAGATACACAGGTAGTTTTTTATCATTTTTCGGAAGGTAGACTTTCTCCAATTGCAGGTCGATTCCTTTCTCTTTTCTAAGATAGGAAAGAAAGCATCTGAGAGAGGTCAGTTTTCGTGTGATCGTCGATGAAGAATATCCTTTCTCAGACAATTTCTGATGATAAAAGGAATAATCTTTTTCCGTCAAGGATTCAATCTCTTTCACACCGAAAATGTCACTGAAAAAAGCAAGGTCTCTTGAATAGGCATCATATGTCTTTTCCGAGAGTCCTTTCTCACTGAGAAGATAGATCAGATACTCGTTAATCGCATCAGAAACGGTCATTTCTTTGCCTTTCTTAAAGTGGTAAGCTGATTGTCGGCTGGGAGCTTTTCGTTCAATAGAGAGAGGATATCTGAAGATTCCTCTTTCTTAACTTCTTTCTTCTCTTCCACTCTTTCTAGCATGACACCGATCAAGCGGAAACTCTGCCCATGGTAAATGCTATCAAAGATTTTGATGGCACTGCTATATATGACTTCTAGTTCATCGGTTGGAATAGATATAGAAATACGTTTGCTCTTCGTTACAAAGTCAGGAGTGCGGTATTTCAGTCCGATGCAATCCGTCTTCTTCTGATAACGGACAAGTTCATTATGACAGTCTATTGCACATTGATAAATCATCTCAGAAATCTCTTCCTCATTCGATTCATCACTTGGGAAAGTACGCTCTGCCGAGATGCTTTTTGGATTGAATTCGGAAGCATCAACAAAGTCATCTCCGATACCATTCAGATGGTCCTTTAATACCTGGTAATAGCTTCCTAAGATCTTCTTTTCCTCCGGAAACTGATAGTGGTAGAAGTCACCGATTGTATTGATTCCACAATCGATCAGTTTCGGGGCTGTCTTTTTCCCAACACCGAATAGTTTATCGATAGAAAGAGGAAATAGCATTTCTTGGAAATTATCCCTTGTGAAGATCGTGATTCCTAATGGTTTCTTGTAATCCGAACCCATCTTAGCTAGAAACTTAGTCCATCCGCATCCGATGGAACATTTCAGTTTTGTCGCACGATAAAGTTCCATCGATAAATCAAAAAGATAGTCATGGAGATGATCTCTATCCGCAGCATCTGTCATATCGATATAGCACTCATCGATAGAAGCTTGTTCCAGGATGGGATATTTCTTCTTCAAATAAGAAAAGAAAACGACAGAATTGCGCTTATACAGCGAAAAATGAGGTGGGACAAGAATCAGGTCACGACATTTGTTTTTCGCTGTGCTGACCGGCATTCCGGAATAGACTCCGAGTCTTCTTGCTTCATAACTCGATGTCGAGATGACACCTCTTTTCCCTTCATATCCGATTGCAACCGGCTTATTGAGTAAGGAACTATCCTCTTTGACCTCGCATTGGACAAAGAAGCAATTAAGATCAATATGGACGATTATCTTATCCATCACCTGTATTCGTTCCTCAGTTCTTCTGCCTGTTTTCTTGCTGCATCTGTGATATTATTGCCAGATAGCATCTTTGCAATAAAGGAGATGATTTCTTCCTCAGACATATTCTTTACGGTTGTCTTAGTAACTCCATCTGCAGTCTTTTTCTGAATGTAGATAGCGGATTTTGCACTGCTGACGACCTGAGCAAGATGGGAAATAACTAGCACGGAACTCGTCTTAGACAACATCGTTATCTTCTTTGCAATCAAAGAGGCCTGCTTTCCGCTGACACCGGTGTCAATCTCATCGAGAACGACTAAATCATACGGGTTAATATGATTTAAGACGATCTTCAAAGCGAGCATCAAACGAGAACTTTCACCGCCAGATGCTGCTTTTCTAAGACTTGCTTTTTCAATTCCATCGTTGAGCTGAACAAGGAAATGACAGTCATAAAGACCAGTTTTGGATAGTTCCGCTTTTTCGAATTCGATAAAGAAACCATTCTTTCTCAGGCCTAGATCAGTCATCTCTTTTGAAATAGCCTGTGTCAGTTTTGTACCTGCTTTCTCTTCCTCTGAATAGAAGGCTTCCGCCTTTTCTACGCACTCAGCATAAATAGCATCCAGTTCTTTTTCGCGTCTTACTTTTTCCATCTGGAAAGTAGATGAGAATTCTAACTTGTCTTTGTATTCTTGATACTTGGCCAATATCTCTTCCGTTGTTCGTCCGTACTTACGCTGCAACGTTTTCAAAGAGAACAGACGTTCATTGATTTCATCGATCCTTTGCGGATCAAAATCAAGGGAATGGAAAGCAAGAGAAAGGTCGTTATAGCTCTCTCTTACCTGGTTTAAGGCTTCTTCTAAGCTTTCCGCTTTTTCTTCCAAGGAAGTCTCTTTTAACGGTCTTAATGCATGTAAAGCAGAGGAAATACCAGAAGAGAGAGAAAACTCATCATTCTCAACGGCCCTATCAAATGTTTCATAGTCATTCTGAATCTTGGAATACTCTTTTAAAGAGTCAAATTCCGCATTCAGATCTTCGATTTCATGTTCCTTCAAATGATATTTCTCAATCTCGTTGATCTGATATGTGAGATAGTCAACGTCAATATCATGATAAGAGGCTAGGAAATCGTTGTATTCTTTCTTTTCATTTCGATATTCATCGTATTTAGCCTGATAGTCTATGTATGCTTTCTTCCCACTTTCTGATAGAAAACCAAGGACATAAAGAAGCTGTTTCTTTTCATCAAGAATATCGATATTGCTGTTCTGGGAATGGATATCGATAAGATGCATAGAAATCTTCTTCAATTCGTTCTGTGAGACGATTTCATCATTGATATAGCAGCGACTTGTATGATCAGGAAGAAGAACCCTTTTCAGGATGAGTTCATTATTATCGACGTATTCTTTTATTTCCTCATGGCGGGATAAAAACGCGTCCGTCAACGAGAACAAGGCGGATATCGTTGCTTTCTTCTCTTTGTCACGGATAAGAGAAAAGTCTGCTCTTTCCCCTAAGAGAAGATTCAAGGATGAGACAATCAAGGATTTGCCAGCTCCGGTTTCTCCTAAAAGTGCAACATACTCGCTTTCAAAGTTCAGTGTTATATCTTCGATAACGGCCAGATTCGATATGTGAAGTTCCTCTAACATGGTATCCTCCTACTAGAATATATATACAAATGCATCAACAATGCAATTTGACAAACTCGAGTGCACTATCTACATCGATATGTGAATCTTTTTCGATGTCATCATTCTTACCGAAAGTATAGAATTTCTTCTCCAATGTCAAAGATTGGTAACTTCCTTTATATCCGTTTTCAAATAGTTTCCCCTTAAGAATATCGGAAGTCCCTTCCTCAATGGAATATGGATCATAATAAATGATTGAATCATAAGAAAGTAATTCTTTCACATCGAAGGAAAGAAGCGAAATGACAAGAGCTTTGTCACAAGGAAGATCGATAGTTCTTTGCATAAGTTCTAAACCCTTTGGACCAACAGAAAGAAGCAAAGTCTTCTCATGAGCTTTATAAAGAAAACGAATGTCGTCATATTCAAAAGGCATATCAAAGCAGGGCATCTTCTCTTTCGGGAAGCGAATAAAGACACTCTTTTTGTCCTGGAAACCTTTTTCCTTCATCAAGCAAACAAGACTATTTTGATCATACGGCATATAAGAGATGACATTGGGAACAGAACGGAGAAGTGCGACATCAAATATCCCGTGATGTGATGATCCGTCTCCGCCGACAAGTGAACTGCGTTCCAATAAGAATAAAGAGGATAATTCCTGTCTTGAAAGATTCATAAATAGCTGGTCTACTGTTCGTTGGAAGAATGTTGAATAAATATCGATGACAGGTTTCTTTCCTTTCAAAGCAAGCCCGCTTGCAATAGTGAGAGAGCATTCCTCAGCAATACCAACATCCAATGTGCGTGATGGATATTTTTCAAACACTCTAGTAAGAGAAGAGGAGGTCTCCATAGCAGGAGTGAGCACATAAATATCTTCATCCTTATCCATCATTTCAAGCAAGATATTCTCTTTCTCGTGAGCAAAATCCGATTTGATGTCTTCTTTTGCAAATCCAGGATTCACGCCATGGAAATATCCTTTTTCATCGTCTTCAAATTTCTTGTTTCCAAAGCCTTTTCTAGTCAAGACTTCAAGTACAACTGGTTTTGAATGAGACTGCTTTTTTGCCTCTTCCAATGCTTCTTCTAAAGCAAACATATCATGTCCTTCGACTTTTCCAAGATAGGATAAATTTTGATATTTGCCTTGCTCAATCGAATCTTCCCTTATTTTCTTGACATAAGCTATGTAGGATTCTTCATCATATTCCTCTATATGATTTTCTCGATAGGAAATGCGTTCTTCACGGATTCTATCATCCTGTAAGGAAAGAGAATCGAACTCCTTTTGTATCGCCATTCCATTTCGATTGATGATAAGAATGATATTCTTTAGTTCAATTCGATTTGATAAGACGTCCATCGTCTCTTGTGAAAGACCGTTTTTGAACGATGCGTCCCCAATGACAACAACAGTATAGGATTCGTTTTCATCTTGTTTTTTCGCCATCGCCATACCGATTGCCGTGGCTAGTGAGTCTCCGGAATGTCCGCTATCGTATTTATCAGTATTTGACTCGCTTCTCAACGTAAAAGGAGAGATTCCGTTTATCTGACGGAGTTCATCTAAGTTTCTACCTGTTAATATTTTGTACGCGTAGCTTTGATGGCCCACATCAAAAAGAATATCATCCTTGACAGGATCAAAGGATGAGACAAGAGCCATGGATAGTTCGACAACTCCTAGATTAGAAGTCAGATGTCCGCCATTCTTATAGACAGCATCTATGATCTTCTGTCTTATCTCATTGGCTTGCTTGTTGAATTCGTGATAACGTTCAAGAAAGAGAGAATCAGTCATTCTGAATCGTGTCAGTTACCTCTTTGGATAACTTAGCTAAACGGTTCTCCATTTCCTTCAAGACAGCCTTTCCCTTTAGATAAAGGGCACTAGAATCATCCAAACCGATATTGTCTTTGGATAATTCAGCCATGATATCCTCAGACATCTTTTCTAATTCTTCATAACTTTTCGTTGATAAATCATCCGTGTTTTTCGTAGTTTTTGCCATAACAGCCTCCTATTTGATCTTTGCGCTCTTTCTACCATCGAGGAAGGTGATTTCAATCTCATCATCACTATTCAGAAGGGAGGAAGATGTAATCTTTTTATCACCCTTCATGATGACAGCATAACCTTTATTCTCTAGTAGAGTTGGATTATACTTTTCTAATTCTTTTTCCTTCCGTAACAGTGCTTCATTCTTCTTAGTGATATAAGCCTGGAACAAGGAATCAAGAGAAGACTTATCTTTATCGATCTCAAGATTCTTCTTCTTAATGAGATTGGTCAAACAATAGTCCAGATTAGAAAGGGAAGAGTTGATTTTCTTTTGTTCCTTCTTCAGATAAGAGAGTGGAGAGAGGGACTCAAGTCTTTTCTTTCTCTGCTCTAATGTGAAACAAGCACTATTCATAATCGATGAAAATCGATCATCGAGATTTTCCTGAATCGATCTAAGTTCATCATGAATGTCCTCAAGGCTTGGATTGATGAGGCTTGCACCTTCTGTCGGTGTGATGGCCTGGGCATCGGAAACCCTATCTGCAATAGCAGTATCAATCGTATGTCCGATACAGGTAATGACGGGGATTCTACTTTCTGCTATAGCCATTGCGACAGCCTCATCATCAAAGCAAGATAAGTCCGTTTTGCTTCCTCCGCCTCTTCCTAAGATGATACAGTCAAAGTCCATCTTGGAGGCCTTGTTGAGATTCTTGACAATGCTTTTAGCAGCCCCATCACCTTGTACAACAGTCGGGAATAGGACCGTATCAACAGGAAATCGATCATGCAGTGTCTTCTTGATATCCTGATAAGCGGCACCAGTCTCCGCAGTAAGTATAGCAATCCTTTTACAGAATTTCGGTATCGGCCTTTTTCTTTTCGGATCCAAATAGCCTAATTTATCTAACTTTTCTAAAGTCTTTTTCTTTTCCAATAATGCTTTTCCAGACTGAGTCTGGAGCATCTCGACTCTCTTTCCCCAGAGAGTCAAGGATGAGCCATGTGCATAATAAGAAAGTGAACCTGTGATCTGAATGACATCACCGACTTTTATGTCTTCTAGACCATAATCGTTACCATAGTAGCAATTGAAAGCGCACCTTAACAAAGGAGAGTTAGTTTCCTTATGGCCTTGGTCTCCTAAATCAATGTAGGTAAACTTTCCTAAACGGATGGAATAGACTTCACCATAGACCGAAAGAGAAGAGAACATCGGGTTCTCAAAGCAGGCCTTCAGGATATTGGATAATTGTGATACGGATAACGGTTTAGTTTCCTTTGCACTCATAGGGAGGAATGGCCTTATCTAGTAAAGCATTAACAAACTTATGATCATTCTCTTTCAAGAAGTTCTTGCTGATCATGACCGCTTCATTGATGACGGCATTTCGAGGGGCCTGTTTCAAATAGAGTCCTTCTGTCAGAGCAACAAAAAGGATTCCTTTGCAGACGTTGTCGAGTCGATCAAAAGTCCATCCAACGAGATGGTCTGAGACAACCTTCTTGATCTCATCAAAGTGTTCAATTCCCAAAGCGTAAACAGCCTGGGAAAACGGCGGGCATTGATCATAGCTATCAACACCATAGATATCGCAAAGCATTCCTGTGGCATCATAATCAGTCTTGTTCTCTAATGCCAAGAAGAGCTGGTAGAATGCCTGCATCGTTTTTGTGCGTTCGTCGCGTCTTGAATAAGTGCTCATATATTATTGGTTCTCCTGTTCGTAGCGGTCTAATTTTCTCGATAAGAAATATAGGAAAAAACATATTCCTAAGAAGATTACATGCAATAGAGTGGAAAGTATCACATCAACAGTCGTCATCTTAAGAAGAGGGGAAGAAAGATAGTTGACAAGAAGAAGCGGAAGAAGGCAAACAGTATCGACAGAATAGGCAATCAGTATTGCAAGAATGTAGCCTTTCTTTCCTTTTACGGCAAAGGAAGAGAAGAGAATCATCAAGAGAGTAAAACAGATTGTGATGATAGAGGAGATGGAATTCACTAACTCCGCATTCTGTCTTCCGGATAAGAGAAGAGAACTCAGTAAGGATGATGAGTACATGATTCCCAATCCCGGACAGGAACTATAGCTCACTGTCTCCGCATTGAATTTAAGAAAGGTCTGAAGAAGAATCTGGCCGATTGAATGGACAATGGCAAGAAAGATCGGTAACGAGCATAATAGCCCGTATTTCTTTCTCAAACCTGTGTATTCCTGTTCGTCCATATCACTTCTTAGTTATAAAGCCAAGGATGATGACATTGACTTTGACAGAGGAAAGCTCCGTCGCGTCATAAATATCATCATAGATAGCCTTCTGAATATCGGAAGAGACTGTGCTAGCCTGACAATCCGAGGAAAGATAGAGTTCAACATCGACCTTGATATGATTCTTCTTATCGATTTCGGTATGAACCTTGGCAGTCTTTTTTCCGTTCTTGAGGAAGACGACATCCTTGAGTTCATCCGCCATCAATTCATTGAGGGAATCGGTAGCGATCTCATCGAAGACCTTCTCGGAAATGTTGAGATATCCGTTGTTGTTTTTCTGTGAATAGTAATTCATAATTTCACCTATTTCTTTAAACCTTTCATGGAAAGAGAAATGCGGTTTCTCTTTAAATCGACATCGATGACTTTGACTTTGACAATGTCACCAGGCTTTCCTTCCGTATGGGGATCGGAGACGAAATGATCAGCAATCTCTGAGATATGAACAAGACCGTTGATCTCCACGCCAAGATCGACGAAGAATCCGAATCCTGCGACATTACGAATTGTACCTTCTAAGATCATACCCTTCTTGATGTCCTTGATGTCTGTGACATTATCCAAGAGTTTGGCAGTGACTGCCTTATCACGAGGATCACGGCTAGGCTGAATGAGTTCTTTGACGATATCCTTCAATGTCGGGAACCCGACAGAAAGTTTTTCGCTATAGGCCTGAATGTCCTTATCCTGTAAGGACTTCAAGGACGCTACCTTCTCTTCATGTGTGGTGCCAGGGATTTCCTTTAACAAAGCTTTCGCAACAGCATAGGATTCCGGATGGACGGCGCTATTATCAAGCGGTTCTTTGCTTTCCGGAATACGTAAGAAGCCGGCAGCGTTTAAGAAGGCCTTCGGTCCAAGATTCGGAACTTTCTTCAACTGGCTTCTTGAGGTAAAGGCACCATTCTCTTCACGATAGCTGACGATGCTATCCGCGATTTTAGTGGAAATGCCTGATACATAGCTTAACAAGGAGCTAGAAGCAGTGTTGAGATTGACACCGACATAGTTGACACAGTCTTCGACAACGCCCTTCAAAGCAAGGGTAAGCTTCTTATTATCGATATCATACTGGTATTGACCGACACCGATGCTTTCCGGCGGAATCTTGACGAGTTCAGCTAACGGATCCTCTAATCTTCTTGCGATAGAGACAGCAGAACGGAGGTTCGGTTCAAAATCCGGGAATTCCTTCTGAGCCAAAGCGGTTGCAGAATAGATAGAAGCTCCGCTTTCACTGACAAAGACAATTTCAAGGTCTTTGAAATCCTCTACAGTCGCCTTGATCTGCTTGAGAAGTTCTTCGCTTTCTCTTCCGGCATGGCCGTTACCTAAAGCGATAGTATGAGTCTTGTTCTTTCTAAGAAGGCTGACAATCTCTTGTTTTGCTCTTTCTTTTCTTCCATCTGTCGTAAATGGATTTGTCAAGACATAGGTGTCTAATACTTTTCCGTTTTCATCGATGAAGGCAAGCTTACAGCCATGGGCGAATCCAGGATCAAATCCTAGGATTCTTCTTCCTTTCAATGGCGGATAGAGCAATGTGGCACGAAGAGAAGTCTTGAACTCCTCAATCGAGCTGTCACTTGCCTTATCCATCAAGTCAGAGAAGATATCATTGCTGACGGATGGATAGATCAAACGCTTATAGCTATCATTGATCATCTCCTCAAACTCGGCCTGATAAGGGGTGCGAGTCGGAATCTCAAAAGTGCAAAGATGCTTTATAATAGCTTCATCATCCAAGACAAGTCTTCTTGTCAGGCATTTTTGATTGACACCACGATTGATGGCTAATGTGTTATAGGGCTTGATCTGTGATACTTTCTTCTGATAAGCGGCATAGTTATCGAATACATCCGTTGTAGCATCTTCCGTCTTTGTCGATTCAACGATACCGGACTGCATGGCAAGATTCTTGATGAAGAGACGGTAATTAGGATTATCAGAAATGCGTTCTGCAAGGATGTCAAAGGCACCCTGTATGACTTTGTCAACAGTCTTATATTCCTCACAGATATACTTTTCCGCTTCACTCTTCAATGTTCCGGTCTTATCGTGAAGCAAGAATTCAGCCAGCGGCTCTAATCCAGCTTTGATGGCTTTGGAAGCGCGGGTGACACGTTTCGGCTTATAAGGACGATAAAGATCTTCGACTAAAGCCATTGTCATGGCTTCATCAATCTTCTTTCTGAGTTCTGGATCATCGATTTTCTGATCATCCAAAGACTTGAAGACAGTCTTCTTTCTATCTTCGAGATTACGATAGGCGAGAAGTTTCTCCTCTAACTGACGAAGATTCTCATCCGTGAGTCCACCTGTGACTTCCTTTCTGTAACGGGCGATAAAAGGAACGGTGTTTCCTTCATCGAGAAGAGCGACGGCGGCATTGATTTTGTCAAGATTGAGATTGAGTTCTGTAGCGATTGTTTTATTGATATCCATTTTTGTTTTCCTTCCTAGGCGTTAACCATGTAATAAAAAGATAATTCGTCTGAATAAAACCAGGCATAAAGCGACTTCAATTCCACAGTGGAAGAGAAGTTGATATTCAAGCCGTAAATGATGTCTTTGTTCTTATTCGCTTTGTCTTTGTCCTTGACTAATGTGTAATTCGAGTCATATCCAAAAAAGAAAAAGGAATCCTTCTTTGGAGAAAGAAGAACACGGACATGATGATAATCCTGTTTTGCACTATCAATGACATAGGAAAGCCTATAGACTTCTCCAGACTTCTGAGAGACGAGTCTATCACTGAAATTTCCTTGATTATCAACACAAAACTCATCCTGAGCGATGAATTTCTCCTTTTCCTCACTGATAGAGGGGGAAATGGAGCTTCCACAGCTTACAAGGACAGCTAACGATAAGAGACATCCAAAGAGCGTTTTTTTCATGCGATTATTATACCATAGTCGAAAGCATGTTTCGACTAACTACTTTTCTTCTTTTTCATCCTTATTCAAAAGATAATTGAAACTTTCATCATAGATGAACTTCGAATGTTCATCAACAGCCTTCTTCAGTGCCTTCTCCTCAAGATGTCCCTCTCGGATTGTGGCATCGATTTCCTTTCCCTTTTCTTCGAAATCATCGAGGAAGGAATATTCTTTTCCATTGGCTTTATATCCTAAAATCATATCGAGATTGACGTTAGATGCCGCTTTGAAAATATTCTTCTCAACAACAGGGGAATACTCTTTCATCAGTTTCTGAATGAGAAGTTTCGTCTCGTATCTCTGGCTTCCTCCGCCGCCATTATCGCAGATAGCGCAGTTTTCGGTAAAACGACAAGCGCATTGAATAAATGTCAGACGGTTCATTTTCTTCCAATCGATAATATCGTTCTCACGGATGAGATACATCGGGCGGATAACTTCCATCCCTTCATAATGATCAGAATGAAGCTTCGGAAGCATGGTCTGGAAAGAGCCGGCATTGAGCATATTCATGAGTGTTGTCTCAATCACATCATCGTAATGGTGTCCTAAGGCGATCTTGTTGCATCCCCATTCCTTTGCGATGCGATATAAGGCACCTCTTCTCATCTTAGCGCAGAGATAGCAAGGCTTCTTATCGGTGTTATTTGCAATGTCAAAAATATCGGTCTCGACAATAGTAGCAGGAATCTTCAGTGTCTGAAGATTGTTCTTGATGATTTGTAGATTGATATCGTTATAGCCAGGATTCATGACAAGATATTTGACTTCAAAAGGAAAGTCAGAGTATTCCTGAAGATGCTTGAAAAGAAGACCCATCAGCATGGAATCCTTTCCACCGGAAATGCAGACACACACTTTATCGCCTTCCTTGAGAAGGTCATAGACTTTTATAGCCTTGGTAAACATTCTCCAAATGCGGAACTTGTATGTCGTTATCAAAGAGTGTTCAGCCTTTTCACCTGGGGTAAGCTGTTCTAATTTCTTGTCATTCATCTAGTATACTCCTTTAAAACTTCAATCAATCTCTTTACTTCCTCTATCGTAGTGAGATAGGAAAGCGAAACTCTAACGCTTGATAACGCTCTTTTCTTATCGTGATAAATTGCCATCACTGGCTTCGATGGTGTATTCGCTAAGGAACAAGCGCTTTTCTGTGAAATAAAGATTCCGTGCTGAGAAAGATATTCGACTGTCTCAGATCCCTTCTTATCCAATATGGAGAAGTTAAGAATGTAGGGATTTCCTTCGAGTGAATTGATTACTGTATTCTTTAGCTTGCTGATTTCACTTCTAAGATAGGTCGATAATGACTGAACATAACTGAATCTTTCCTTTTCATTCTCTAAGCAAAGAGATAGCGCCTTTTCTGTGCTTGCTAAAAGACCTAAGGGGAAAGTAGATGAACGGTACTGGGATACGCTTTTTCCACCGTGCAACAGAGGAGTCAACACGATGGTTTTCTTCTTTACTAGCACTCCTGTTCCAATGATTCCGCCAAACTTATGAGGGGCAAAGGATATCAAATCAATCCCAGATAATTCAAGCGGTATCTTACCGATTGCCTGGGTAGCATCACAAAGGTAGAAAGTATTTGGATAATCATCAAGGCAGGATTGAATCTTTTTATAATCCTGTATGGTTCCGACTTCACTCTCAACTAAAGCAGTAGAGACAAGGAGAGTGTCTTTGGTAAGTTTCTCTTTCAGATCAGAGGTGGATAATTTTCCATCCTTTTCGGTCTTCACAAGAGAGATATCCGCACCTTTGTTCTTCAAATACGATAAGGTGGCATTGACGGAATTGTGTTCAAATTCACTCGAGAGCATTTTGTTTCCGAATCCGTTATAGGAGTCATAGATTCCTTTGATTGCAGTATTGTTGCTTTCCGTAGCAGACGAAGTATAGATGATCTCGTATTCATTCTCATCCAATGAGAGAAGGGAAAGAATGGAAGAGTTCAACCTATTATAAAAAGCAAGAGAATCCTTTCCGGCTTCATGCAGTGAATTGCAGTTTCCGTAATATTTCTTCTCAACGGAAACAAAGGTTTTCAATACTTCATCCTCAACAGGATGATTCGAGGAATAATCTAGATATATCATGGTCAAATGATTTTATCACAATTGCATTATTTCTTTCTTCTAAAACATATCTTAGATAAATGTAATCGCTTTTATCATCAATGTCATTTCCTTCATTTCATCAAATATACCTAAGTCTTTGGGCTTTTATCAATTTTTGTTTTTCTCCTCTTGTTTTTCTTCCTTTAAAAAATGGTTGTCATTTGTTAGCATAGTAATCTTTATCGGAGGTAATTTATGGATAAACAAATCACTTTAAAAGATATCGCTCTCTTCGACAAGGACACCGAGGATAGAAATTCCTCTTCTGTCCTTCGTCATGCCATTGCGAAAAATGGAATCGCAAACTCCATGATTGATGAATCGGTCGTGAAAGGATTAAAGAACTATTTCTCAATCGACTTGAACGCAGGAAATGTCACCAATCAGAAAAGAAGCGGACGCTGCTGGATGTTTGCAGGACTCAATGTCTTACGCACCATCCTGATCAAAGAATTCAATGTCGCCGACTTTGAACTCTCTCAGGCCTATCTTCAGTTCTATGACAAACTGGAAAAGTGCAATTTCGTCTTAGAAAGAGCTATTGAACTTGCCGATGAGCCGATTGATTCAAGACTGAATGTCTTCCTCATCGATTCTGGCATCGGTGATGGCGGTCATTTCGTCATGTTCACAAATCTTGTGAAGAAATACGGTGTTGTTCCGCATAGCGAAATGCCGGATCTTGCCACAAGCGAAGACACATCCACACTGAATGTCATCCTTCAGGATTATGTCAATCATGCCATCAAGGAACTAAGAGACGCAAAGAGAAGCGGAGCTAAGGATGATGTCTTGAACACCATGAAGGAAGGATATCTTAACGATATCTATCGTGTCTTATCCCTCTCTTTAGGAAAGCCAGTCGAAAACTTCACTCTCGAATATAAGGATAAAGACAACAAATATCATCGAATTGAAAATCTCAATCCTCATTCTTTCTATGATGAATACATCAAGAAAGATTTAGATGAGTATATCTGCTTATCCGATGCTCCGATTGAAGGTATGGACCTCTATCAGAAATACACTTCTCATTATGTCAACAATGTCGAAGGCGGAGACCCGATCATCTTCTTCAATGTTCCGACTCAAGTTTTGAAAGATGCCTCTGTTGCCTCTATGAAAAACGGTGAACCCGTTTGGTTTGCAAGCGATGTCTCTTCTCAGTCTTTGAGAAAAGAAGGCCTTCTCGCTTCAGGATTATTGAAAGGAAAAGAACTTTTCTCTCTCAAATACAAGACCGATAAGAGCGAAAGAGCGACATATCGTTCATCCTTCTGCAATCATGCTATGACACTTACTGGTGTCAATATTCTCGATGATAACACAACGGAAAGATGGAAAGTCGAGAACTCTTGGGGTGAAGAGAACGGAAAGAAAGGTTACTTCATCATGTCAGACAAATGGTTTGATGATTATGTCTATCAGGTCTTTGTCCGCAGAGAATACGTTGATCCTAAAGTCCTTAAGAAGTATGATGAATCCACTGTCAAAGAACAGTCCGTATTCAATACTTTGTGGGCTACAATGAAGTAAACAATTTATATCTATAGAAAAGAGACTGTCTTATTGGCAGCCTCTTTTTTTCATATTTCGTATTAAAAAGGCTGCTCGATCCGATAAAGGATTTTCAAGCAGCCTCTTTCAAATTTACTTAGCGACGATAGAAACGATCTTGTTCTTGACGACAATGACTTTAGCGATGGTCTTTCCTTCGATGTGAGGCAAGACTCTACTATCACTAAGAGCAACTTTCTTCAGTTCTTCTGCTTCTTCTTCAGAGCAATCCTTCTTCCATTCGATTGTGGCACGAAGTTTTCCGTTTACCTGAACAGCATAAGTGACAGGTCTATCGTTAAGCTTACCATCATCGAATTCCGGCCATTTGACATAGTCGATGAGTCCACTATAGCCTAACAAGGTATAGCATTCCTGGGCGATATGAGGGCAGATAGGAGAGAGAAGCTGCGCTAAACCTAAAAGCATCTTCTTTGGGAGTTTATCAGCCTTATAGAATTCACTGATACAGACCATGAGCTGGGAGATGCCGGTATTGTAGTGAAGGATTTCATAGTCGTTGGTGCACTTCTTGACTGTCGTATGATAGATGAAATCCAACTCCGGATTGTCGCCATCAATGATCTTCTTTGTAAACTCCTCATCAGAGTAGAGACGATAGAACTTGTCCAAGAATCTCTTCGCGCCTCTCGGACCATCATTGCTCCAAGGCATGGACTGGTCGACGGGTCCTTTGAACATCTCGTAGAGACGAAGGCTATCGGCACCATAATCACGGATGACATCATCCGGTGAAACCGTATTGCCTAAGGATTTGGACATCTTCTGTCCATCCGGTCCTAAGACAAGGCCTTGATGATAGAGTTTCTGGAACGGTTCTTCGGACTTAAAGATTCCCTGGTCGTGTAAGAACTTATGCCAGAAACGAGCATAGAGAAGATGCAAGACGGCATGTTCGGCACCGCCGACATAGACATCGACAGGAAGCCAATGATCAAGGAGTTCCTTGTCACCGATTGCATCGTTGTTATGCGGATCGATGTATCTAGCATAATACCAAGAGGATCCAGCCCATTGTGGCATGGTGTTTGTCTCTCTTAATCCCTTCTTTCCATCGACTGTGACTTCTACCCAATCCTTCTCCTTGCTTAGCGGCGGCTGTCCGTCACCAGAAGGCTTGTAGTCCTTCATCTCAGGAAGAGTCAAAGGAAGCTGATCATAGGGAACAGGAACGGTCTTACCGTCTTCCATATGGATGACAGGAATCGGTTCACCCCAGTATCTCTGACGGGAGAAAAGCCAGTCTCTCAATTTATAGTTGACCTGATAACGTCCCTTATTGATTTCAATCAGCTTTTCCGTGATTGCCTTCTTTGCTTCAGCGTTGTTCATGCCATCAGCAAAAGAGGAATTGATATGTTTGCCATCGCCTTCGTAGGCGGAAGAGGAGCAATCTCCTTCGATGACCTGAATCATTTCGATGTTGTGCTTCTTTGCGAAATCATAGTCTCTCTGATCATGAGTCGGAACGGCCATGACGGCTCCGCTTCCATAGGTGGCAAGGACGTAGTCACCGATATAGATAGGAACGACTTTGCCATTGATCGGATTGATGGCATAGCTTCCTAAGAAGACGCCAGTCTTTTCCTTTGAGCCATCCGTTCTCTCCTGATCAGACTTGCTACTGACCTTCTTTTGATATTCAAGTACAGGATTTTCCTGATCTTTGGAAGTGAGTTCCTTAACTAATGGATGTTCCGGAGCCAAGACAACATAGGTGCATCCAAAGAGAGTATCAGCACGGGTCGTAAAGACTTCAATGTTCTTATCGCTATCTTTGACAGGGAAGACAACAACCGTTCCCTGGCTCTTACCGATCCAGTTCTTTTGCATCGTCAAGGTAGAGGTCGGCCATTCGATGTCCTTGAGTCCATCGAGAAGCTTATCAGCATAGGCAGTGATCTTAAGAACCCACTGCTTCATCGGACGTCTTTCGACAGGGAATCCGCCTCTTTCACTCTTGCCATCGATAACTTCCTCATTGGCCAAGACAGTTCCTAAGGCAGGGCACCAGTTGACAAGTCGGTAGTCCTCATAGGCTAAGCCCTTCTCATATAATTTGAGGAAGATCCACTGTGTCCACTTATAATAACTAGGATCAGTAGTCTTGATCTCTCTATCCCAATCATAGGAAAAACCTAATCTCTTCAGCTGTTTTCTGAAGTTGTCGATATTCTGATCCGTATAAGGTCCAGGATTCTTGTTGTTCTTGATTGCAAACTGTTCAGCAGGAAGACCGAAGGCATCATATCCGATAGGATGAAGGACATTATAGCCTTGCATTCTCTTCATTCTAGCTAAAGCATCGGTTGCCGTATAACCTTCGACATGTCCGACATGAAGTCCGACAGCGCTCGGATACGGAAACATATCCATAACGAAGAATTTCGGTTTGGAGAAGTCTTTTACATCGGTCTTGAAGGCATTATTCTCCTCCCAGACTTTCTCCCACTTTTCTTCGATTGACTTAAAATCATAACCCATAGAAAAAATCTCCTTAATCAATTGAAAGACATTACAATTATAGATTTCTAGAGCCCTCATTTCAATGAAACTATTGATAGAGAGACACATTTTAACAGGTTGGTGCTAAAATATGTCAAATTTTCCTTGAAACAGGATTGTTGTTTTGGTATAGTACTCTTTGCATGCGTAGCACGCAAGTAGCGATTCGTCTGATGACGCTGACTCAAGTAGCCTTGCTACAAAGGTGAACAACGCTCATCCGGAACCGATGGACTTACGCTCTTATGTTATGCAAAGTAACTAAAGGAGAACATTGCAAATGTCACGTTACACTGGACCTGCCTGGAGAATCTCCAGAAGATTAGGTTATTCCGTATTAGGAACCGGCGAAGAACTCGCCAAGCGTCAGACTGTCCCTGGCCAGCATGGAGATGCCCGTGCTAAGAAAAAGACAGAATATGGTGTTCAGCTCGCTGAAAAGCAGAAGCTCAGATACACCTATGGTCTCTCTGAGAAACAGTTCAGAAGATTCTTCCTCATCGCTAAGGCTGATAAGGAAAAATCCACTGGCTTAGCTCTCTTCCAGCTTCTCGAATCCCGTTTAGACAACCTTGTCTATCGTATGGGCTTCGCCAAGACAAGAAGACAGGCTAGACAGCTTGTCACACATGGACATGTCACCGTCAACGGAAAGAAAGTTGACATCCCGTCCTACATCGTCGAGATCAACTCTGTCATTTCCTTCAAGGAAGCTTCCAAGAACCTCAAGATCGTTCGCGAAGTCGTTGACAGCAAGCCGGCTATCTTAGGATTCGTTACAGTTGATCCTAACAAGCTCGAAGGCACCTATGTCAGATATCCTGAAAGATCCGAACTCACTTCTGAGATCGATGAAGCTCAGGTTATTGAATTCTACAACAGAAAACTGTAAACTTATGTTGTCACTGCTGGTCCTTATGGGCCAGCATATATGGCGGATATGGTGAAGAGGTTAACACAAGCGGCTGTGAACCGCTCATGCATGGGTTCGATCCCCACTATCCGCCCCATCGAAAAATATGAAAGCCTGGTACATAGTTATCAGGCTTTTTTAGCTTTCCAATATTTCAACTCAGTTCGAGCGTGGAACTCCATCAATCATTTCTGGTAAATCCGGTGAAGAACTGGTGAGAGAGATATTGAATGAGGTTTATGCTACTGAAACATTACCTGATCCTACATTTTCAGAAAGTCGTACCCCAGAATATTGGGCCGGTTGGGCACTTGCCCAGTATCAATGGACCACCGCCAAACGCTTTAAAGATATATTTGATCGGATTCCGCTGAATGAAATCATTTCCATGTATCCTACCTTCCATGAAATGGATATCAGTCGTTTTATTGAATCGATGAATAGACGGTATAATGAATTTGTTGCAGAACCAAACTCCACAAAATTCGTGAGAGTAGACAGATGTCGCAATCCGAGCTTGCAAAGCTTTCCGGAGTCAATACACGTTCCATTCAGCTATATGAACAACGTGTGAACGACATCGATAATGCCTGGGTTCAAACTCTATATAAATTATCACGTGTCCTTTGCAGCGACATCAAGGATTTACTCGAAAAACCTGAATCTTTTTGATATTAACAACTTTTTGGCGAATGGGCTTTATAACATATAGACGCATAAAAAAGCATGGCAAAAATTCGTCAAAACACTTGCCGTTACATTAGAATTTTCAGGAGAGACAGCAAAATATTCTCACGCTATCTCGTAAAAAGAGTCTGTTCTCTTTCATTGTGTACAAACAATTAAGAATAACTCAGCTGGACTTTATCTAAATAATAACGCGTATAACAGAAGAAAACCTATTGATAAATCGAACGCTCATCGCTCAATTTGTAAATCGTAAATTACTAAATCATGATTTACTAAATTCACCTTCCTGGCAAGGAAATCTGTCAAAGAAGCAAACACAATCGATAACATTTTAAACAAATAGCCATCGACTTCGTTTGATTGTAGGCCACGCAACAAAGATAGGTCTAAAACAATTGTCTAAGACCAGTTTTAGACATTTCATCCAACCATCTTATGAATCAGTCTTTCTTAACTTGCTTTAAACGAATAGAGTAGAAATAAAGCATCACACCGATTGAATATATTAGAGGAAAAACTAAAAGCAAGATATCGATGTAATTGGTTGCGAAGACGCTCATAATGATAGATGAGACTAATAGTGCCAATACTCCAAAGGAACAATAGAAATTGATTATCTGATTTTCATTCTTCTTCCCTAATACGATATAGGTCGATATGCTGATAAATAGTGCATATAGTGATAGAAGCAAGCGGAAGAAATACCTGAAAAAAGCATCAACTTTGTTTTCGTATAAAAGCCAATCTCCACTGAACAGTGTCCTTCCTTCAATGACAATGAAAACAATCGAGAACAAAATGATCCATGCTGCAGCTATATAAGCAATTATCTTTCCTGTCTTTTTCATTTTAGATTCCTCCCATAAATTGTCTTACATAAATCACTAGTGACAAAGTCGGATACAAGGACACCAACATTCTTTTTCTCCTTTATGTTCTCAGGAAGCCAAGAGTTGATGACTTTTGCAGTTGTTCCAGCATAGGTAGGAGGGAAGGAATCAACATAATAACAAGAAGTGAAGTTCAATGTCAGTGTATCAGTATGATTCATGCTGTATTCTAAGCAATTCGTAATCTCTTCTTTCTTGTTCTCAATATCACTCACCTTGTAGAAGTCCTGAACATGAAGATTGCTACCTTCGATATCAAAGGTATTAGTAGTAGATCCCTTATCATGGTCTAACCATCCATCATAGGCAGGTAATCCAATGGTATTATCCGGATATCGAGAGACTAAATATACTTTTCCTCTTAGTGCACCTAATGTTTCCGGTAATTCTCTATCTAAATTCCAATAGGTGGAATAGGAACTCAGTTCCTTTAACAATGTCGTTTCAAAGGAAGATGAACTATCTTTATCATCGCTTTCTTTCTTGATGGATACAATAATGGCTTCAGAAGGATGAGCAGTCAAGAAGGATTTAAACTCATTTAAAACCTTTGTGAAGTCTAATTTCTGGTCAACAATACCGTGAACCACCTTCATCTCATCATCTCTTTGCTGTAAACGGATATCAAAAAATCTAACGCCCGCTTTCAGTTGTCCCTCAATTGCTAAGTCTTGGCACTTTCCAGATAGATCACCAATCGAATGAAGAGCACCTGAATCATGAGAACCCGGTATCGATAATGAAGTCAAAGATACACTGTCATCTAGACTCTTCATCCAATCAGAACCTTTCGAAGTAGAAGCCTTCTTGCTTAGTGGCAATACAGCAAATAACGAAACTAGGCAGATAGCACTAAATATCGATGACGAAATAATGACATGCTTTTTTCTTTCCATATATCCATTCATGATAAACAGGATTCAAATTTGAATAACTGTTTATTCCTTACTGAGATAATGATAATCGCTTTTTGCTATCATAACAAATGTTTTTTATCAAAAGCAGCATTTTAAATCGCTTACATCATCGGATTTTTAATGGCCGTTTTCAAATTCAATCCGTCCGAAAAGTTGGAAAAATGCAAGTTTAGGCTCAAAACTGGTTGGAAAAATGCAAGTTTGGGCTGTATATAGGTTGGAAAAATGCAAATCCTGTGCTATATTAGAACCAGGTAATAAAGAAATGTTAGAACGAAAAATAACTACTCTTATCGATAATTGGTTTCAAAACGGCAAAACCGGACTGTTGATTGATGGTGCAAGACAGATTGGAAAGACAACAATCATTGAAGATTACTTGATAAGCCATAATC
>CAVALL010000023.1:0-23531 GCA_963589675.1 Alistipes onderdonkii | reverse complement strand
ATGTCACTCTATATGTCACTCTATATGTCACTCTATATGTCACTCTATATGTCACTCTATATGTCACTCTATATGTCACTCTATATGTCACTCTATATGTCACTCTATATGTCACTCTATATCACATGTAATTATTACACGTTCGATGGCAGAAAACAGATCAGAGCATGCCTATATCGAAGAAACAATGAAAACATTCAAAAAGGAGTCGAATGCTTTATCGACTCCTTTAAGTGTTAGTCAGTCTTGAATGGATTCGTTTACTTCAATTGGAATAGAACCTTCTACTACTCGACAATTAGATAATCGGTCTACAATGGAACGGTTTTCTTTGCTTAGTATTGCAACAAGTAGATCAATGAGAGGAATGATTCCTAAAGATAAGATACCAAGCATTACATCAATGACAATATAGACGACACCTCTTAAAAATACGAAGTAGATAGGTAGTGTCTTCTTTTCTTTTCCTTTGATCAATGTAAGCTTCATGCAGAGTCTTCCTAATGTCTTTGTTCTTAGACAGATAGGAAGAAGTATGAAGGCGATAAAGGAAGAACATAATAGAGCATATAGACATCCTAGCATCGTATATTTGAAGACATACATAGCTTCATTCTGAATTGTTTTCGTCAGATCGATAACTCTGCTATCATTTAGGAATGAGTTCTTGATATCATCTGTAACAGTATTATAGATGATATTGGAAGAGGAATCGAAGGATATGATTCCATATTCTTCTCTTATTGAATTGTAGTTATTCATACATTGTGTGTAATTATCTTTATGAGAAGATATGTTGTAGATGTTATTCATGACAGGCTTGAACAAGACAAAATAGAAGAAGAAAAACAAGATAAGCAAAAGCAGGATATCGACAAGATTTGCCAATAATCGTCTACCGATCATAGATGAGGTTTGTTTCTGTGTGTTCATAATAGGAATAATCAATGAGCCTTTCGGCTCATTGATTATACTTTCATTTCCTTAAATTGTGAAATAATTCGACTGCATAGCAGTGTCGCCGACTGCAACATTATTGTTGTAATGGGTGTTGCCGTTGACGATTCCACCATTCTTGAACTCCCAAGCCATACCCTTTAAGGCAGTGGTGGAAGTATAGTCTTCGACTCCGGTTTCAGAACCATCAATCTGGAAAGTCAGTGTCCAGTATTTTTCAGTCTTTGTGTAAACAGGCTCATTGAGTGTCTCATTATCAGCACCGAATGGATTGGTATCCTTCTCATTAGCCCAGAAATCCGTTTTTCCAGTAGTGAGTTTGGCACTGTTGTTCTTGATGATGAATGTAACATCGGTTGCATTGAGTGCCCATCCACCAGTAGTATTTGTTCCAGAATGGACGATGAAGCGGAGGAAGTCATTATCTCCAAATCCGGAACTATCGCTGATGAAGGAAAGAAGGACGCCTTCATCATTTCTCTCAGTCTTCATGAAGATGTTACTATTGTTTCTAGAGATTTCATACGGATAACCAGTGGTATCCATATCATGAACCTTTTCCTGAATGATGTAGTAGCAGCCCTGATTTGCAGGATCGCCTAAAGCCTTGTTGTTGACTCTCATGCCATTCTCAGGAAGTTTCGCGTCATAGATGTCTCCGCCATCAAACTCCATACAGTAGAGAGATACTTTTCCAGATGTGGAGTAGTTTGGAATTTCAGTAAAGTCAATAGACCAGTCTAGTGCATAGTATCCGGATTCATCTTCACGGTAAGTGGGAGCATGATTTGTTGCTGCTTCTGTATCATTATTTGTGAATGTGTTGTAGCCCCAGAAGTCAGTAAGACCTGTTCTCTTTCTTGCTTTTGTGGTATCGAGCTGGACGAAGAGATCACTCTCACATGTTACCCAACCTGTCTTGTTGTTATCGTCGGTGTGGAAGATGAGTTTGAGATGCTCATTTCCTTCCATCTTTCCGAATAAGAGGAAACTGAAGTCAAATCCAGTGTCTGTCTTTGTGCACTTCATATAGATATCATCGGCGACATCACTCTTATTGGTGTATTCAGGTGTTGCTGTTTGGAATGGATATCCTTTTGTCAAAGTATCCTTGTCATAGGTTGGTGCGACATAGTACTCGTTCTTCGTATTGAGGAAGATGAGATTATCTTTATCAGCGCGGACATAGGAAGAAGGAGTCTCAACAGCGTGGATGTTTCCTTTTGTGAGGTCTTCCATCGGTGCCCAATCGGAATCTGTTTCACTCCAAAGTCCTAAGCTGAGTCCTAAGATATCATTAGCAGTGATTCCTAACATGCTGAATGGGATTGTGAATTCGATGGATGTGGATTCATCACTATGGTCTTCTTCATAGGATGGAACATCAGTGATGGTCTTATCGCCATAATTCTTGTAGTAGAGTTCTTTTGCAGAGTTTAAGACAACCTGATAGACATTCTGATCTCTTTCACTGGCGACTTCACCAACGGAGATGTAGGCTTCTAATTTCGAGTTACGACCATCGGAGAAGAAGACACCATTATCTGAAGAAGCCTGAATGTAGAGATTATCTTTATCACGTGTCGTGCTGAAGTTGAATGCTTCATAATTTGTCCAAGTCTTGCTTGTGAGTTTACCAAAGGCAACATAGGACTTTGCTAATTCGATTGTTCCTAAATTGACTATTTCTGTGATTTCATCAGGAAGAGCGACATATTTGTCACAATATCCTTCTTTTTCGATCTTAAGAAGCATGGAATCAGAGACAGTCACCTTTTCAATTGAGAAGGAGCCATCACTGGAAGTGAGGCATTCTTTATCATCGATTGAGACGGTTGCACCTTCGATCGTTCCGTTTACGAAGTGAGAGACAACACCGGTGACGGTGATCTCTTTGATGACAGGAGCAGAACTTTCTGATGCGCTACTTGTGCCTTCAGTCTCCTTCTTGTCAGTAGAGATAGGTGATTCTTTTGATGTGTCAGATGTGGAGACTTTACCAGTGTCTGTCCCTTTTGCGCTCTCAGTCTGTTTCTGAGTGCTCGGATCTGTTGAATCAGTTGTAGTGTTACCACAGCTGAATAAGGTGATGGCGGAGAGGAATGTAATTGCTAACTTTGTCTTCTTTTTCATAAGTTGTTTTCCTCCTTTTATTGAATCCTTATGATATCTTTAAATTTCTGTAGATACAGCTTGCACCATTGGTGTAGAGACCGAAGTATCCGTGAGTGAAACCGATGGAATCAAAGTAGGTAAGTGTGTGTTCACTCTTGCCATCGGATAAGGTTAAGTCGATCTTGTTTCCTTTGATGGTAGCTTTCAGATGGTAGGAGACAGAAGAGGAGATAGAGATAGCATCCGCTGCAATATCGGTGAAGGAGTTGTTGTAGTCGCATTTGCTGATGAAGAATTTAGAATTGTTGAATCCGACATAATAGCCTTGAATGGAGTTGACATCGTCATTGGAGGCAAAGGCTGGATTGTTTCCTCTTAATAAGAGTCCGACTGTATTAGCCTGAGTTTCACCGACAAGTTCAATATTGCATTCGGCGGTATAGTCACTTAACGTATCATCTCCGAAATAGACTAAGTTTCTGCTTCCGCTCAACGCGTAATGCCCGTCCTCTTTCAACTTCCAGGTTGTCTTGTAGGTGGCACCTTTCATGACGTATTCTTTCAAGTCTGCTTCGAAAGCAGGAGAGGTCTTGCTAGAGAGATAGAAGTCTCCTTTGTGGAAACTGATATCATCATTTCCACTATAGATCGTAAGATTGTGGACACCTTTTGTGACATCCATTTCGATGACCTGAGTCTTCTGATACTGACTGAGTTCATCACTGTCAGATGCGAAATGACTGCGATATATCGTTCCGTCATCGATCTGGAAGAGTACTTCTTTGGATAGGTTCTCATTATCATAGGTGAGATCAAAGGCGTAATATCCATCCTTATCGACAACGATCGGATAAGTGACATAACTGTTCTTCTTCAGTTCGACATCATAGCTATTCTCTTTTCCGTTGAATGTTGTATTTTCTTTTTCTTCTTGTTTCTTGATGTTGACACCAGTATCAGAAGAATAGAGATAGTTAGCGGCTAGGAAGGATTCCTGATTGATTTCGCTCTTGTCACTTGAACCATTTGCCTGATGGGAGAAGGAAGTATAGTGAATTGTGGAATTGTCATTCTTCTGATAACCGACTTTTCCTTTCTCAAATCCATTCTCTAAAGTGATCTTCTGCATACCATCGAAATAGAGGGAGAATTTATCTGCGCTGTTTGCAATACGGACGGTGTGGAGTTTACTGAAGTCGTAAGTCTTCTTCAGTTCACTCTCTTGTAGTACTTTTGTTGTTCCGCCTTTGTTTTCCGATAGAACGATGCTGTTATCTTTGAATGAGATCTCATAATGGCAGTCATCCTGATAGGAGAAGACTAATACTGTGTCTTTCCCTTGGAAGTTATACTCAGCTGAGAAAGTAGAACTTGTTTCTTTATCTGTGAGGAGATAGTTGCTGATCTCAGTGAATCCTGTCTTATCTTCCGTTTCAAAGTCAGGACTCTCTGGTACATAGGATCCATGTAACTGAGGATGAACGGCCTGCATTGTCGTTCCTGAGAAGGTGAGTCTAGAAAGATTGAAGGAACGGTTAGGACCGCCAGAGGAATTCAAGTTGTGATAGGCAATATAGTAGGAATCCAAGTTTGGACCTAAGACTGTAGAAGAATGGCCAAGACCTTTGAATTCATCGCTGGTATTGAGGATGATGGTTTCACCCTGCTGGAATGCAGAACGGGAGAAGAGTTCACCGGTCGCATAGGAATATCCGATACGATATCCTTCACTCGTGACGGCATTTCCGGTATAAGTGAGGAAATAGGTTCCATCTTTCTTTATGAGATAAGGGCCTTCTGTCCAGGAACCGATCTGCGTGTTATCCAACGTCTTGGAAGAACCTAATGTCATGTCATTATTGAATTTGACAAGTCGAATACCATTGCTAGATGCTCTAAGGAAATAGAGCTGTTCATCATCGTCGAGGAAGAAGGAGCCGTCGATGCTTTCACCGAAGTTTCCAGTGATTGCCTTAAATGGCCCTTCCGGTTTTTCGGAACGGAGGAGATAGTGGCCGGTTCCAGCCTGTGATTCACAGAGATAGAAGTATCCGTTGTAGTAGATGACTTCCGGAGCATAAGCAGTCTCTGTGCAGCTTTCCATGCTGACATATCCCTTTTCTAAGCCTTCTCCTGTCATCTGTGTCCAATTCATCATGTCGTTGCTGACCCAGCCACGGATACCGACTTCGGTATCCTTTGTTGAGGCATAGAGATAGTATTTTCCGTTGTAGCGCATGACGAATGGATCGCCGACACCATAGTTAGCCCATTGACCAGGGATTCTGTCTTCACCGAATTTGTTGTCATAAGTCTCTCTTTCTTTGAGAAGTTCATGAGTCTCTTTCTTATCGTCTGCTGAATTGCTTTCCTTCTCACTGTTATTATTCCCACCGCAAGAGCAGAGAAGGGAAAGGGTGAGGAAGGATAGAATCAGATTTCGTTTGTTTGTGTTCATATGTTTCGTTCCTCTTTATGCTTTTTTCATCACAGCATCATAGGAGTAGCTTTCTCCTTTTTCTGCTTTCTGCTTCAAGACAAGTGTAGATACCTTCTTGGTGACTGTTTCATATCCTTCTTTAGTGAAGGTGAGTGTGATGTTGCTTCCAGTAGATATTTCATCAAAGGAGTAGGCACCATTTGTATCTGTCGTTGTTGTCTTATCTTCCGGTTGGATAGAGACAGAGACACCAGATAAGAGGTTTCCACTTTCGTCTTTGACAGTTCCTTCTACTTTGACAACGGATTTAGAGAGGATGATATTACCAAGTGAATACGATGCTCCGGATAAATCATCTTCGCTGAGTGTTATCGTTTTATCACTGTATCCAGCACATTTAATGGTTATCGTAGTGGCAGCCTTAAGTAAGACAAGAGAGAAGCTTCCATCGCTATTGACCTTGCTATTGTTGACTGTAGCAGAGGAGAGAGGAGCAGAGGAGCTGTCGATAACGACACCAGTTACTTTGCAGGCACTGACTTCATTGCTAGAGGCACGATAGAGGTTGTTGTCCATATCTAATCTAAGATACTGGTCACTGTATTCAGGAGCGACATAAGGAGCAAATCCATTTCCTTCATAATTGAATCCATCCCAGTCATTCAATGACTGAGACCAGACACCTAAGCTGAATCCGATGATTTCATTGCTATCGATAGAGAGGAAGGAGTAAGGAATCATCGTATCCATATGGTAGGTAGTCTTTTCTAGATAGGTGTTGTTCTTAATTCCAGAAGTAGAGACAATATTGTTTGAACCATCACCGAAATTGACAATGGCAATTCCGTTATCGGATTTGAAGTCGATTCTATAGTCTGTCGTATCTCTTCCATGGAAGCTTGTCTTGGTATCTAAGAAGAGCTCGACATGATCTCCGTTTGCCATATTCTGACTAGAGGTGAAATCGAAATGGATGCCATCGAATCCACGATAGACATCTGCTTCTACTTTTGCAATGCCTCTTGAGCCACCAAAGCTTACATGGCTCGGATAGGAATAGAGAGCGACATCATTCAAATCGACTGTGTCTTTTGAAATGAGATCTAAGATATCTAATTCTGTTGTGCTATCTTTGAATCCATCTTTTGTGACAACTAGATTCATATCTCTCTTTAACACTGTCTTAATAGAGAAGGAGCCATCATCTAAGGACTGAGTAGTAGAATCGTTGATTGTTATATTAGCAGAAGAGACTGCTCCACGGCTTGGGTTCTTGATCGTTCCCTTTAAGGTAACTTCCACTGTTTTGGAATTATCGAAGAGCACGAGATTCTTTTCTAATTTTCCATTTTTGGCGGAACGGATTTCGGAAGTGGTAATGGTTTCTGTATAGCTTTCATATCCTGCTTTTTCAACAGCGATGATGATTTCATTTTCGCTGTCGACATCAGCTAAGGAGTACTTTCCGTTTTCATCCGTTGTCACTTCGGTATCATTGATCTTGAATGTTGTGTTAGGAAGAATGACACCGGCCTGATCCTTAAGTGTTCCATAGATCTGAACATTATCGACTGGAACAGCATCATGACTATAGAATTTGTTTCCTTTATAGGTGACGTAAAGAGATGGATTCTGAGGATCGATGAAGTTTCCTTCGTAGGTGAGTCCTCCCCATGTATAAGGGAGTGTGTCGTGAGTGGAGTCTCTTCCTCTTGCAACACATCCTAAGGCGACACCGAAGGTTGAATCCTTGTCGATGCCGACCTGAGAATACGGAATCATCAATTCAATCTGGTATCCGTTATCGACATCCTTATCGTTATTGAGGGTGCCATCTAACTTGACTTCATAATCGAGAAGACCGTTCCAGTTTCCCCAGCTTCCTGAGGAACCGACAAAGATTCTTGTCTTTCCGTGTGCACCGATATTGATCTGGATGTCATCGGACTGAGGCTTAGAAGCGCCATCATTCTTGAAGTCGAAGTAGATCTCGACGGAGTCTCCTTTGGTGACATCATCACCGTTGTTGTTTCCAACGGTCTCCAAGTCTTCATCACTCACCTTGAAGAAGCAGAACAAAGCTTCATTACCACGATAAAGTTTTACTTTGGCCTGATTTCTAGAACCGAATGTGAGTTCTGGAGATGCGTTCTTATATTGTTCATCATCATCCACACCATCGATATTCAGTTCCGGAGGAGTGTAGTTTCCGTCAAAATCAAAAGCATCACCGGAAGGAGTCTTGTCTCTGCTGTAGTCGACAATTTCTCCTCCTTCCTCTTTCTTAGTGGAATTCTTGTCTTCACTTGTCTTTCCAGAACAGGAAACGATAAGTGGGAGGAGAGATAGTAACCAGATTTTCTTTTTTGTCATATTGTTACCTCACTTAATTGTTACGTCACTATGAGAAGAGATGTATCTTCCGTTACATCCTTCCTTTTCTTCGAAGGGAAGATAGATGGATATCATCTCTTTTGAGTCGAAATAGACGATTAGATGGTCATCTTTTTTTGTATAGGAGAGAGTGTGTTCTTCTCCTTCCCTGATACTTACCGGAACATCGTAGATCCTTTCCGTTTCATATTGGAGATGCTCTACGACAAGAAGATCGTTCCTCATTCCGATCAGATAACCACAGCATTTTGGATGATGTACGCTAGAATGAGAACAGTAGCCTTTTGCCTCTACTAACATTCCGAAGAGAGAATCTTCTTCGAAATGATGAATAGTGAAATGAATTTCATCATTTTCTTTTCTAGGATAGAAGGAGTAATTCTCTTCTAAAGTGATTGGAACAGATATAGGCTTTGAGATTTCGATTCGGTAGAAAGAGAATTCTCCTTCTAGAACCTCAATGAATAATTCATCATCTTCATCAAATTGAATATCGCAAAGGTGTAAGAATCTTTCGCTGTAATCACTGTCACAAGGCTGAATTGACACTTCCTTCTTTTCCTGGTTTGTAGATATGGATAGTTTGCAGACTGAAGAGGTAGTGCAGGTTGCATACAACTGATAGAGACCTTTATCACCATGGACCTTGATTGCTGTTTTTGACTCTTTTGCAGAGTAATCCTCTTTAGATGGATTATTAGCTATGTATTGTGAATAATTCTCATCTCTTTCAGATGACCTCTTCAGATTGAATGAATCTTTGCGTTTCTTCGCTAGTGAGGTTGCTTCGATGATGTTGGGTATGGAGAATGATGAGTTATTCTCTATAAAAGAAGCAGCGACATAATCGACAATACTGCCTTTTTCGAGAATGAAAGACAAAGGCTCGACAAGGGGTATGAACGGAATGACTGGAACCTCATCGATACGTATCTCCATATTAGCCTCGTGACCACCGACAACGGTCCTTTTGTTGAGAAGAATGGTATGGATCTGATCTGTGTCCACATGAAGATCATGACTCTTAATTGTTGTTTTGTCTGAGTGTGAGGTGATCAATTCTTCTTGAAGGCGTCCATCACAGAATTTAAGAATATTTTTGAACTGATAGTTTTCACTTTCTAATCTAATGGAAATATTTCCACGAAAAGTGATTTCGATAATCATATCCTTAAAACCGCTTATCAGATCAACATCCTCTTCTAATGGCTTGAAATCGTAACGATGTTCGAAATTTGGAGAGGAATAGGAATCATTGAATAGTACTGTAGTTCTTTTTCCATTGAACTGAAGAGTGTCAAGAAAGAGGTATCTAGAAAAATCATCCTTTATTCTTCCATGATATGCGATGACCCTCTTTGTTAAATCAGGTGATCTTGTGACACTATTATGACCTAATGAATGGAAGCCGTTTTCTGTCGATAGGAGAAGGGGATTGTCATCTACTTTATATCCGTTCGTCAGATTCTTTGATGAAGCGGACTTGATTCGATAGTTTCTGCTCCAGACATAGTTACCGCAATAGGTTGCACGATAGTAATCATCTTCATAAAAGATAGTAGGACCTTCTGTCCATGCTTTTGAAATTTGAGGAAGCATATTATGGTGTGCTTTGAATTTATTGTCTTCGTATCTTAAGAGTGCAATTCCGTTATGATCTGCTCTTGCAAAGTAAAGATTGAATTCTTCGTCATGAATGAAAGTTCCGTCAATCATCTGTTTTAAATTCCCACTGAGGATTTCAAATGGACCAAGAGGGGAAGAAGATTTCAAGAAGTAATGGCCATTGCCACCTGGAGAAGTGCACATGAGGAAATATCCATCATGATAGATGACTTCGGGTGCATAGGCATTGAGTAATCTTACGTCTTCTGCAACATATCCGTATTCCTCAAAGACTTGTAGATCTTTGCTTGTAAAGCAACGGATACCTGCTTCATCACATTCAGCGGATGGGTAAAGGTAATAGACACCATTAAAACGCAAGATAAAGGGGTCGCCGATGTTGTAATGCTTGTTGTCTTTGGTTTTAATGGTAACGCTAGTTTTCATGTTTACTCCTTCATGCCGGATAATGCAATCGAATTGATAAAGAAATTCTGGAAACAGAAGAATATGATGATCATCGGAAGAGAGGCTAGAACGGATCCTGCCATCATGACAGGAAGATCGACACCGCTCTTAGTGGAGTCAATCAACGAATTAAGATAGACCTGCAGTGTTTTGACATCCCCAGTCAGGTAGATGGATGGACCGAAGAAGTCGTTCCAGATACCGACAAACCAGAAGATAGCCTGGGCAGCGATAGCTGGTTTACTGAGAGGAAGAGCGAGTTTGAAGAACATCTGAATGTAGGAGGAACCATCGATCTTTGCCTGTTCGATCAAGGCATTCGGTATACCTTGCTTCATATAGGTGAAAAGGAAGAAAATCATAGAAACATTTCCGAATAGGCCAGGAAGGATCAATGGCCAAAGTGTCTCAACCATTCCTAAGTCACGGAAGACTCTGTATTGAGGAAGCATGACAGCTGCATAAGGGACCATCATAGAGGACATAAGAACAAGAAGAAGAGTCTTTCTGAATCTCATCTTCAATTTGCTGAAAGCAAAGGCGGCTAATGTGGATATGAAGGTTCCGATTAAGATGACAGAGACTTCCAAGATGAGGGTGTAGACGACAGACATATAGAAATTCGGATCGATGATGATGTCGCTATAGGCATCGATAAGCCATTTGCTCGGGAAAAATACCGGAGGATCCGACCAGGCTTCTGCATTGCTCTTAAAGGAAGTCAAGACCATCCAGATATACGGAAAGAGCATTGTGACGGCACCGAATAGGACAATGATAGTAGCGATGATGAATCCAATATTGACTTTCTTGTGTTTTCTTGAATAGGTGACTTTTGTAAGAGTAAGTGATCTGTTTTCCATAAAGCCTCCTAATCGATATCAAACATCTTCGTCTTCTTGAATTGGATGAAGGTGATTGTCATGATGACAATGGCAAGAAGAGTACTAGCAGCGGAAGCAAGTCCGTATTTGGACTTGTCGATACCATATTGCCAGATGTAATAGACGACAGTTCTCGCACCTTTATTACCCTGTGCGAAGACCTGGGCGTCTGTATAGGACTGAAGTCCACCGATGATTCCAGTGATAAGGAGATAGAAGGAAGTCGGATGAATCAAGGGAACTGTGATTTTGAAGAACTGCTTGAATTCGCTTGCGCCATCGATCTTAGCTGCTTCGTAGTAACTGTCCGGAATAGAATTCAATCCGGCTAAATAGAGGAGCATCGTTCCACCGATTGCACTCCAGATATTTTTGATGATGATTGCGATTCGAATAAGCCAAGGATTTGAAACACCGAGCCACGGAATCTTCTGACCTAAGATTGTATTGATAAGGCCGTGCTCCATATCGAAAAGATAGCGGAAGATGATGTTGATGGCAACAGCAGAACTGACAGCTGGTAGATAGTAGACCAGTCTTAAGAATTTAGATCCATGAGAAATCTTCTTCAGGTAGGTTGCCAAGAGCAAACCTATGAACATACCAATCGGGATGGTAACTAAGAATATCAATGTGTTTAGACAAGCAGAGCCGAAATTTTCATCCGTTAAAAGCTTCTGGTAATTTTGAAACCAGACCCACTTTGTCTGCTCTTTGACAGGGTTGAAATCGGTGAATGAGTAGTAGATACTCATGATCATGGAAAAGACAGTGAAGAGTGTGAATCCGATGAATGGGATAAGGACAAAGAGATGGGCTACTCTTCTCTCTTTCTTTCCTAGATCATTTTTTCTGTATTGAATCCTAGTCATATTAGTTCATGTTCTCGTTTGATTCGTCTAAACCTTTTTGATATTTTGATGCGTATCCCTTTAAGAAAGCTTCGGCGGTCTGATTTCCCTGATAGACATCAGAGAGATTGTCTTCTAGGTCATCGAGGAAGGTATTGTCATAGGCATAGTATTTGACTCTGTTATGTCCTTGGACTTTATCCGTTCCTTTGACGATGTCGACAAAGAGCTTTCTGTTTTCAGGAAGGAGCTGTCTATCGGTAAGTCCGACACCATTGATGTAGTCACCTTCTGCCATCGATTTGATGTTAGGGATGGCTTGTCCGAGCTGATAGTTCATCTGATTTGATTTTTCAGAAAGGGCAAGATATTTTGCTAAGCGGATAGCAGCCTCTTTCTTCTTGGTCTTACTGGAAACGCAATATGCGACTGAGCCGACCCAGGCTGTGGATTTGCTTCCTTCTGCTTCTCCGACTGGGACAGGAACAATATCGAAATCGAATTGGATATCTTCCCAAAACTGCTTGCAGTCCCATGGACCCATGAATGTGAAGACGCATCCCTGATTGAGGAATCTCTGGAAGGAGTTCTGTGAGCTCTGCTCGTTGGCAGTCGGTGCTGTTTTGTCTTTTACGGAAAGATCAGCGACAAACTGAACGGCATCGATGAAGTTCTGACTGGAGATGGTTTCCTTTGTTCTTGTGGAATCAAAGTAATCTGCATTGTTGGAATAGACAGCGGCCATCAGCTCATAGTATCCGATACCATAGACATGTTTATTGTTGTAATTGCCGGTGATTGCCTTGAGATATTCTCTGAACTGTGTGAAGGTCATCGGATTCTCTTTATCCGGCAAGGAAAGATCAAGGTTCTTTTCCTTGATGATGTTAGTAAGCAAAGTCTTGTTGTAGACAAGCGGATAAGGACCTAAATCCTTAGGAAGTCCATAAAGTGCACCGGTTCCAAGAGTATAGGTATCCTTGTCATAGCGATACATGGAAGTGGATAAATCCCATGTGGAACTGATTTCCTGATCAGTGACATAAGAGGAGATATCAAGAAGCTTTCCACTATCAACCCACTGAAGGAATTCATAGTCCGGCATATAGAAAACGTCAGGAAGACTGTTTCCTTTATTCTTCAATGTCGTCATATAGCTTCCGGAATCGGTTGCGGAATAGGCGACCTTGATGTCAGGGTTGTCAACCATGAACTGATCGATGAGTGCCTGGAAGTTGGACTGCTCCTGTGCACTGCCCCAACCGAAGAAAGAAATTGTGGTGGTTCCGGATGCTCCAGAACCGTTATTTTCCTCATCATCGCTAGCAGTTGTAGAACCACATCCTACTAATAATGAAAGCAAGGAAAGGGATAAAATGATCGATTTAGATTTTTTGAACATAAGACACCTCCTGTGTGTTTGATTTGATTTTATGTTGAACCGGTCCCATACACAATATCTTATATGCAATCTTGTATGACTTTTTTTAATAACTTTGTAATCGCTTACACCTGTGCTATACTGAAAATGTATCGAAATTACCGAAAAAATAGATATGACCTAAAATTATTTTTGTAGTATTATTTCAATATTTTTATGAAAAAGTGTGACACATAATTAGCTTTGGCAAAAGATATAATCAAAGCGGAAAGAGAGAAAACATGATATTCAAGATCGAATATGTTGTACCGAGTGCTTTAGAAAACGCCCCCTTCAGTATCGATAGACCAGAGGGCTCTTATCGTTATATTTTCTTTCATTTCTCCTCTTCTGTGACGATTGAAATCAATGGAGAGAAGATCATCGCTGATCCTGGAACCTGTATCCTATATACACCGAATGTGAAACAGTTGTTCTATGTGAAGGTGAATCGTCTTAATCATGATTACATTGACTTCAATTGTAACGCTTCTGAATTCTTCTCAGATATTCATTTTCCATTGAATACTCCTTTCAATCCCAAATGCTCTCTTTGGATCTCAGAAAAGATTAAAGAGATTCAAGAAGAGAAGAAGAGCGATGAGATCGGAGTTGAGTACAAAGAGGATGCATTGATGATTGATCTCTTTCTGACAATGAGCAGAAAACTGCATCACAGAAATAGCCGTTACTCGGAAAAGTATGCAGATGAGATCAAAGGCAAGTTTGAACAGATCCGTCTTGAGATGTATCAGACACCAGATCATTTCTCAGTATCTGATTTAGCTAACCGATTAGGTTTCTCCCTTCCCCGATTCAATGAGCTTTACAAGAATTACTTCGGGACCACTCCGATCAAAGACTTGACAAAAGCAAGAGTCAGCAGGGTAGAGGATCTGTTAAGAGATGGTGATAGCACCAAAGAAATCATCAAGAAGATCGGCTTTGCAAGTGAAGAGTATTTCTACCGTTGGTTCAAAAAGCATTTCCATATGACAAAAGAAGAGTATCTGAAAAAGGAGAACATCGATTATGATCACTCACACAAAATCTTATAGAAAGAATCATCCGAATCCTCAGTTCTTACGTGAACAATTCGTTTCATTGAACGGGGAATGGGATTTCATCTTTGACGATAAGGATATTGGAAGAAAAGAAAACTATTCTACTGCATTTCCAAAAAAGAGTATGACAATCGTTGTCCCTTACTCTTTCGAATATCCCTCATCCAAAGTGAATGATGATGGAATTCATCAGATTGTCTGGTATCACCGTGTATTGAACTTGGTAAAGGGAAAGGCATATCTTCTTCATTTTGATGGTGTGGATTATTTCGCCGAAGTCTATCTTAACGGAAAGATGATCAAGACTCATGAAGGTGGTTATAGTGGTTTTACTGTTGAACTGAAGGATGGTATAGAGGATGGCGAAAATCATTTAGTCATCCGAGTACAGGATGATTATTCTTGCCTTCATAGCCGTGGAAAACAGAGATGGCAGGATCATAATTATGAATGTTTCTATCGTGAGACAACTGGTATCTATAAAGATGTTTATTTAGAAGAAGTGAAGGAATCTTATCTTTCTTCTTGTCGTATGGATCCTTCCTATTCTGAAAGAAATATCAGAATTGAATTTGAACTTTCCCATTATATGGAAGGATTAGAGATTGAGACAGAGATCTCTTATCATGGAAAAAAGATCGTGAAATCAAGAGAGGAAGCTTGCCGCAATATCTTCTCTGTTACCTATGACATCACCGATGATACCGATACGATGAAGGTTCATGGATGGGATGCCTCTTATCCGAATCTTTATGATGTTGTGTTTCGACTCTATCATAACGGAGAAAAGATTGATGAAGTCTTATCTTATTTCGGTGTATGTGATTGGAAGGCGAGTGGAAAATCAATCTATAGCAATGGGGATAGAAGATTCATGAAACTGATTCTTGATCAAGGTTATAGCAAGAATGGTGGACTCACTTTGACTGAAGATGAGATGATAACCGATATAACAATGATGAAGGACATCGGTTTAAACGGATGCAGAAAACATGAGAAGATAGAATCATCATTGTTTTATTATTACGCTGATATCTTAGGCTACTATTTATGGCAGGAATTACCATCAGCCTATGAATATAGGGAAAAGACAATCTCTAATCTTACAAAGGAGTGGTTAGATGTTCTTCAAGAACATCACAATCATCCATCCATCGCTGCTCTTGTCGTATTCAATGAATCCTGGGGACTACGCTCTGTTAAGGAAGACAAAGGAATGCAGGAAGGAATGGAAGGACTTTATCATCTTACGAAGTGCATGGAAAAGAATCGTTTCGTCATATCAAATGATGGATGGGAACATACCGATAGTGACTTACTTACCTTGCACAATTATGGTTCCACTTATCAGGCACTGATGAAAGAGTACGGAAAGAAGGAAACGGATAATCATAAAGAGTTCTATTCCCGTGAAGTTATCGCTCATCCAAATGGCAGAGAATACACAATACCAGGATATGATAATAGCGATAAGCCAGTGCTCCTTAGTGAATTCGGCGGAATCGCCTTTGAAAAGGATAAGAATGTCGGCTGGGGATATGGCAAGGCTGCGAAAGGAGAAGAGGAATTCATCTCTCGTCTGAAAGGACTCGTTGATGCTATCTTTGATTCCGGATTCTTCTGTGGATATTGTCTGACGCAGCTCAGCGATGTACAACAGGAAGTGAATGGATTACTCTCAGAAGGCAGAGAATACAAAGCCGATAAGTCGAAGCTAATAGAAATCTTCTCTCGTAATGATTGATAGGAGGATAGAAAAATGGCAGATTTGAAATTATCACACGTCTATAAGGTTTATCCCAATGGCGCAAAAGCAGTCAGTGACTTCTCGTTAGACATCAGGGGTGGTGAATTCATCGTCTTTGTTGGTCCTTCTGGATGCGGAAAATCTACAACATTAAGAATGATTGCGGGCTTAGAGGAAATCACAGCCGGTGATCTTTTCATCGGCGATAAGCTGATGAATTATGAGGAACCAAAAGATAGAGATATCGCCTTTGTCTTCCAGAACTACGCTTTATATCCTCATATGACCATTTATGAAAACATGGCCTTCGGTCTGAAGAATCAGAAAATCACTGATACAAAAAAGGATAAGAATGGCAATGAAATCATTGGAATCGATAAGAAAAAGATATCGAGACTGAAGAGACAGTTAATGTTAGCCAAGGTCAAGAAGGATGAACAAGATGTTTTACGTCTTGAAATGCTTATTGATGAAGCAGAGAAGAATCCTGGACCAATTGAAATCAGAAGGCATTATACAAAGTCGGAAATCGATGAGAAGATCAAAAACAGTTCGCACATTCTAGGAATCACTGATTATTTGGCAAGAAAGCCAAAGGAGATGTCTGGTGGTCAAAGACAACGTGTTGCCTTAGGAAGAGCACTAGTCCGTGATCCGAAAGCATTCCTTTTGGATGAGCCGTTATCGAATCTTGATGCTAAATTAAGAGGACAGATGAGAACAGAAATCACCAAACTTCACCAAGAGGTCAAGAAGACATTCATCTATGTCACGCATGATCAGGTAGAAGCTATGACGATGGGTGACCGTATTGTTGTCATGAAGGATGGCTTCATTCAGCAAATTGATACTCCGATGAATCTCTATGATCATCCGAGGAATAAGTTTGTCGCAGGTTTTATCGGAACACCACAGATGAACTTCTTCCCTGTCACATTAAAGAAAGATGGTGAGGAGATTGAAATCCATATCAATGATGCCTCTTTCCGTGTTTCATATTCCTTATTGGATTCCCTTCCCGCCTCATACTTGAATGGTGATAAGGAAATCACTCTTGGTATTCGCAGTGAACATATCGATATTGTTTCCGATGGCATACCATTTAAAGTTTCTGTTGTTGAGAAGTTAGGTGATGAGACTTTAGTCTATGGTGACATTGTCTTAAAGGACACCACCTATCCTTGCACTATCAAGACAACCGGTAATCACAATTATCAGATTGGTCAAATGCTTGCTGTTCAGTTCAAAGGCGAGAAGATTCATCTCTTCGATGAGAAGGAGGAGTCTTTGCTTCCGTCTGTCCGTGACAGTTATGAAATCAAGGCTAAGGTGGAACAAGGAGAACTTGTCTTGTTCCAGAACAGAGTGAAACTTCCTTCTTCTTTGTCTATGTTAGATAAGATGTCTGATGTTGTTATCATGATTCCTAATGATGCTTTTGTTAAAGGTGACACCTTCACCTTCGATAAGAAGGAAGGGAAGTTGGTAGATGGTGTTTCTTACTTTAGAATTGATGATGAGGGATATCATTACTATTTCAAAGATGGTGAGAATGCACCTTCTTATGACCTTGACTTTACCAAGCTTACTTTCATTCAGGATGGAAAAGCAGTGATTCAGCCTGTTTCTGACACTTTGACGATGACTGGAAAGATCATCAAGGGAAAGAAGAATGAATATTTCTTCTCATTCCATTCAAAAGAAGTTCCTGCAATGATGGATGCAGTCAGAAAAGCAGCTTTGGTCGATGGATATGACTGCCATAAGAAAGAGTATGATTTCATTGTTCCTATTGATGCTATCAAGATTGATGATAATGGAACATTCCATGGTGAAATCGTAGATATACTTGATTATGGAAAGGCTAAGTACATCAAAGTTAAGTGGGAAGAAGACTTGATTTACATCCCTTATATTAATAAGGATGAGAAAATCGGAACTACAATCTCATTTAATATAGACTTCTCTACTATGTCTCTTTATAGAAAAGAGGACCAAGTCAGAATTTACTAAGTCCTGAAACGGATATCATAATTTTTCAAAACCAAATTTAAATTTACAGGAATGTAAAGTTCCTGTAAATTTTTTGTATTGATGAATAATGTGAAAAATAGAAAGAAAAACCAAAAAAGTGAATATTTTCTTATAAAAACATAGCGTTTATTTTCATTATTATTTTTCACGTTTTTCCTAAAAAATACTTTTTATTGACTTGAAAGCGCTTAAAAACTATAATTATTCAACGTAGAGAGACTTCTGTCCTCTATGTAAAGAAACTATATAAAGGAGAAATCGAAATGAAAAACAAATTTTTAGTTTCTATGTTGTCTGTTCTCGCCTTATCCGGAGCCACATTCTCAATGACTTCCTGCGGAAAGACCAATCGTGATGTTGTTGAAGCTGCTGTCAAGGATGCTATGACTCTTGATCGTGATGCTCTTATTCAGAAAGCTGCTGATGAGTTCTACAACTCTACCGATAAGAACTTCAGATGGGTTGGCTGCTCTTCCAGAGCCAAGAAGGCTGCTACTTATTTCAGAAGCCTTTTAGCTGAGAAGCATGCTGAACTTGCTGATGACAAGAAGTATGAATTTACATGGGACGTCTTGGATGATGGCCACATTTACAGCAAATTGGTCGGCGACATCAAGGCTAATGCAACATCCGGTTATGACGGAGCTCTTGTCCAGGATGGTTATCAGCTCTCCAAGTTCGGAAGCCAGTTCGTCAACTATGTTCCGAAGGAGTGGACAGGCGATGATACTAACAAGGATCCTTTCTCTCTTCAGTACAACTTCAAAACTTGGTTAGTCAATGATTCTGATGGCAAGCAGGCAATTCCGGACAATGTTTGGGATTTCACCGATGCTGGAAAGCACATCCAGACCATGGATCCGAACAATGAGAACGTCAATCGTGACTGGCTCATCATGCTCACCAAGACTGAATACAACACCATGCTTAAGGATGCCTGGGATGCATTAACTGATGATGAGAAGGCTGCTAAGGGTGTCAATCCGGAAGCTGATGAATTCAAGTCCTATGGCGATAAGAAGTATGCCTATGCTTTCATCGCTGGCTACATCAAGAACGCTATCTTCCAGAAGGATGATGGTGCTGCTGTCAACGCTTTCGCTGTCAACTCTGCCACTGGTTCTTATGGTTGGATCGTTTATTCCAAGATGATGAACCTTTCTGAAACCGACACCGTTTCCAAGAAGTGGATTGTTTCTCCTGCTCTTGGTAAGGACAATACCGATGGTAACAGTGCTACCATGAAGATGAAGGGCTTTGGTGGCTTCATGTATAAGCATTATCTCCAGGTTATGCCCAATGCTACACATCCTTATATGACATGTGCTTTGATCAACATCCTTTCTACAACCGCTGATGGTTACAAGGGTTGGGCTGTTGATATTGGCGACTATCCTTCTATGGCCTCTATCAACATCGATAGAACCAAGTATGGCCATGGTACACTTGCTGAGACCAAGGATGAAAATGGTGCTTATGCCTATACTCAGAGCAATGATGCCGCTAACGTTTTCTCCGTCATGAACGATCCTAAGAGTGATTGGTGGATCTCCAAGACTGGCGGAAACGCTGTCATCGAAGAGCCTAGCTACATCGGCGAAAACTATGATGCAGTCAATAAGTTCATCGTTGCTCAGACTGCTGCTAAGAAGTAATCCTTCCCTACATCTCTAACCTATTTTGGAATTTCATAGGCCGTACTCCGTTTGGGGATACGGCCTATTCTCTTGTTATAAGAAAGGATCAATGATATGGATCAAACAGCTACAAATGGATCTACATCTTCCTTGCGTCGTAATCTGAATAAGACCAAGACTTTCTTTTCCTATCCGCCGAATACGATTCTTGTCACTTTAGGACTTATTCTTCTTGTCCTTACCATCACTCCTTTGGTCTCATTGATTTTGTCTACCTTCTCCAACACAGACCCGATCACTTCAATGACCTTTGGATATGGCATCGATAACTGGAAGAATACTTTGGCAGGTGAATTTGCGGTCTCGTATTTCTGGCAGCCGATGGGACACTCTTTATTGATTGCTGTCATCGCTTGTATCTTCTCTATTGTCTTTGGCGGTGGCGTGGCCTATTTGATTACCCGCACGAATATGAGATTCAAGAAGTTTATCTCCGCTATTTTTATTTTCCCTTATGTTATGCCACAATGGACATTGGCTCTGTTCTGGCAGAACCTCTTTATTTCTACTGGTTGTAGAGGTGGACATGTCGGTGAAATGCAGGCTTTGACAGGTTGGGTTGTTCCGGAATGGTTCTGCTATGGACCTTTCCCAATCGCCTTTGTCTTAGGTCTACACTATGCTCCGTTTGCCTATATCCTTATCGGTGGCATCTTGAGAAATATGGATGCCAACTTGGAAGAGGCGGCTACAATTCTTAACATTCCTCGTTGGAAGATCTTCACTAGAGTCACGGTTCCGATTCTGAAACCTGCACTCTTATCTACAATTCTACTTGTCTTCTCTAGTGCAATCTCTTCCTATTCTGTCGCTGTCACATTAGGCAACCCTGTCAACTACAAGGTTCTTGCGACTCAGATGGAAACCTTGCTGAATTCAAAGACGGAATGGCAATATGGTATCGGTAATGTCATCTCGCTTGTCATGATTGCAATGGGACTTATCGTCCTTTACATCAACCAGAAGTCTACAGGAAGCAGAAAGTCCTTCACTACCGTCTCTGGAAAATCCGGTCAGATCACAAAGATCAACCTCGGCAAAGTCGGTCAGTGGGTTGTTGCTACTGTCCTTTGCATTCTCACAGTCTTCTTCTGCATCGGTCCGATGGTCTCCTTCGCCTTGGAATCCGTCCTTCCGAACCCGGGAACTGGTGACTTCTCTGGATTCACGTTGAAATATTGGATCAGCAATAACCATGATATCGGTTCAGCCGGCTACAATGGTATCTTCCACAACTCTGAATTCTGGGCATCTATCAAAGGATCATTGCTCTTATCTGTTGTCTGCGCTTTGATTGCAGGTACAGTTGGTCTATTGATCGGTTATGCAGTTGCTAGAAAGCGTAAGTCAAAACTTGCAAGTGGTGTCAACGCTCTCGCCTTCCTACCTTACCTCCTTCCTTCCATTACTCTTTCTGCCGTTTACTTCGTCATGGCTTCCAACCTCTCTAGCATTGGAATCACCTTCCTCTATACCTCCCCGATGATCCTTGCTATCATCTTAGGTTCAATCAAATACATTCCGTTTGCTTCCCGTTCCGCTACCAATGCTATGCTTCAGCTCTCTGGAGAAATCGAGGAATCCGCTGTCATTCAGAATGTTCCTTGGTGGAAGCGTATGCTTCGAGTCATCTTCCCGATTCAGAAGGCAAGTTTCCTCTCTGGATACCTCCTTCCTTTCATCTCCTGTATGCGTGAATATGATTTGTTCGTCTTTATCGGCGGAAACCAGATGCTCCTCACAAAGGAAATGTTCGTCTGGCACGCAGATGGTGTCTTCGGACTCGAAAATGCTGCAAACTTGTTGCTTGTCGTTGTAATTTTGTTAATCAACTGGCTGGTCAACCTCATTACAGGTGCTAGCTTAGACAAAGGTATCGGAGGATAAACAGTATGCCTAGGATATTACTTGAAGACGTTACGAAAAGATGGAATGACTTCTATGGAGCCGACCATCTTGATATGGAGATTGAAGATCAGGCTTTCATTACCTTATTAGGTCCTTCCGGCTGTGGTAAGACAACCACCCTTCGTATGATCGCTGGACTTGAGACACCAACATCGGGAAGAATCACAATCGGTGATGAAGTTGTCTTCGATTCCGAAAAGGGAATCAACATCCCTGCCAATAAGAGACATGTCGGCTTCTTGTTCCAGAACTATGCGCTTTGGCCGCATATGACTGTCTATAAGAACATTCTCTTCGGACTTCAGAACGTGAAACAGGAAATGCCTGTTCACGCTAGTGAATATGAAAGACTTGTCGATATGTCTAAGAAGGTACTTCAGCTTGATGTCATCAAGGATGCCATCAAGAACAGCATCAACAAAGATGGAAAGAAAGATGCTGACAAGGAAATGCTTTTCTTGATCGATGGACTTACTATCTCTCAGTACTCCGCTAAGGAAATCATGAGTCTCAAATTGGATGAGATGGATGATGCTTCTGCAAAGGCAGCTGTTGAGAAGGCAAGCTCTGATTATCTTGCCAAGGCTGAGGCTGAAAAGGCTAAGATCGTGGAGAAAGGTTTCACAATCGATGAGAATACTTTCAACCTTCTCAAAGATGGAACAGAATATTCCAAGAAGAGAAGACTGGATAAGGAAGAGATGGATCTCAAGCTCAGACATGTTGCCCGCGTTGTAAAAATTGGAGAATTCATGGATCGTTATCCGGCAGAACTCTCCGGTGGTCAGCAGCAGAGAGTCGCTATCGCAAGAACACTTGCTCCGGGACCGAAGGTCTTATTCATGGATGAACCTCTTTCCAACCTCGATGCAAAACTGAGACTTGAAATGAGAGCTGAATTGAAGAGACTTCATAGAGAGACTGGTGCAACCTTCGTCTATGTCACTCACGATCAGTTAGAGGCTATGACCCTCGCTACTAGAATCTGTCTTATCAGAAATGGTGTCATTCAGCAGTATGATCCGCCGCTTACTGTCTATTCTAGACCGAACAACCTCTTCGTTGCCGACTTCGTCGGTAACCCGGCTATGAACTTCATCCCTGTTGACGCCGTCAACAAGGATGGAACCATTGAAATCAATGGTCTCACTGGTGCCTTGAATGGAACATTCATTCCGAATGAAGCTGATTTCTCACTCGATAAAGAAAACGAAGAATATCTCAGACTGAAGAAGGAAAGAGATGACCTGAAAGAAGAGAGATCTGCTCAGAAGGGCTATGTTGAGAAGAGAAATGCTGATACAACATTCCTTCCGAATGTCATCACTGCTGATGGTGCTGATGTTGAAGAAAAAGGAAGATTCTTCCTTGGTATCCGTCCTGAGGCATTAAGAGTATGTTCTGGAAAAGGAATCGAAGCAGAAGTCTATGCTGCTCTTCCTTCCGGTATGGAGACAACTGTCAAATTGAAGGTCAATGACTACATTTTGACTTCTGTCGTGTTCGGTGGTGTTGACTATCCTGTCGGCAGCAAGATCATGATCGATGCTGAAGGTGACAACATCCTTCTCTTTGATAAACTTGATGGAAGATTGGTTGCCTCTGGCAAACTTGAACTCGAATAATTTGTAAAAAACAAACATAAAATCCATAATTTTCCTACAAAACTAGGAGATTATGGATTTTTTTGTTTCTTTGAATATATCGGGTAACCGACCTTAAAATGTCCCCTATAAAGTGGACACGATGAGACAGAAATAAAAACAGTCCTATCGTGAATTGCCAGTATGAGATAATACTCCTGACATATGTTCACGATAGGACTGTTTTTCTGTCCCGCGCCTGTCCGGAAAGGGAGGACACAATATGAGTCATAAGCGTTTCACCGAAGAGGAGATCGCCAGGATCGCCGGAAGGAGGAACGACATCGAGGACTGCTTCAGGAAG
>CAVALL010000022.1:0-24990 GCA_963589675.1 Alistipes onderdonkii | reverse complement strand
AGTTGTAATTGACACTTGAAATATCTATTTTGCAATGTTAATATAATCGTACCAACGGAATTCTTTAAGGCAAAAGATAAAAAGGAGGTTAGATCAAATGTCTTTTGAAAACGTGGTTCTGACTACTGCTCTTCTTCTGTCCTCGGGTACTTACAGAGTTACGAGAAGTTATGCGAAGCATGACATGGATCCTAATGCTACACTAGTTTATAGGCAAAGCATTATCGTCCCTGACGAATCAACCGGACTCAGTAATGTCGCAGATTATTATTGTGTCGAAGTCTATTGTGAGAAGGACTATTCATCTACGGCAATACCTTTGTCACAAGTTGGCTGTGTGGTTGATCTTACTAGTCCTCAAACCCCTACAACGGTTGAATGGTCAAAAGAAAACGTTTCGTCATGGACTTATTCAGGTAGTGCTTCTGTTTCAACTTCTTTGTCACAAGGTGTTGAGGCAGGTTTCGATTTTGCAGGGTTTGCCAAACTAAGTGGCGGAATTACAAAAAACGTATCAGCATCGTTGAGTTTTGGATTATCATACACGACATCAATCGGTGAAATGACTACTGTTTCGAAATATGTAGATGGCGTTGAGAATCCGTATGGAGTTTACGCACTCTATTATTGCATATTATCTGCTTCCCAATATTATTTCAATTACGTACATACAAGATATAACAATTATGATAAGCAAGAGATGTATCAGACAAAATTGCTATATGAAGATGTCGACACCCATGTGTTCCTTCCTTCTACAAATGACTATGTGCTAAAACCGTTTTATTTTAGCTCATATCAGGAATATACGAATTTTAAGACGCAGTGGTGTTTGAACTAACAAGAAACGAATGAAAGGAGAATGTTAGTATGAACAAAAAAATGATGGTGTTACTTTCTGTTATGCTGTTATGTTCGTGTAATCAGGTTAAACCAGTTGAATCCACAACTAGTGAAAACACGGAGAAATCGGATGTTGTTCCTGAACCAAAAGTTACATTGACTGCCAAAGAGGGTGAGACAGAGCAAGGTGTAATTATTCATAAAGCGACTGAAATGATATATGCCGACTTTCCTACTACGTTTTCATGCACTGTCGTTAATGCGTTTAGTATGTGGGATAGGTTCACTAGAATTCTTTCGATGGATGAATTTAATGTCGAATATCTGAATAAAACAAAAGAGACATTTTTAAGCAAACAAAGTGAAGAAGTACGATATGGATTAAGTTATGCTCATGATGGTAAGGGTACAACAAATACCACAACTGTTGACGGAATAAAAAATAAGTATGGTTATTATTGTGTGGTATTCAAATGCTATGATGCGACAAAATATGAGCTCACATATCAGGAAGATGATAAAAAGGTGACATTTAATATGTGGTTGCCGAAGAAAAATTGTGATGTCCTTTACTCAATTAAGTATTATGAGACAATTGAAGAATATTCAAAGGACGTGAGCAAATATTGTCTTGAGTATTAAGTAAAACAGATGAAGAAAAACTGTTGGCCCACAAGCCAACAGTTTTTGAATTAATGAGTTTCAAACGAAAGATTTCAAGAAATAGACTTAACAATATTTTGATAAGTTGTTTACTTCTTGGAAGAACCTTCGACAGCCTTTGTCTTCTCTTTCAGATCTTCAGTGAGATCCCAGTTGGAGAAGCCTTCGGTATGAGGAAGATAGACGTTCCATCCATTGAGCTGATTGATCTTGAACTTGATGTTGTTTCCATCAACCTTTAAGATATGTCCGCCTTTGGAAAGGTCCTTGCTTAGGAAATGGATGTGCCATCCAGGTAAGTTCATGCCTTCCACATAGTTCGGGCAGTAGACTCCGATGACATATCCATCGAGATTCTCGTATTCGAACTCTCTTTGATCACATGCAACCTTGTAAAGAGGTTCATATGGTTCTTTCTGTTTGAAGCAGGAACGGACACGGACATGGAAGACTCCTTCCATCTTTATCATGTAGAAGAAGTTATGGCTCGGAAGATAGGCTTCCATCTTGGATTTGAACTCTTCGATAGAAGAGAAGGAGACAACATTCTCTTCTACAGATTCATCGAAGTGACTTACGGTAGAGAAAGGAAGTGTATCCTTATCATTCATCTCATAGACTTTGCCATCGGCTCTTCCATCATAGGCATGACCATTGAGGATGATGGCTTCTCCATCAAGTCCGTCATAGGTTCCGATACCGATATTGCCTTCTTTCAATAAGTCTTTAACAGTGACGGAGCCATGGTAATCGCCCATCATTAAGCTGTTAAGAGTACCGACTTGGAATAATTTGTTTTCTTTCATAATGTGTATACCTCTATTTCTTTTCGTTGGAATCGTTAGTTGAAGGAATGTCTTCTTTATGCGATTTCAGATGGAAGACTTTTTTGTAGACATCATGATTGTGATGATGTGTTCTGTAGTTTCCGTTTTCATCATAGACAGCAAGAAGAAGCTCTGGATGAGTTTCACCGAATACACGCTCTGCATCCTTCTTCTTTTCCTGTTGATGACTCTTGAAGTAGTAGTTCATAGTCCATTTGGCAAAGAAAGGATCTAAGATGTTTGTGACTAAAAGCACGATAGCAAGGATAAGTACAGAGTTGGAGATCATATCCTGTGAATAGGCTACTCCACCGAATGAATACGATGCAAACATGGCAGGGATAGATAAGGAGACACCGGCGATGGAAGCGGAAGCGACGGATGCGTATCCAGGCCTTTTCAGAGCGAAGCGGTCAACAATGTAAGGAATAATCAGTGTTACTGCCCAGTAGATGATAATCAATACGATGGCTGCAATCCAGACAGAACCGCTAGTAAAGGTTTTGGCAAGGTTGATAGTAGAACCGAACTGGAAGCCTAAGAATGGAAGGATGATTGTATTTCCGCCCTTGAATACTTCTCTGATCTTCGGATCAAGATTTCCGAGGATGAAACCGAGAATGAAAGGAAGGAGCAATGAGATGATCTGCATGAATTTTCCAAGCAGTCCTGCATCAGCAGAGGAGGTTCCAAGACTGGAGATGACAATGAAAGGAAGAAGCGGCATAGAAAGGATCAACATAATCGGGAATGTGGCACGATCTGAATTGTCAGCATAGGGAGGGATAATACCCATATAGAGTGCAGCGTTGGCACTGGTGACACAGACACAGAAGGTGACAGGATCGATTCCTAAGAATCCATTCGGACAGAAGATGAAGACAAGAACTGAGATGACATAAGCAGGAATGAGTCTTGCCAAGATGATCCAGATTCCTCTCTTGAATACTTCGACAAAATCATGCGGCTTGATCATAGTTCCTGTGCAGAACAGCATCAGACCGATGACAAGCATCTGTCCTGTTTTTCCAAAAAGGTCCTTCATCGGATTTCCTAAGTATTCCCATAATGTAAGACCTTCTCCAGGCTTACCGGTTCCGAGTCCGCATGCGATACAGACGGAACAGATGATGGCAGAGATGATAAGCGGGACGAACATCGTACCGGCTGGAATCTTATTCAGGAATTTCCAGATTCCGATACCTTCGAATTTTTTCTTTTCTTTTTCCATAAAGTTAGGTTCTCTTTCTGATTTCTTTTAGACCGGTTTAAAAGAACGGAAAGATTTTATGATTGCTCATAGTTGAAAGAAATATTCCAATGAGCTAAAATTTCATTGCTTTTTTGTGCTAGGAGAACAACATGAACCTATATCAGAAACTGCTCAACATCGAAGAGAATGCGAATGATGTCCATGATATCCTAAAGGGATATTACGACTTGATTCCTTGTCCAATGGCTTTGATCAATGAGAATTATGATGTGGTATCTTACTTCGTTTTGAACGAGACGATTGCAGATGACTTCTTTAACACAACGACAAAAACAGGACATTGGAATGTGGAACTGATTTCCTATGTCACCGAACACTTTTTAAACAGCCATGAGGATAAAACCATCTTTGAGTTTCAAGGTAGAAGAAGACTTTTCTATAAGATCAAGAAAGATGATATCGTCTTAGGCTATCTTGCAATATTGGAAACAGAAACACCTTTAGAGCAACTGAATCAGGAAGTTCTTTTCCATCTTGTCAAATCTTTAGGGAAAAGATTGAGTGAGATGGAGAGTACTCACTCCTTATCATCGACAATATCTTTCTTATCATCCTTATTGAATAACTCGATATCGGATGAAGACATCATGGAAGAGAAAATCAAGGAGGATGGGATTGATATTTCCAATGTGAATCAATTCCTCGTCATTTCCTTGAATGACTTGAAAAGAGGAAGATATCATTCCTTTGAAAGAGAAGTGAATCGCATTTTCGAAGATTGCCTTCTCTTATATAAAGATAGATATCTATTAGTCTTTGGACATGAATTCAAGGTAGATAAGACAATCCTTGAATTCTTAGAAAGAAACAAAGTCACGGCTATCTTATCGAATCCTCTTCCTTCTCTGTTCCTTTTATCTGACTATTATCGCATCAATATCAAACTACTCAAACTACTAGAAAATATAAACAAAGATCAATATTATTTCGAAGAAAGCGAATATTATTATCTTTTGCCTATTCTGGAAATCGAAAACGATAAGATGCTAGTTTCTATCGTTCATCCGGATATAAAGAGGCTCTGGGATTATGATGTTAGGACAAACAATGACTACTGCAAGACATTGTTTGTCTATCTGACAAACGGGAAAAGTCTGATGGAAACAGGTGAAGTCCTTTGTTTCCATAAAAATACAATTGGATACCGAATCAATCAGATCAAAGACATTATTCAGAACGACTTGAGTGATTGGAAGGATAACATGAATTATCTATCCTCTTTGTCGGTTGTTGAATATTTGAAGAATCGTGACTGATTTTCATCGAAACATACCCGCTACCGATTATAATATTAGTATGAACTTTATCCAGCTATGTACAACCACTACATACGAAATATCGAATTCCATCATTGATGTAGAGGAATATGCGAAAAGGGCAAAAGACCTCAAGTATGATGCGATTGGTATATCTGATAACAATATTCGTGCTTATCCTTCTTTTGAGGTTGCTTGCAAAAAGTATGGAATCAAGCCGATATTCGGATATCGGATAGCATTAGCTAGCTCCATTCGTACATCCTATCGTGCCTTTTTATATATTAAGAAGAAGGAAGGATATAAGAACCTTTGCCAATTGATTTCCAAGAAAGAGAACATTATTGGAACAAATCTTCTGAAGAATTATCATGAAGGCCTTATTCTTGTCATACAGGCTGACAGTGAACCATACTATCAGGATTATTTTCTGACTAAGATTTCACCGGATATCTATACTTACCATAAGATCTTTCAGGATGATTTTGCAATAGGAATCACAATCCGTAATCAAGAGGATAAGAAGGAAAGTGATGTGCTGTACAAGTACTGTGAGTCCAATGGATACTCAATCATACCATTTCCGGAAGTCCATTATCTTACGAAACAGGACTACTCCTCTTTTCGTCTTTTTCAATGTGCGTTGAAGAAGGAAGTATATTCTGAAAATGATGAGGATAGTTCTGATTTCCTCCTTTCTACTAACATATTGAAGAGCATCTATCGTGAGAAGGATATAAAGACAGAAGTCTCTTTATTTGATAAGGTTGATTTCATCTTCATCAAAAAGAGAGGACAGATGGTCTCTATTGAGAATGATGATCTGAAATTGAAAGAGAAAGCATATTTAGGACTCCAGAAAAGAAAGTTGGAAGATAAAAAAGAGTATCTGGATAGATTGGATTATGAACTCTCCATCATTCAGAATATGCACTTTTCCTCTTACTTCCTCATCGTAGAGGACTATGTTTCCTTTGCAAAGGAAAATGGAATCAAAGTGGGACCGGGAAGAGGATCGGCGGGTGGATCATTAGTTTCCTATTGCTTAGGAATCACAGATGTCGATCCGATCCTATATGATCTTTCCTTTGAACGATTCCTCAATCCAAAGAGAAAGACGATGCCGGATATCGACATCGATTTTGAAGACGGAAGAAGGAATGAGGTTGTCCGATATTTGGAAAAGAAATACGGTGAAGAGAGAGTCGGTACGATCCGTACCTTTGTGACATTGAAGCCCAAGAGTGCGCTCAACTTGATTGGACCGAGTCTATCCATACCGGATAATCGAATCAAAAAGATTACATCGTTGATACCGGATATGGCGGTAACTTTCGAAGAAATCAGAAAAGACAACTCTTGGAAAAGCTCAAGATTCAATGAGTTGATGGAAGATGAGTACTATCGCTCTATCGTCAGTAAAGCGGAAGTTTTGCTCGGTAAGATAGTAAACACATCGTTCCATGCTCCTGGCGTCATTATCAGTGAGGAGAAGATATCGACCTATTGTCCTAGAGAGAATGGAGAATATGGTACGATTGAATTCGAGTATCCCTATATGGAACAGATGGGATATCTGAAAGTGGATATCCTTCCGCTTAGCACTTTGACTTTTATCAAGAACATTGAGGAAAGAATCAAGCAAAACGGGAAAGAACCTGTAAATATTCAGGAACACTTAGAGGATGAAGATACATTTGCTTTGCTCAATAGACTCCATCTTTGTGCGATATTCCAACTTGATGCGACAGAAGGGATGAAGGATGTTGTAAAAAGCATTAAACCTCAGTCATTCTCTGATATTCCTGCAATCCTTGCTTTATATCGTCCTGGCCCGAAAGATTACATTCCTTTGTACGCAAAAAGAAAGAATCATCTGACTGAGACTACCTATCCAGATGAGAGACTAAAGGATGTGCTTTCTGAGACATATGGAATCATGGTCTATCAGGAACAGGTCATCAAAGCAGTTCAGGTTGTCGCTTCATTCTCGGCAAGTGATGCCGATCTTTTCCGTCGAGCTATTTCTAAGAAAGATATATCCAAGATGGAGATGTATCGTGAAGAATTCATCAAGGGTTGCTTGAATAACGGTATCTCAGAAGAGAAAGCAAAAAGCCTGTATCTCGATATTGAGAAGTTTGCCAATTATGGTTTCAATAAGTCACACGCATATTCCTATGCGTTCATCACCTATACTCTCTTGTATTACAAAGCCCATTATCCAAAAGAATTCTATACTTGTGCTTTCCATCTTCATTCCATCTCTTCTTCTACTGGTCTTGGATTGGTAAGTGAATTAAAAGATGATCATCTCCATTTGCATGCTCCGGATATTAATCTCTCTTTGAAAGATGATATTTTGTTTGAGAATGAATTTGTCTATCTTCCGCTTCGTTCTATTGCGGGTGTCGATAGCAAGATGATTCAAGCGTTATTGGATGAAAGGGATAAGGCTAAGTTCACATCATTCTATGATGTATTGCTTCGCGTTAATAATGTTGATAAGAGGTCGATGCTTGCTCTTATTGATGCGGGTGTCTTTGATTCGTTTGAGACGAATCGAGCTGGACTTGAAAGTCACTTAGAGCAGTATATGGATTATGCAAAGATGTCCTTTGATGAAGCTCTTCTCCCTGGTGTATCAGACATCAAGGAAAAACAAGGGACAAAGCTTCTAGCGGAAAAATCGAGATTAGGTCTTATTCTTACTAAGAAAGTCTCATCGATTGCAAAAAAGAAAGACTACTACTCATTTATCATCAGTGATGTGTCTCGTTATGATATGGATGGTACGATTGCTATCGACAACGAGAGCAAGAGTTATCGAATCAAGACAAACAAAAAAGAAGACTATAAGAAGGGTGATATTCTATTAGTCAAAGCAGAATTCGGAAGATATAAAAAGATAATCTATCCGATGGATACCATACTTGTGAAGGAGGACTGATCATGTCTAAGACTTATATTGTTGACGGAAACTCATTATTGTTCCGTGCTTACTATTCAACTGCATATACTGGCAATATCATGACGACAAAGAGTGGATTGCCAATCAATGCTATCTTTGCTTTCCATAATCTTATCAAGAAGATCAAAGCGATGGTCACGGATGGTGATCATCTTTATGTTACATTTGACACCGGAAAGCCTACATTCCGAAAGAAAGAATTTGAAAACTATAAAGCACAAAGATCTCCAGCTCCTCAGGAACTCGTTGCCCAGATGCCAATTGCAAGAGAGATGTTAGATGCTATGGATATCACTTGGGCAGAGTTAGAGGGATATGAAGGTGATGATCTTGCAGGCTCTATGGCAAAGTATGCAAGTGATAAAGGTGATGATGTAAGACTCTTTACTTCGGATAAAGATTTTCTTCAGCTATTGGATTTCTCCGACCATGTGACAGTGGAAATGCTTAAGAAGGGTCTTAGTGAGACTGTCTGTTATACGAAAGCCAATTTAAAAGAACTCTTTGGATTGAATCCAGATCAGATTGTTGACTTCAAAGGAATCGCAGGAGATTCTTCTGATAACTATAAAGGCATCAAAGGAATCGGTGAGAAGACGGCAATGAAGTTATTAGAACAATATGGTCATTTAGAAGGCATTCTTGAATACTGCAAAGAGAATCCGGACAACAAGACAAATCAGAAGATCATCGCTGGTGAACAAGATGCTCTGTTCTTCAAAAGCCTTGCCAACATCTATACCGATCTCGATGTGAAGAACGACTATGAGAAGTCTATGTATAGACATTATCAGAAAAGTAAATTATCCGCTTTCTATCTAAAGTATTCATTAGCACAATTCCTAAAAGGCATTGATAAGATGTCTGGAATTATTGATGATACGAATCCTCAATTGTCTCTCTTTTCTGAGGTACAGAATTATCAAGAAAATGATAATGATAATCAGGATAGTTTCGAAGTCAAAACAAGAGATGTCATCAAAGTATCCACTTATTCTGAAATCAATGAAAGAGTGCTCTCTTTCTACTATGATTCCTTAGGCGAGAATGAGAATACCGCTACTTTGTACGGCTTTATCTTCGGTACCGAAAATCATATCTATACTTTAAGTCTTGAGAACGCAAAGAAGGATAAATTCTTCCTCTCGTTCTTGAAAGATGAGAATAAGAATGTCTCTGTCTATGATCAGAAAGGAATCCTTGTCCTTTTGAATCGTAATGGGTTTGAGGAATTGAAAGGTGTCGGATTTGATCTATTGATCGCAACATATCTCATCAATCCGGATTCAGGACAGAAGAAGGAGGAAGTCTTCCTTTCCTATGGACTTTCTTTCAATTCTGAGATGACAATTGCACAGCAAATTACTTCTTATATCATCGATTTAAGAAAGATGGTAGAAGAGGAACTAAAGAAGAATGAGGAAGTGAAACTCTTCAAAGAGGTCGAGATGCCTCTTAGTCGCATCTTAGCCAATATGGAAATTGAAGGATTCCCAATCGATTTGCCTACATTGAAGAATATCGATACGGAGTATCAGGATATTCTGAAATCTCTCCAGGATAAAATTTATGCTTTGGCAGGAAAAGAATTCAATATCAATTCCCCTAAGCAATTGGAACAGATTCTCTTTACTGATTTAGGAATCAGGAGAAACAAAGGCGAGAAGGGAACAGGAATCGAAGTTCTGACTTCTCATCAGGATGATCATCCGATCATTCCTCTTATCATTTCCTATCGTCTTTACAATAAATTAGTCTCTGGATATACACAGGCTCTTCCGAATCATGTTATGAAAGATGGAAAAATCCATGCTATCTATAATCAGGCATTGACTGCAACGGGAAGACTCTCGATGAGTGAACCCAACCTTCAGAATATCTCGATAAGAAATGAGGAAGGAAAGAGCATCAGAAAAGCATTCTTCTATCCGAACAAAGAGTTCTATATTCTTTCATTGGATTACTCACAGGTTGAGCTTAGAATGCTTGCTCATGTAGCAGATATCAAAGCCTTGAAGGAAATCTTCCAGGAAGGGAAAGATATCCACCGTGCGACGGCAAGCAAGGTATTCAATGTTCCCTTTGATGAGGTGACGGATGAAATGAGAAGAAGAGCAAAGGCTGTCAACTTCGGTATTGTATATGGAATATCTGCTTTTGGTCTAGCCAATCAACTCGATATTCCAAACTCAGAAGCTTCAGAACTTATTTCCCAGTTTAAGACTGCTTTTGAGGGTATTGACGCCTTCCAAAAAGAATGCGTTGAAAAGGCAAGAAAAGACGGCTATGTCTCCACCATCCTGAATAGAAGAAGATATCTGAAAGATATCAATTCCAGCAATCGTGCCTTGAAGGCCTTCTCGGAACGTGCTGCTACGAATACTGTCATACAAGGATCTGCTGCTGACTTGATCAAGGTTGCTATGATTGCCTGCAATAAGGCGTTAGAAGGATATCAATCCAAGATTATCTTACAGATTCATGACGAACTTCTCTTTAAGGTTCCTAAGGATGAATTAGATAAAGTGTTACCGATTCTGACCGACGCTATGGATCATGCTCTATCACTGAATGTTCCGCTTCAGGTAGATGGAAACGCAGCTTTGACTTGGTACGAGGCTCACTGATATGCCGGAACTTCCTGAAGTAGAGACTGTCATTAGAGAATTGATTCCACTAGTTGTCGGAAAGACTTTCTCTTCTCCTGCAATCTATTACGAACCACTTATTAAGACTGATAAATCATCTTTTTCTGATGGCATAAAAGGAAAGAAAATCCTCTCTCTTTCTAGAAAAGGAAAATTCATCTTATTTCATCTAAGTGAAGAAAAGAAACTCATTTTCCATCTTAGGATGGAAGGTAAACTCTTTATAGAAAACAAAAAAACGTTATCTACAAAACATATGACACTATTTCTTCCTTTTGAAGATGATGAGTGTGGATTAGCATTTTATGATGTTCGTAAATTTGGTTGTCTTTACTATTTGGATGAAAACCAAGAAGGGCCTCTTTCCAATGTTGGAAAAGAACCTTTTGAGATGGAAATGGATGAACTCTATTCTCTTTATCATAAGAAGCATGACCACATAAAGTGTGTTCTGTTAGATCAGTCTCTGATGTCAGGGATAGGAAATATCTACGCCGATGAAATCCTATTTGCATGTGGTGTTTCTCCATTCCGATATGCTTCCGATTTATCGAAAGATGATATTAGAAATATATTAGATAATTCAAAAAGAATACTTACTGCATCCATTGAATCGAAAGGTTCCACTGTCCGTTCCTATCGTGCTAGTGAACATATAAAGGGTTCTTTCCAAGACTCACTAAAAGTCTATTCTAGACAAGGAGAAGAATGTCTTGTCTGTCATCATGCAAAGATTGAGAAAAGAAAATTAGATGGAAGGGGAACTTCTTATTGTCCTATCTGTCAAAAGACAGGCATCAATGTTGCTATCACAGGAAAGATAGCAAGTGGGAAAAGTCTTGCTTCTTCCTATTTTGAACAAGAGAGATTTGCTCGATTCTCTTGTGATGAAGAAGTACATAAGCTTTATTCAGATTTATCTTTCTTAAAGAATCTAGAAGCAAGGTTTTCAAATGCATTTACAAACCACAAAATCTCAAAGAAGAAGATCACGAAATTGTTATCGAAAGATAGAAAATTCAAGAAGGAATATGAATCCTATATCTTCAAAGAAGTGAAGAATCGAATCAATCAATTCATCATTGATAATGATGGAAGGAATAAAATCATTGAGGTTCCTCTTCTCTTTGATGCCCATATGGAGCATGACTTCACATATACAGTCGGTGTTGAAACGATAAGACAAAAAGAGCATCTTTTGGAAAGAGGAGAAGACATCACAAGAGCAAAATTCAATGAATTGAATTCATATGATACACATCGTGATGAACTGGATTTTATCCTTCATTCCGATGGAACAAAGGAAGAACTGCACGAACAGGTCAAAGAAGTGATTCAAAAGATGAATGATCTATCTAAATGATAGTTTTCTTGATGTTTTCTTGAAAAAGCATAATATTTGTATAGAAATTTAAGCCTCGTTTTAGTTTTGGAAATTGATGATATTTGATGTATAAGCGCTTTCAAAACCGACTTGCCGATATTATCGGCAAGGCTACTTTTCAGTTGTCGTAATTTTCTTTACAATTTTTTTGTTCTGTTTTTTTATTCATGAAAGGATTATATATCTATGAAAAAATCAGTTGTCTCTTTATTAGCTCTTATGTGCCTTGCCTTAGTAGGCTGCAACGATAAGACAAGCGATGCCACATCTACTCTCTCTAGTGATACTCCCTCTAAGGACACATCTACAACAGAAGTAAAGACTGTTACGACAGAAGAGAAAATCATTGACGCTCTTTCTTCTGGATTCAGAAGCAATGAAGTCCTTACTGTCAGTGAACTCTGGACCGGAGATGAGGAACCTACCGTTTCCTATTATTCATTCGATTTAGGTGTCAATTCTGATTACTACCAGTATCGTCAGTATTCCGCTGAAAAGCAGAAAGACGGAAGCATTGTTTCTGGTTCTCTTGAGTATACCGGAACCTTCACTCATTTAACGGGTACAGATGGTGGAGACAATGTCAATCTTGTCGAACTCGGTTTAGACAATGTGGTCGAATATACTGAACTCTTAGATGATGAGGAAGATTCTCCCTATCTCTGGAGTGATTATGGATTCGAGAATGCTTTCTTGGAATTAGGTACTTCTAGCCTTGTCAAGGAGAGTGACACGGTCTATTCCGTTGATCTTGATACGGTCGGTGATACCTTCCTTCACAATCTCTCCTGCCAGGTCTATGGTATGGACTTCGGTACAATCAACGAATTCAAAATCACAGTTGATTCCAATGGTACACCGGTGGGCTACTCTGGAAAATATGATACAGTCACTGGAACAATCTTCTCTTATACTTACACAACCGATGTAAGCTTTGATGCAACCATCACCTATACAGGTGCTGATTCTATCATGGGTGTTACACCTTTGACTGGAACTGCAGATGCTGACTTAGCAGCTGCTCTTACCTCCTTACAGGCTAAGAATTATGATTACAGTTTCACTAAATATGCTGGCAATTACCCGGATGATGGAAACTATAACCTCTACTCCACTGCTAAGGCTTCTGCCAATGCGAATAGCATCACTCTTACCTCCTATTATAAGAACGGAAGCGTGAACTTCGATGGTGGATACTATACTGAGAATGGTAAGACTCAGGAAGTTGCTAAGATCGGCAATGACTATTACAAGAATGGTGATGTACAGGATTATACAATCGGTGATGATGTCCTTCCGGCCTTCAATATTTCTCCTCTCTTCTTCGATAAGACCAGCGATGGTGTCTATGTCTTGAATGATGAGAAGTATTATACTGGTGGAGATGAGACTAATGTCTATTCCTTCATGAATTATTCTGCTATCAATAATCTTACCATTACACTTGGTGAGGATGGATCTGTCACATTTGAGAACGTCATTCCTGCTGGTGCCCACACCACTTCTTATAAATATGTCGAGAAGTACTATAACATCGGCGGTGTCTCTGACACATTGATCAATACTACTGCTGTCAAGGCAACATTAGGTGACCTTACATGGTCTGATATCTTCGCTGGAGCTTCTGACTTAGATGACATCTATACCTTCATGGGCGGAAAAGACAATCTTGATGCTGTTCCGACCACACAGGATAATCACTCTGCTTATTCTTATTACTTTGATGCCGATGAAGAATCCTTCCAGATTCAGTATTCTGCTACATCCAGTGATGAAGTCACTTCGATGATCGCAACCTATGATACAGTCATGAAGGCCGCTGGTTTCTCTGATCCTACTATCGATGAGAAATACGGTGATCACACCTATACCAAGACTGTCACTGGTGGAACCATCACTGTTGTTGCTGCTGATTATAGCGACTATAGCGGTTACTTCTTCGTCATCATGCCGACATTCGAAGCTGCTGAATAAAAGCAAACAAACAACTTATAACAACAAAAAAGAGTCATCTCAGTTGAGATGACTCTTTTATTATTGACTTAAGTTTGAATTAGTCGAGGTGCGGACCGGCCTTGACTAAGGCCTTGCCGGCATCATTGGTCTCGTACTTCTTGAAGTTCTTGATGAAACGAGAAGCGAGGTCCTGAGCTTTCTTATCCCATTCAGAAGGATCAGCATAGGTATCTCTAGGATCGAGGATGTTAGTGGCAACACCATCCAAGGAGGTAGGAACTTCGAAATCGAAGTAAGGGATCTTCTTAGTAGGAGCATTGAGGATAGCACCATCTAAGATAGCGTCGATGATTCCACGGGTATCCTTGATGGAGATACGTTTTCCAGTTCCATTCCAGCCGGTGTTGACAAGGTAAGCCTTGGCACCGGACTTCTTCATATGCTTGACAAGCTCTTCAGCATATTTGGTCGGATGGAGTTCAAGGAAGGCCTGACCGAAGCAAGCGGAGAAGGTAGGAGTCGGTTCTGTGATTCCTCTTTCGGTACCAGCTAACTTAGCGGTGAAGCCGCTTAAGAAGTAATACTGAGTCTGTTCAGGGGTGAGGATGGAGACAGGAGGCAAGACACCGAAGGCATCAGCGGAAAGGAAGATGACATTCTTAGCAGCTGGTGCATGGCTGATCGGCTTGACAATGTTCTTGATGTGATAGATAGGATAGGAGACACGAGTGTTCTCGGTTACGCTCTTATCATGGAAATCGATCTTTCCATTATCATCGACAGTGACATTTTCGAGCAAAGCATCTCTCTTGATGGCACCATAGATATCCGGTTCAGCATCCTTGTCAAGGTCGATGACTTTAGCATAGCATCCGCCTTCGAGGTTGAAGACACCATTGTCATCCCAGCCGTGTTCATCATCACCGATGAGAAGTCTCTTCGGATCAGTGGACAATGTGGTCTTTCCAGTTCCGGAAAGTCCGAAGAAGACAGCAGTGTTTTCGCCGTTGAGGTCGGTGTTAGCGGAAGAATGCATGCTGGCGATGCCCTTGAGAGGGAGGTAGTAGTTCATCATGGAGAACATACCCTTCTTCATTTCACCACCGTACCAGGTATTCAAGATGACCTGTTCATGGGAAGTGATATTGAACATGACGCATGTTTCAGAATTGAGGCCTAATTCCTTCCAATTCTCGACTTTGGCTTTAGAAGCGTTGTAGACGATGAAATCAGGCTTGAAGTTCTCTTCTTCTTCAGCGGTAGGACGGATAAACATATTACGGACAAAGTGAGCCTGCCATGCGACTTCCATGATGAAACGGACAGCCATTCTTGTGTCCTTGTTTGCACCGCAGAAACCATCAACGACATAGAGCTTCTTTCCGGATAATTCGTTCTTGGCGATATCCTTGACAGCCTTCCAGGCTTCCTGGCTAGCCGGATGGTTATCGTTGGGATATTCTTTGCTTGTCCACCAGACAGTGTCCTTGGAGTTCTCATCGACAACAAGGAATTTGTCCTTAGGAGAACGTCCGGTATAGATACCGGTCATGACATTGACGGCACCGAGCTCAGTTTCCTGACCCTTTTCATATCCTGTTAAGGACGGATCCATCTCGGCTTTGTAGAGGTCTTCGTAGGAAGGATTGTAGACAACTTCTTTGACGTCATTAATACCGTACTGACTTAAATCGATTTTTTTCATAAGTGCCCTTTCTATTCACACACTTTCGTGGAATAAACTAATGATAATTTTTTTCTAAGGTGACTTCTCCGCTTTTCAGAGATAGCGTATTTCCGTTTTCATCAACCAATAGATTGCCTTGTGAATCAATATCAAGGACTGTAGCATGTCTATCTTCGCCGTAATAGTTCAGATAGATTTCTTTTCCAGTAAGATAGGAACGTTTTCTGATTGAATCAAGGAAGGAATCATCTTCATTTAAGAACTTATCGTACCAAATATCGAAATGATGGAGAAAATGTTTTAGGAAATCTCTCTTGTCATATTCTTTTCCTGTGGTCTGATAGAGCGATATCGCTTTGTTTTCCAGTTCCTTAGGGAAAGTTTTCTGATTCAGATTGACTCCAATACCGACAATGACAGCTAATAACTTATCTTCAATGATGGATTCAGCAAGGATGCCGGTGGCTTTCTTATCATTTATCATGATATCATTTGGCCATTTAATCTGGTTTTCGATACCATAATCATCTAAGGTAAGAGAGATGCATAGTCCAGATAAGAGAGGAAGAAGAGATACACGTTCTATCTTAAGGTTATCTTTCAGAAGGAAGGAGAACGGAAGCGACATGCTTCCGTCATCCCATACTCTTCCAAGACGCCCTTTTCCGGCGCTTTGATGATCAGCAGTGACAACCGTTCCATCATTTAGATTCTGATATTCTCTTTTCAGATAACTGTTTGTTGAATCGATTTCAGGAAAAGAGAGGATTGTATGTTTCATTATCAGCCTAACAACTGAATCAATAGACCGGCTGCAACAGCACTGCCGATGACACCTGCGACATTCGGACCCATGGCGTGCATGAGCAAGAAGTTAGAAGGATCTTCTCTCTGGCCTTCCTTTTGGACAACACGGGCTGCCATAGGAACAGCAGAGACACCAGCGGCACCGATCATCGGGTTGATCTTGCCATGTGTCAGCCAGCACATCAGCTTTCCAATCAATACACCGCCAGCAGTGGCTGTGATGAAGGCGATGATGCCTAATGCGAAGATAAGTATAGTCTTCGGATTGAGGAAGTATTCTGCACTTGCGGTGGCACCGACGGAGAGACCGAGAAGGATGGTGACAGCATAGAGCAAAGTGTTAGAGCAGGCTTCGACAAGTTTAGGAACGACACCGGACTCTTTGACAAGGTTACCCATCATCAAGCAACCGATCAAAGGTGCGGAAGAAGGAACAATAAGGATGACGATGATCATGACAGCAATCGGGAAGATGATTTTCTTAGTCTTGCTGACAGGTTTGAGTTCCTCCATATGGATCTTTCTTTCCTTCTTCGTGGTGAGAAGACGGATGACAGGAGGCTGAATGAAAGGAACAAGAGCCATATACGAATAAGCGGCGATAGCGATGGATGAGAGGAGTTCAGGTGCTAACGTCTTTGTAGTAAGAATAGCAGTCGGACCATCAGCACCGCCGATGATACCGATACTGGCAGCCTGCTGGGCATCGAAGCCACAGGCGACTGCAAGCATAAGGGTCAAGAAGATACCGATCTGGGCAGCAGCGCCGAGAATCAAGGTCTTAGGGTTGGAGATAAGCGGACCGAAGTCTGTCGTTGCACCAATTCCTAAGAAGATGAGACAAGGATAGATATCGTATTGAACACCTTTGTATAAGACACCGAGCAATCCTGTATATCCGGTGATGGTTTTGACATCTTCACCGTTAGGATAAATCAGGCCTAATAAACCTTTGTATGTGACATGCTGTGTAGCGATTTCGCCAGAATCTAGCGTCTTATACACAGGGGTCATGACATCGACTCCGGGAAGGTTAGCTAAGAGCATACCAACACCCATTGGGATTAAAAGATAAGGTTCGGCTTTCTTGAATATGGCGAGGTAGAGAAGGAGAACGGCAATCGCAATCATAATGAGGTTTTTCCAACCTCCGTCCTGGAAGAATCCGGCGATTCCTGTGTTCAGAAAGAAATCTTTGAAGAATTCTCCCACATCGTTAGCTAGGATGAACTGCATATGTTACCCCAAAACGACTAATGTGTCTTTGCTGTTGACCTGCTGTCCCTTTGTGACATTGACACTGACGATGGTGCCATCGCTAGGTGCCTTGATTTCATTCTCGAGCTTCATTGCTTCGAGGATGCAAAGGATATCACCGGCTTTGACTGCATCGCCAGCCTTGACTCTGACATCAAGGATGGTGCCCTGCATTGGAGAAGGAACAGGTGTTCCGTTTCCAGTAGCAACAGGAGCTGCGGCCGGCTTTTCTTCTTTAGCGGGAATAGCGCTAGGAGCACTGACAGCGCCTTTGACAGTCTTGACTTCGACAGGTTCTACTTCTGTGATGCCCATGACTTTGACTTCATAGGTCTTACCATTGACTTTGATATTATAGATTCTCATAACTTTACCTCGTTGTCATTTGCTTTTCTTCTTTTTCTTCTTGTCTTCTTCATCGATCAGCTTGCAGCTGATGACTTTGACGTCTTCTTTTCTCTCTTTTCTGTAATCGAGAGTGGCGACAAGGACAGCTGCCATAGCATCTTCATCCAATTCTGTTCCATCCTTCATCTTTACTTTCTCTTTGACATCAAGTGCACGGATTTTATTCAATAAGGATAAGATCAATGTGATGACAATCAATACGGCGAAGACGATGATGATGCAAAGAAGGGAATACAGAGCAGCTGTTCCGAAGCTCCATGTTGTGCTCAATGCGATCATAACTCGACGTTGAACTCCTCAGCTTCCAAGCCGTATTTCTTCTTTAAGAAGTTGATGGCGACCTGATCGAACAAGGCGATAGAGAGAACATCTTCATCACACTTGGCAATCTTCTTGTATTTCTTCTTGAGTTCTTCGAATTCCGGCTGGAGCTTATCGGCTGGACGATAGGTGATGACCTCGTCATCGCCGATGATTTTATGAAGGACATCGGGATTGACCGGTGCCGGAGCTTTGCCGTATAGACCATGGAGATAGTCTTTGATCTCTTTCGGGACCATCTTATATCTTTCTCCAGTGATGACATTCATGACGGCCTGTGTACCGACCATCTGGGAAAGAGGTGTGACAAGAGGCGGATAACCTAAGTCTTTTCTGACAAGAGGAACTTCCTTAAGGACATCCTCATACTTATCCATAGCACCCTGCTTATCAAGCTGACTCATCAGGTTGGAAAGCATTCCACCAGGAACCTGATACTTCAAGATGTTCGGATTGACGCATAAGGCCTTGACCTTCAATGTACCGTTCTTGAGGTATTTCTGTTTGATCTTGTCTAACTTGCTAGCAGCTTCATTCAATTTGTCGCTGTCGAGATGCGGATCATACTCTGTTCCCTGAAGAGCATAGTTGAATGCTTCTGTGCAAGGCTGAGATGTACCTCCGGAAAGCGGAGAGAGAGCCGTATCGATGATATCGACTCCTGCTTCAATGGCTTTGAGATAAGTCATCTGGCAGATGCCACCAGTGCAATGAGAATGAAGTTCAATTGGAAGCTTCGTTTCTGCTTTCAATCTGGAGATGAGTTCATAGGCATCCTTCGGAAGAAGAACACCAGCCATATCCTTAATGCATAAGGAATCAGCACCCATGACTTCGACTTCCTTGGCTAAGGAAACATAGTAATCAACGGTGTGAACCGGTGAAGTGGTGTAGCTTAATGCAATCTGGCAATGAGCGTTCGGGAATCTTCCCTTGAACTTGTTGCAGGCATCAACTGCACTCTTTAGATTTCTCACATCGTTCAATGCATCGAAGACACGGATGATATCAATGCCGTTCTCCAATGACTTTTCGACGAATTTCTCAACGATGTCATCCGGATAGTGATGATATCCTAAGATGTTCTGACCTCTGAACAGCATCTGAAGCTTGGTGTTCGGGCAGGCTTTTCTGATGGCGCGAAGTCTTTCCCATGGATCCTCATCCAAGAAGCGGAGGCAAGAATCGAACGTTGCACCTCCCCAGACTTCCAACGCATAAAATCCCGCCTTGTCAAGAAGCGGAGCAACGGAGAGAATCTCGTCTGTTGTTAGACGAGTGGCAATCAAGGATTGCGAACCGTCACGTAAGGCAGTATCAACAATTTTTACTCCCATATAATATGGCCCTTTCTATAAAAAGCTAAATTTTCGACGTATACATTGTACTCTCTATTGACAAATTTTTCTAGTAGAAAAATGCGCATAATCGCCAAGTAAAGCGCTACAACATGCACATACTGTAAAATAATACGCAAAAATATGAAAAATGTTGCCAAAAAGGCCGTTGGCAAATATAATTTCTTTTGTATGAAAGTCAGAGACCTTGCATTTATCGCGGTTGCTACCGCACTCATGTGTGTTTTATCGCCTATTTCTGTCCCGATTGGCATTGTTCCTATCACTTTGGGAACATTGGCTCTTTATCTGATTGGAACGATTTTAGGACCGGTGAAAGCGACCATATCTATTATCCTATATATTATATTAGGATTGGTCGGATTGCCTGTCTTCTCTAACTTCAAGTCTGGTGCCGCTGTTTTGACTGGACCTACCGGTGGATTCATCATCGGCTATATTCCTGCAGTCTTCGTTCAGGCTCTCTTTACAAATAAATTCAGCACGAAAAAGACAGCCTATGTCTTCGGTATCATCATGGGAACGATTATCATATACGGTTTTGGCCTTGCCTGGTTTATGGTCATGATGAAAGATAAATACACTTTCCAACAGGCGATGAGTGCCTGTGTCTATCCATTCTTGATCGGTGATACAGTCAAGACAATATTGGCAGTATCAATCGGATACAAATTGAGACCTCTTATTGAACGGATCACTGATACGACACATTATAGAAAAGTACGAAGATAGAAATAGAGACCGGAAAGGTCTCTTTTTTGTACAAAAGAAAAGGCAGGTGATCAGCCTGCCATTATTTCTGTGATTTTCTCTCTTCATCGTTGGAATATTCTTTTGTCTGATGATAGAGATCTTTGGATACGATATACGGATTCTCGCAACCGATTTTTTTAGCAACGCGTCTAAGATGTCTTCTTTCTCTTCTTGTCGAATAGTATGTTCTGCCTAAGCGGTGATCTTCTTTGTCGCGTTCGATTTCAAGCTTCATCATATCTTCTAAAGCCTTTGCCTTGGAAGAGATTTCGAATTCTTTGCTGTATTCGACATATTTGCCAGAAAGCTTTTCCACTTCTTCCGGATGCTCGTAGAAGTATTCGATCCTTTCACGAAGGGAAGAGGGGTTTCCTGCTTTGAAAAGACATTTGTCATCCAATGCAAAATGGTTGGTCGCACTGTACTTGGAATCGGAGATGATCGGAACTTTTCCACAGGCAAATGCTTCAATACAGGCGATAGCCTCGCTTTCGATATCGGAGGCGTGAACATAAAGATCAGAGAAGTTGATGACCTGTTTCAATTCTTTCTGTGTGCAGAATTTGAAGATAGCCTGGTTCTTTAACATTTTCTTGGACAGCTTCTTAAGATGCCTCTTGTTCGGACCCTGTCCGCAGAAGATCAATTGAATCTTGTCATTGTATTTGCTCTGTCCTACGGCTTTGATAATGAGATCCTGTCTTTTTTCACCAGAGAGTCTACCAATCATTAAAATGATATATTTATCTTTTAATTCATCCGGCTTCTCGCTTGGCATAGGTTCAAAGTAGGGAGAGACTCCATTGCTGATAGCATGGATATCACCGTGATAATGATGTTGAATCATGAGACTTCTCATGGTCTCACTTGGTGTATGGACGGTTCTCGTGTAACGATACATCCATTTATATAAAAGATGATAGATAAAGGAATTGACAAGTTGGGAGTGGCCGAGATGGATATTGTAGGATATGGAATCCGGCTGAAGGTGATAAGCGCTTGTGACCGGAATTGACATGACTTTCGCGACTTTTCTAGCCTTGGCTTCCAAAAGGAATGGAAGCATGATATGAACAACATCGCTTCCTTTGATGAATTCAGCGATTCTCTTTTCATCCATGTCACCAAAGGTGAAGCCATTTGCTGTGACAAGCCAATCAAAGAAAGGAATGGATGTCCTTTCACAGCGTAGTACTTTATATTCCTTTAAATCTTCATCATCTGCGCTTTCCGGAATGAAGGCGATGATTCTCACTTCATTTCCAAACTCTTTCAAAAGATGCGCTGTACGCATCGCAGTGATTGTCGTCCCGTTATTTTTGTCTCCGAAGAGATCGATTACTATTGTTATTACCATAATTTTTTCTCAATTCTACAAGCATTACAAACTAATGTCAATTGTTACAAGACTAAACTATTTCAGCCAAAAGGGCTTGATTTCAAAATAATGTTCCCTCATTCGGATGGATTTTGGAAACTCCAAAAGATAGGCGTTCAATAGCATTCTGTCGCTGTTATCTAGTGCATATTTCTTGTCTCCGATCAATGTCAGACCTAATGAATGGAGAGCGATACGGATCTGATTCTGTCTTCCAGTCTTGATCTCAATATCTAAAACAGTTCCTATTTTACTATTAGTCTTTGCATCAACATAGGTGATAGCCTCATCTCCGTTTTTCGGATTCTTGGTGACAAAGACTTTTCCGCTTTTATGATCATAGGCTAAATACTGAACGACTTTCTTCTTATAGGGTAAAGTAAGCTGCTCTTTTACGACGGCTTCATACTTTCGTATTACACTTCTATCCTCAAAAGCGGATTGAAGAACCTTCTTCATTTCCATATTCTTAGCAAATATCATAAGACCGGAAGTTGATTTATCCAATCGATGAACGATGAATATCTTCTGTTTCTTATGATTGACGTATTCACGGACATAGTGATACAGGTTATGCATATCTCCATCATCGGTTGCAATGGAAAGCAGTCCGCTTTTCTTATATACGACAATGATGTCTTTGTCTTCGTATACGATATCAAAGTTATTCGTTATCTTTTTCATATTGTATAGATTACAATACTAGTAAAAGAAAGGCAAATACTATCATTGACCTAAGATAATATCCAAATCATTCAATTTGGGGCTTTTCAAGACTAGGAGTGGCCGAGTATAATAAGCTTTTGAGAAATGGAGGTTCATTCTATGGACTTAAAACAATATCCGAACGTTACTCTTCTCAATCACCCTCTTCTGAAGCATAAGATTTCGATCTTACGTGACGAAAAGACTCCTACTAGCGAATTCCGTACCATTGTCAAAGAAATTGCGATGATGGAAGGCTATGAAGCTCTCAAAGACGTTGAGACAAAAGATGTTCTCATCAAGACTCCGATTGAAGAAACCTATCAGCCTATGGTTGAAGGAAAGAATCTGTGTTTTGTTCCGATTCTTCGTGCCGGTATGGGTATGGTCGATGGTTTCACTGAACTAGTCCCCTCTGCAAGAGTCGGACATATCGGACTTTATCGTGATGAAGTCACACATGAACCCCATGAATACTATTGCAAGCTTCCAAACAATCTTTCTGAAAAGAAGATTTATGTTCTTGATCCGATGCTTGCCACTGGCGGAAGTGCTATCGATGCCATCAAGCTTCTGAAACAGCACGGTGCAAAGAATCTTCACTTTATCTGCATCATCGCTGCTCCGGAAGGCGTTGAAGCCTTCTGCAAAGCCAATCCGGATATTCCGCTTTTCATCGGCTCCTTGGATAGACAGCTCAATGAAAATGCCTATATCTGCCCTGGTTTAGGTGATGCCGGTGATCGTATCTTCGGCACTGTCAAAGAATAATCGAAATTGAAAATCAGCCTCTAGGTTTAAGAAAACAAACCTAGAGGCTTTTCTGAATGTGTTGAAAGTTATTCTTTCTCGTTTCGACCGGCCCAATCATACTAGGCCAATTCTTTTTCGACTTCCCAAAAGTTTTTCCTTCCCGAATGGGAGCTGCCAAAAACTTTTCTCTTGCTCCTTCATAAGTCTCGTCATAGATAGAAAACGAATCATCGTAATCTATTAAGTCGTTGTTTTCATCAAGAAGACTTACATAGTAAGCTTCATCAACAGTTTTGACTTTCCATTTGCGAATGAAGAGGTGATATTTGTTTTCTGCTAACATATCGCATTCACACCAATAGATGTGCCCTTTGTGATAGATTTCGGCTTCATTAGCCCAACCATTGTCAAGGAACTGCTCTAAATACGCATTAATTATATCCTACCTCCGTTAAATATGCTTTGTGATTTATCGCTTTTAGTTTTAGAGTCACTTCACGTATCTTTGATTCTTGCTATTGGGACTATCAGGAAGAGTCATCTTCACTAATCCATTTTCAATAGCAGGTTTAAGATATGAATTTCGTAATGTGTCTCTAGATTTGATGCCTAATCTATTCATGATTTCAATTGCGGAGAGTGGAACATCCTTTTCCATAACATCAAGAAGTCTATTAACGTTGATAGAAATATTTCCGACTTCTTTTTCTAAACTGTTGATGACATCATCTAAACTGGCATCAATCATTCTCAGCATGAATTCGATGAAATCATTTGAATTTCCATTTCGATGGCATTTGGATATGGTCTGATAATATTCATCTTGATATTTCTGAATTTGGGATTCAAGGGGAAGATATTCAAATAAAGGATTCCATTTTGTTAACAGTACGTTTTGCCATAATCTAGCAGTTCGACCATTTCCGTCACTGAACGGATGAATGAAAACGAATTCATAATGGAATACACATGACTTGATTAGGATGTGAGTTTCATTATCATTTGCTAACCATTCAAATAAGTCGTTCATTAATTTTGGAACGAAATACTCTGGTGGAGCCATGAAAATGACTTTGTCTCCATCATAGACGCCTTCACCATGATTTCTATACTTTCCAGCATCATCTAAGATGAGGTCAGTAAGTATCTTATGAGCTTTTAATAAATCTGATTCACTGTAACCATTGAAATCTTCTATCATGCTATAGGCTTTCATAGCGTTCTTGACTTCTTGGATTTCCTTTGCAGGACCAAGGACAAGTTTTCCATCTATTACATCTCGTACTTGATCTAAAGACAAAGAATTTGCTTCGATGACAAGTGAAGAGTGTATCGATATGATCTTGTTGTTCTTTCTCAATGTTGGCATACGATTAAGAGATGAAAATGAGGTGACTTTTCCTACTTTTTCTGTAATGGAAATTGTTTTGTTCAGCATTTCATTCGATATAGTAAAAGGCGGTTTATACATTTGATCTTCTCCATTTTCTGCTACTTATATTTTATCATAAAGCAAATCATCTTGCATAAATCTTGCATAAAATGTTACATAATTTGGTTTTGTTTAGGATAGAAAGGTCTATTTTTCACTTGCTTATATGGTATTGCAATGGAATTGACAATCTAGTAAAATATGGAAGAAATCAATTAATTTTTCAAAAAAGTTGTGAAAATGTTGAAAAATAGATCGTTTAGTGGAGAATAGTGTTGGTTAAAAGGCAACATTTCTCCACTTTTTTGCT
>CAVALL010000021.1:0-25352 GCA_963589675.1 Alistipes onderdonkii | reverse complement strand
GTAGTAGAGGATTGCCACAGCATCGAGAATGAAGCAGGAAACAGAGAAGAAATTGCCAACAAGGACTGAGGAATCTTTCTTTTGGTCGAGCAATAAAGGAAGGGCGATTGCACCGCTTAAGACAGCGGAGACAAGAAGAGGAAGGGAGAAACCGCTTAAGGAGTAATTCTGAATGAGGATAGAGGAGAAACAAAGGATCAAGCTAGGAAGGACAATAGAAGCGATTCCGAAGGCGACCTTGTTTGTCTTACCGCCCTTTTTGAATTCTAATACCATCAAAGCAATGCAGATAAGCCAGACTACGACAAGTAGGATGATGTTCCAATAAGAGAAGACTTCCGATATATCTAAGACTGCCTGTCTTAAAGGGATGAGGGCAAAAGTGCTGTATAAGAAACCAACCGCAAGATAGTAGGAAGAATTGGAAAGTGCTAAATAAGCATCTCTCTTCTCACTCTTATACCATTTCGTGTTATAGAGATAGCGGAGTACACTATAGGCACCAAGAGAGAGGAGGAAAAGGAGGAAGATAATAAGCCCGAATACTCCATAGCCTCTCTGGGCGGTGAAGTTCGGGTTACCCTTTGTACCAAAGACGATAGTCAGAACGATAAGGGCTAAGACACTGAGGATAGAGAAAGAAAGGAAGGATATATATCCGATTCTCACTCCTTTTGACTTATCCTTTGTCTTGTCTTCATCTTCTTTCTTCGTCAGGAATGTGAGCTTGCTCCAATCCGTTTCGTTTAAGACGTTCTGTTCGTTGTTATCCATATTACGATATTCTCCTATTTTCTATTATTCATTCGTCTTTTTGAGATCTTTCGGCTTATAGAAGATCTGAGAATCCATCCAAGTGATCTTCTGAGTGAATTCTCCCTCTTCCGTTGTCTGATAAGCAGTCTTGAGAAGTTCAAGCTTCGAGTCGAGTTCATCCATCATATGAAGGACAAACGCCTCCGCTGTCATCGGAACCTTTGCTGAGCCATACTCCGGCTTACCATGATGGGCAAGTATCATATGAGTAAGAACGAGAAGTTTCTCCTCATCGATATTCAGTTCTTTGCCTTTTGTATAAACCATCATCGCACCGATTTGGATATGTCCAAGAAGATTACCTTCCTCGGTGTAATTGACCGCCTTATATCCGGAAAGTTCCTTCACTTTGCCGATATCGTGAAGAAGAGATCCTGCAATCAGATAATCTTTCTTCAGATACTGGTATTGGTCGCTGGCCTTGATTGCCATCGCACAGATAGAAAGGGAATGATACATCAACCCTCCCATATAAGCGTGATGCACCGTGACAGCAGCAGGATAAGTCGTGTAATCCTGATAATTGTCCTGAATCACAGCCTCTGTCAGATTTCTTAAATCATCATCCTGTATCAGATGAATGTATTCGTCAAGTTTCGCCTTGAGTTTGCCTAAGTCATAGGGAGCAGAAGGGATGAAATGAGACATATCGACTTCCGCATCACTGACACCTTCCGCATCGCTGATCTTCAGCTGCGGATGTCCTTTGAACACCTGGTAAAGTCCTTCGACACGAATAACGCTTCCTGGTACGATGACATCAATATCCGTATCATCGACAGCCCACTTCTTCGCATCCAATGTACCAGTAGAATCCTGTAAAAGAACGTTCAAATAAGGGCTTCCTTTGCTATCCAGTGCTTTTGTGACCGACTTGACCATAAATAGCTGTCCGTTCACTGGGCCGCCATTGTCTTTATAAGCTTGGATGATATCCTTAATCATTGAAATTCAGCCCCTCCTGTTGAATCAGTTCTTCAATCTCCGAGTATTCATATCCCTGTCTTAAAAAGCGCTGCAAGAATGCTTGCTTTCGCTTTTTCACATCAGGATATTTTCGAACGAATGAATTATAGCATTTTAATGCTTCTTTCTTGAATAACATTTTCGAAATTTTTTCTTGTTTTTCTTTGTCTTCTTTGCTCAAAGATGAGAAATAAGTCTCAATCAGTGCTTGTGATTGGCTAGAAGTAAAACCTCGTCGATACAAATACTGAGAAAGCACTTCCTTTCTTTTTTTCGATGAAAGCGCTTCTTTCTTTTTATCTTCCTTAGCTAATAAAGCCAAGATGATTTCATCATCTACTACCATTCTAGACTGAATCTCATCCTCTTCTAGCATGGATTCGGGTATTCCCTTCTTCTTAAGAGACATAACAAGATACTGTTTTCCATATCCCTGTTTTGTCTTGGTTTCTAGATAATCTATGACATATTCCCTGTCAGAAAGAATTCCGCTTTCGATATAAGGTGTCATCATTTCGACGCACTCTTTCTCACTGACGGCATATTTCTCTTTCAAGCGTTTTTTGATCTCATAGGTCGTATATCGTCCATGGGAAAGAAGATAAAGCAGATACTTTCTTGACTTAGTCTGCTTTTCCATTCTTTTCAGTTCCTGCAATTGCTTTTCCTCTAGAACTTTGCCTGGATAATAGTAATCAGAAAGGTAACAGTCAACAGAAATCACAATCTCTTTTCCGTCAACGGTAAGAGAGACTAAATCTTTCTTGACGTTGACTTCCTGAATGACTCTTTTTGTCTTAGAAGCGGTGGCGGAGGGCTTTTTGATAGACGTGCATGATTCTTTCATAATATGTTTCCTTACCGAAGAGATATTCGTTTCTCTTCTTTGCTTCTACTAATACTTTTGACTTTTCCTCATTGGATAGACTCAATATGGTATGAATTCTCTCCGAGAGAGAATTGGCGTCATCGAAGAAGAATCCCGTCTTGGAATCCTGTATCAGATAATCCAGATTGAAGTCATATTTAGCTAAGACGATGCAAGAGCTTGCTATCGCCTCAGAATAAGTAAGACCCTGTGTCTCACTTAGTGATGCGGAGAGGAAGGCGTCTGCAATCTGATAATAGAATCCGGTATCCTCATGAGGCACTTTGCCAAGGAAATAGATATCATCCTTATAAGGATTTGTCTCTTTCTTCTCTTTGAGTCTATCTAAGTCTGGGCCAGAACCAACAATCAATAAGACAGTATCCTTATCTTCATAATCCTTCTTGTATTTGCAAAAGCCATCAAGGAGTTCATCGATATTCTTCTCCTTAGCAACTCTACCAAGATATAGAAGGATATGTTTATTTTCTAATCCATACTCTTTTCTAAACTCAGCTTCTCTATCCGTATCCTTATCCTTCTCATAGTCTGAGAAATCTACGGCATTGGGTACCACATTGATATATCGTTTGACACCATAAGAAAGGAGAATCTTTTTCGTTTTCAAGGAAGGAGTTACGATTTCACCTTTCATCGATAAGACTTTCTTGACTAGTGTGACAATCAGTTTTCTCATATATCTTTCTGATATTTTGAAATGAGAAAGATAATTCGAATAGTCCGCATAGGAAGTGTGATATGTATAGACAACAGGAACCTCGAAAATCTTGGCACAGATTCTACCGAATATCGATATACCGAACTCCTGTTGGATATGGAATAAATCAAAATGCATCTTCTTCAGGATATGATAAGCGTGAGCGTTAAAAAAGAAAGCCAATCGATAATCGTAGAGGAATCTCAAAGAGGCGCCCGGTATACGCATGACACCATCCTCAAAGGAAAACTTCCTTTGTCCTTTCAGTCCTGTCGTAATGATGATGACCTCATGTCCATGTTTCTTCAAGACATCCGCCAAGGTCTTTGTCGCAGTGGCAACACCATTGATATCAGGATAGTAGGTGTCTGTAAATATACCGATTACCATATCACTTCTTATCCTCCGTCGGATCGGAAGTCGTCAAAGTCTTCATCTCCGTGAATTCCGGAGCATGGATTTCGATTCCTTTGACATCATCATATGTGATAGTCGTGCCTTTCGGCTGCAACTTCATCAGTTTCTTTCTTTCCTTCATCTCTTCCTTGTTTTTTCGCTTCTCATCTTTTATCTGCTTCTTTTGATTTCGTTTGTTTTTCTTTTCAGCAAGGAAAACGAATTCCTTTTCGGATTCACGGTTGATCTCTTCCTTGGATGGTGTGGACTTAACTAGTTCATTGTACTCTTTGACAACATCGGCCAATGCGCTTTTCTGTTCTTCGAGTATCTTCTCAAACTCTTCATCATCAACCTTTTCCTTCACACCTTCCTCATCTGAAATCTTATCTTTTATCGAAGCAAAGGAAGACTCAATATCTTCTTTCGATAGCAAGGGGCCTCTTTTCACATCCCCTTTCTTCTTGATCTCTTTGAGATATTCTTTTGTTTCATCATCTGCTGTCTCAATGTCTACATGAGCTAAATCATAAATTGTACCAGTAGAGGATAGGATTTCGACTCTCTTAGGAGAGCCACGATATAGTGCAGTAGTGATGATGCCTAAGAAGAGAATCAGATAGAAAGTGAGGAATCTCCAAAGGATATTGGCAGCGGAAGCGATGGAATCTGGATTGGAGATTGTAGAGACATCTTTTAAGAAGTAAGAGAATGTGTCTTGGAAAATAACTTCTGGTGCACCGACTGTAATGAAGGAGGAGATAACATTGACAAATCCGGTACCAGTCAATGAGCTTGCAAAGAACTGAGCATTGTCAGTTCCGGATGAGACAAGGGATAAAAAGACGAAGAAAGGAAGCATACCCAAAAGGAACAGCCTTAAGAAGTTGATACCCATGACAAGAAGGACTCTTCCCCCGTTTGCTCTCATTCTCTTCATTTCGATTCGATAAGTCGCAAACTGAATGGTCAGTCTTTTTCTTGTCTGTTCTGGATTTCTGAGAATATGAAGCTTTGCTAACAAATTGATTCCAGTATTGAGGAAGAGTCTATGAAGTGGTCTACAATAAGCTAATAAGATAGCACCGACTAAGAAGAGGAACTGAATTGCCATGCCGAGAACGACAAGATAGATCAATTTCAAATTCCAAAGAAGAGGAAGCGGAACATTCTTCATGATCGGATAGCCGAATATGATGATAAGAAGGGAATAGATGCATAAGCATAACTGATAGAGAAGAAAGTTCATCGTCAGGATGGATGCCGCCTCTGAGTTCTGTACATCCTGCTTTTTGAATGTATAGGCCTGAATCAAAGGGGCTCCGCTTTTTACATAGACTCCGACTAGTCCTCCAATCATACAGTTGATGAGTCCTTGATAGTAGTGGTATTTCGGATTGAATAGACGAGTCAGTAGTGTCAAAGACAGTCCATCTAATAAGACAGTCACAAGGACTAGGAAAATAGCCAAACTTAAAGGGAGTGCTCTCGCCTGAGAGAGCACTGAAAAAGTTTTCTTCGGATCATCTTTTAAAATGTAATATAAAGCGAGAACAGTCAAGGCGGCAAAGAAAAGGATTTGCAAGACTAGCTTAACGTGTTTCGCTTTGCCCTTATTTTGGCTGTTCTCCATAGAAGTTAAAGTGTATTCTTTACCTCATCGATTCTGCGTCTGATTTCATCTTTTCCAAGAATCTTCAAAACATCAAAGAGTTTCGGAGACTGTGTCGAAGCACAGAGTGTGATTCTGACGATGGAAATGCAATCCGCATACCAGCCATTATAGGCAGTCGGATTCTTCTTATAGACTTTTCTGTCATCAATGAAATTATGACGGAGTCCGAGTTCCTTCATGGAAGCAAACCAGGTATTCTCATCCTGTTTGTCCAAATCAAGACTGTTGTAGAAGTCCTCTAAGACATCCTTGATGATGTCATGAGAAAGGAATTCATTGAACGGAAGCGGATTTGCTTTGACCATATTGTCAAACTGTTCCGGATAGAAGAAACGGATCTTAGGAAGGACATCTGAGAACTTCTCATAATCCTTTCTAGGTTTCTCCTGTTCACGTTCGATATTGATGATAGCCTCAAAGAGGTCTCTATCCTTTTCGATGTCTTCCTTCAATTCAGGAGAGTGTTCCTTAGCCCATTCATAGGCCTGATCAGTGAAGGTCTTCTTGTCGAAATTGGCAAGGACTTCCTTGGAGATATTGTTGAGCTTTGGCATATCAAACAAGGCGCCATCCAAAGAGAACTTAGAGAAGGAGAGTTTGAAGTCATCCATATTTCCTTTCGGATTCTCCATCATCCACTCCTCAAAGTTGGAGTTGGCGATTGTCATAAGGTACTTGATGACACCATCTTTCGGATAGCCCTGTTCCAAGAAGAAGGAAACAGCAGCTTCCGGATCTTTTCTCTTAGAGAGCTTTCTCTTGTTTCCGGTCTCTTTATCATTCACCATGATGACAGGAAGATGAGCATATCTCGGTGCGGTCCAACCCATTGTGGCAAAAAGTTCGACATGAATCGGAAGAGAGGAAATCCATTCCTCACCACGGGTGACTAGAGTCGTTCCCATATAGTGATCATCAACGAGGTGAGCGAAATGATAGGTCGGAAGTCCATCGCTCTTCAAGATGACGATATCCTGATCGTTCTCAGTAAGATCCATATCGCCTCTGATCTCATCGTGAACACGGACATGATTAAGGTGATTTCCCTTGGACTTGAAACGGATGACATAAGGCTTTCCAGCCTTGATGTTTTCAATCATCTCATCGATGGAAAGATGACGGCATCTAGCATATTCTCCATAATAGCCAGGGATGACTTTGTTTGCTTCCTGGACCATACGAAGCTGCTCGAGATCCTCTTTTGTGCAGAAGCAAGGATAGGCTCTTCCCTTCTTGATGAGTTCCTTGATGACAATCTTATAGATATCAGCTCTCTTAGACTGGACATAAGGAGTGTATTCGCCTTCCTCATGGTCACCGTAGAAGCCTTCATCGGCAACGATGCCGAAATTCTTCAACTGCTTGACAAGGTCAAGACCGGTACCTGCAATCTCTCTCTTCTGATCGGTGTCTTCCAAACGGAAGTAATAGACGCCACCGCTCTGCTTTGCAAATTTATGTGCGATCATCGCAGTGAAAAGGGATCCGGTATGAAGGAATCCAGTCGGAGAAGGTGCGAAACGAGTCACCTCTGCTCCTTCGGGAAGATTTCTCTTTGGATATCTTTTATCGAGATCTTTGATAGTCTCTTTGACATCTGGGAAGATGAGTTCTGCCAATTCTTTGTTTGTAGCCATAATGATTTCTCCTATCTATTTATGAAAATGCTAGTAAACGATTGATGAATGATTATCAAGCCTTTTATTCGATCGGCTTGATATAGAAACGACCATATACCTGTGAAAGATCCTGGACTGTGATGAAGGACTGAGGATCGGCGGCTTTCACGATTTTGATAGCCTTCTTTGCTTCCGGCTTGGATATGACCATGTAAAGGACATATTTCTTCTGTCCGGTATAAGCGCCTTTTCCGTCGATGATTGTGCAGGAATGCGGGAAAGCATGGATAAGAATCTGAGAGACATTCTCAACAGAGGTGAAGACCTGAAGTTCGACTTTCTTGTTCTTCCTATTGATGAAGTCTAATACCTTAGCTGAGACAAAGGAATAAACAACAGTGTAAAGAGCAGATGAGATGACCTTGTTGTTATCCTGACTATTCCATTCCGGATGTGTCGTATGAGCGATGACGGAAGTCACGACATAGAGCAAGACAATAGTCATATTAATGAAAATCATGTACTTGCCGACACCGGTTGATTTCTTCTCAGAGAAGTAGGTCGTCACAATATCCGTTCCACCCGTACAGCTTCCCACCGCCATAGCCATAGCTGTAGCGACACCTGTAGTAATACCACCGAAGAGTGCACGTGCTAGCATATCCTGATAAAGATTGAATGTGTTCGCAATAGTCGCATCGGGGATGATACGGATGAATAAGGAGCATAGTCCAACGTTGACCGCTGTGAATATCGTGAACTGCTTGCTGATCTTGACAAAGGCGAAGATGAACAGAGGAATGTTAATGGCAAAGTAGAGAATGGAAAGCAACAACGTTTCTAAGTCAAAATTCGCGCCGCCTACGGAACTGACATTGAAGAAGATATTCAATGTCTTGATGATGACCTGGCTTAAGCCGGTAGCTCCACCACCGATCAAGTGTGTCGGAGAGGTGATATCACTAGCCCATTGTGAAGCGGCACCGCTTTGCTGAGCCCATATCTCAACGCATTCTGTAGAAGGGTTTACGAAACTCTTAATGCCAAAAGCGTAGAGCAAGGAGGATACGGCTTCCACAACGAGGATGAATCCCCAGTTATAGATTTTCTTCTGTGTAGGATGGTCAAGAAGGTAGTCTTCAGATTTCTCTTTAAGTTTTTTGAACGCTTTCATAGTTTCATTACTGAGTCCCTATAATTATATATATCTTATATATGATAAAGAATTAAGGGAATAATTCAAGATTTTTCCGATGTGTTTCACTATTTCATAGTGGTTTAGAAATGATAGAAGTTTGACTTTAGTTTGACTTAAAGATATGATTATGCATATCAAGGTGATTTCAATCAATGAACGACAAAACGACAAATGAAAAACCGAGCCGAAAGAAATATGTTCTAAGCATCGTTTTTTTGCTTGTCCTTATCATTGCTACTTGTATTGCAATCTTTTCAACATATAAAATTAGCGACCTGATTGAAGTCATCAAAAATGTTAATCCATTATACCTATCTCTCAGCATCATTTTGATCCTTGCTTATATCTTCTTTGAAGGAGTTGCAATGAGAAGAATCTTCTTAGGCGAAGGAATCAAGACTGGTATATTCGCAAATTTCCTCTACTCAGCAATCGATTACTATTTCTGTGCCATCACGCCATCGGCTAGCGGTGGTCAGCCGATGGTTGCCTACTATATGAAGAAGGATAATATCCCCATCTCCTATTCCTCGATTGATCTGTTGATCAACACGGCGATGTTCAAGATTGTCCTTCTCACTCTTTCTATTCCAGCCATCATCATATCAAGAGCATTTGTCTTCTCTCATCCTCTTATTATCGCCTTATACTTTATCGGCTTTGCCATCAATGTCTTTCTCATCTGGCTTTGCTATGCTGCCGCTTTTAAAAGAAACTTAGTACAACGTCTTGGAATCAAGGTGATAAGGCTGTTGAATAAGATGCATATTGTCAAAAAACCTGATGAACTCACTGAGAAATTCACCTTGAAAATGGATGAGTATGAGATAGCCGGAAAACTATTTCTTGAAAAACGTAGACATTTCTTACTCCCTTTGTTTTATAATTTTGTACAGAGAATCGCTTTTTTCTCAATATCTTATTTCGTTTACCTATCTTTCTTAGAGTCTTATCCTGAGATTTCCGGGTACAATTACTTTGACCTCGTATCCATTCAGGTGCTTGTTGCACTCTGTGTGGATTCTCTTCCTTTGCCAGGAGGTGTGGGAATCTCCGAATATCTTTACATCCTGTTATTAGGACCTATCTTCCAAAGAAACGGAATCGATATCTTAGGAAGTGCAATGATTCTGACTAGAATCTTCACTTTCTATATACCACTTCTTCTCACTGGTATCATCACTGTGGTCAAGCAGTTCTGTGTCGTAAAGAAGTCCTGACAAGGAGACAATTATGTTAGGTTTTTACAATTATACGGTATGGATGACTTATTTATCGCTTGCTTCAGGAATCATCGGAATCTTTTTCGCATTCCGTGATAAGCCTTTGATATCCGTCATTTGCTTAGGTATCAGCGGTATCTTGGATCTTTTTGACGGAAAAGTCGCAAGAACTAAGAAAGACCGTTCCTTAGATGAAAGAAAGTACGGAATCCAGATCGATTCATTAAGCGATTTAGTTTGCTTTGCTGTGCTTCCTGCCTGTATCGGTATCGGACTAGGCATGAGAGCATGGTATTTTGTCTTTGTATTTGTCTTCTTTATCCTCGCTGGCATGATCCGTCTTGCCTATTTCAATGTCTTAGAGGAACATAGACAAGAGGATGGCGGAAAACCTTGCTTCCTCGGTGTACCGATTACGACATCCGCAATCATCGTTCCTGCCTTCTTCATCCTCAGTTATCTGATACCGGATGCTATCCAATATGTCTATGCTGCTGTTCTCTTCGTTCTTGGAGTCTTCTATCTTGTCAAGATACGCATTCCAAAGCCAGGGCTGAAAGTCAGCATCATCTTCTCCTCTATCATCCTAGTATTAGAAGTCACAGGGCTTATCCTTGTCGTAACATTATGCAAATAGCTACACGAGACGGAAAAATATATGAATCAAAAGTTCTGCTAAGCCAAAGGTTCCTCTACCATACATTGCTTGGCAGGCTTTTTCTTAAACTCTTGATTTCACCATCTATATCAAAGAAAATCGGTTCAAAGCTCGATTCTGAAAAGAGTAAGAAAAGAATCAAGAAGTTTGTCAAAAAGAACAATATCAATTGTGATGACTACATTCTAGAGGACATTCATAGCTTCAACGACTTCTTTTCAAGAAAGATCAAACCGGATAGAAGACCGATTGATAAAACAGAGAATCACCTGATTTCACCATGTGACTGTAAAGTCACCGCTTATTCCATCGATGAAAATCTAAGACTTCATATCAAAAACAGTGTCTACACTCTTTCTGAGCTTGTTCATGATGACAATATTGTTAGACAATACCAGGGCGGAACCTGTCTTGTGCTAAGGCTCTGTGTGGATGATTATCACCGCTATTGCTATATCGATGATGGCACAAAAGAGGATAATGTATTCATACCTGGTGTCCTTCATACTGTCAATCCGATTGCAAATGACCACTATAAGATCTATTCTCAGAATCAAAGAGAATATACAGTACTACATACAAAAAACTTTTCTGATGTCGTTCAAATTGAAGTGGGCGCCTTACTTGTCGGAAAGATTGTGAACCATCAAGAGAAAGGTGAATTCAGAAGAGGAGATGAGAAAGGGAAGTTCCTTTACGGAGGTTCCACTATCGTTCTCCTTTTGAACAAGGATGTTAAGATTGATTCTGATATTATTGAGAATTCAAAGAAAGAGATTGAGACCATCGTAAAGATGGGTGAGAAGATAGGAGAAATCAATGAAACAAAAATGGGAACAGTTTAAAAAGACAAAAGCATATGCATTCATGAAGGACAAGCATCTTTTTGAACTGATTCTTATCGCTTTCTTCTATGCTTTCATGTCTGCTATCTACGCATTCAGTTCTGCTGTCAGCAAAGATACCCATTTGATTTCAATGCCTATCGATGACAAGATTCCCTTCATCCGTTACTTCATCATTCCTTACTACACCTACTACTTTATGCCTGTCATCATTCTTTATATGGTGGCAAGAAAAGATGGTGAGAAATTCAAAAGAGGAATCATATCGATGTTCCTTGTTGATATCATTGCGAATATCATCTTCTTATCCTATAACGTCAAAATCATCCGTCCTGATGTTGTTAATCTAAACATGAAAATCACGGATGTCACTGGATTTGACTCCTTCTTAGACTATATGATTGCAGTGATCTATCGTGTTGACAAAAACGCCTCATGTTGTTTTCCTTCCTTGCATGCCGCTATTGGAACACTCGTTTTGATACTATCCATATCTTTTGACAAAGAGAAAAGACTCCCTATCATCCTTACGATACTTGGTATCCTATCTGGACTTGGATGTATCACGGCTACCTTCTTCATCAAGCAGCACTATTTCATCGATAGTGTTGCCGGTGTTGCACTAAGTCTAGTTGTCTATCCACTTGTATCCTATACTATGTATCTCATCAAAAAGAAGAAAGACACTGGAAATAACGATGAACAGCATCAAAATCAGTGAAATTCATTGGCATTTCTTGTACGAATGTTAAATTTTGTCACATATATTTTTTATTTATTGTATAATTAAAAGCGGTATCATTATTTTTATATGGGTATTAAAGTAATCGAATTAAAGCAAAGCGTTTTTGCTGACAACAACGAAAAAGCAGATGAACTCCGTAAGGAACTAAAAGACAAGAAGGTCTTTCTTTTGAATGTCATGTCAAGTCCTGGTGCTGGTAAGACTACCACCTTGACTGCTTTGATCAACATGATCAAGGATCAATATCGTATCGGCGTCATGGAAGCGGATATTGATGGAGACTGCGACACTTCTAAAATCATCAATAACACCGGTGTCAGAGCCATTCAGCTTCATACAGATGGCATGTGCCATCTCGATAGCGGAATGACAAGAACCGGATTAGAAGGTATTGACCTTTCTGACTTGGATCTGATTTTCTTAGAGAATGTCGGAAATCTTGTCTGTCCTGCCGAATTCGATACAGGAGCCTGTAAAAACTGTGTTCTCCTTTCTGTTCCAGAAGGAGATGATAAACCTTTGAAATATCCATTGATGTTTGAAAAGGCGGATGTTGTCGTCGTCACGAAGATCGATACCAAACCCTATTTCACCTTCGATGACGCTAAATTTGAATCTTATATTCGTTTGCGAAATAAGAGTTGCCGGATTATTTCTGTCTCCGGCAAAACAAAAGAAGGGATGAACGATTTGAAAGATTGGCTGATGGAAGAAATCAGGAAATGGAGGGAAAACTGATATGCCAGAACAAAGCAAACTAATCAAACCTGCCTACCAAGGCGAAGAGAATCCTGATGAGGAGATTCTCAAATTAGGAAAGAAGATCACAGATGTAGTTCCGCACAAGATCAAAGGTGTCACATCCAACGATCCCGAGTATTGGGGATTGAAGGAAGTCGTCTCTCATGAGATGGCCGTTGTATTAAACAAGATGAAGCTTAGAAAGTTCTATACTTTCGAACAGCTTCTCAAGATGAATCCGGACTATGATGCCATCAAGTTGCAGAAACTGTTAGATGACATGGCAGATGTCGGTATCATCGAATTCGATTATGGTGACAATTATGATGACAATGGTCCGACTGATGCACCTAGAATCAAGCGTTATCGTATCTGCTACTTCGTTCCTGGCTCTGCCGAACTCTTCAATTCCACTAAGGATAAGATTGCTAAGAACCCGACCGTTGCATCATTCTTCGAAAGAATGACTTTCGTTCCTCTTGCCGGAGTGACCCAGATGGTTCCTCCTGGAGGCGATGGTATCGGTATGCACGTCATTCCGGTCGAAAAGGCTATCCCTGTCGATCAGGAATCTGTCAAGTTGGAACACATCTCCTATTGGCTTAAGAAATATTCCGGACATCTTTCTGCCGGTCTTTGCTCTTGCCGTGAATCCAGAAAGAGAACTGGTGATGGCTGTGCTGATGATTCTGATGATTGGTGCATCCAGTTCGGTGATATGGCAGATTATGCCGTTGAAACCGGAAAGTCCCATCCCATTGATTATGATGAGGCGATGAGAATCTTCACTCTTGCTGAAAAGAACGGATTCGTCCACCAGATCACTAACATTGACGGTGAACACAAAATCTTCGATATCTGCAACTGCGATGTCAAGATCTGCAACGCTTTAAGAACAAGCATGCTCTTCAACACTCCGAACCTTTCTAGAAGTGCTTATACTGCCAAAGTCGATCCGAACAACTGCGTCGCTTGCGGTCTTTGCGTTGAATCCTGCCCTGCCGGTGCTGTCAAGCTTGGTCAGAAGCTTTGCAAGAAAGACGGAAGTAAGGTCAAATATCCTCAGGCTCCTTTGCCGGACAACCTCATTTGGGGTAAATATGCTTGGGATGAGAACTATCGTGATACTGCTAGACTTTCCAATACCTATAGCACAGGTACAGCACCTTGTAAGGTCGCCTGCCCTGCCCATGTTCCTGTTCAGGGTTATCTCAAGAAAGCCCATGAGGGAAAGTATCAGGAAGCCTTGGCTCTTATCAAGAAAGAGAATCCGTTCCCGGCAATCTGCGGTCGTGTCTGCAACAGACGCTGCGAAGATGCCTGTACACGTGGAACCATCGATCAGCCTGTCGCTATCGATGCTGTCAAGAAATTTGTCGCTGACTTAGATATCAAGAGTGAAACACGCTATGTTCCTGAGAAGGTCGTTCCTAGCGTTCATGGAAAATTCGATGAGAAGATTGCCATCATCGGTGCCGGTCCTGCCGGTTTAAGCGCTGCTTACTTCCTCGCCTTAATGGGATATAAGCCGACTGTATTTGAAAAGAACGCCAGACCTGGTGGTATGATGATGTACGGAATCCCGACCTACAAGCTCGAGAAGGATGTCATCGATGCTGAAATCGAAATCATCAAGAGCCTTGGTGTTGAAATCATCACCAACTGCGAAGTCGGAAAAGATACCACCATCGCCAAGTTGAAGGAAGAAGGATACAAAGCCTTCTATATCGCTATCGGCTGCCAAGGTGGAAGAAGACCGAATGTCAACAATGACACAGCCGAAGGCACTTATATCGCCGTTGACTACCTCCGTCATTCCTTCGAACATCAGGATGAGAAATTTGAAGGCGATGTCGTTGTCATCGGTGGCGGTAACGTCGCTGTCGACTGTGCTAGAACCGCAAAGAGACTTTCTGCCAAGTCCGTTCAGATGTTCTCTTTGGAATCCAGAGATGAAATGCCTGCTTCCAAAGAAGAGATCACCGAGACTTTAGAAGAGGATATCAAGATCAACAACTCTTGGGGTCCGAAGGAAGTTTTGGTCGACGAAAATGGCAAGGTCACTGGCATTGTCATGAAGAAGTGCACACGCGTCTTCGACGAGAATCACAAGTTCTCTCCTCAGTATGATGATAACGATACTGTCGAAGTCCATGCAGATAGAATCGTCTTCGCCATTGGTCAGGCTATCGAATGGGGCAACTTGCTCGATGGAACCAAGGTCAACTTCTGGCACGGCAACTATCCTATCGCTGATAAGCTCACCTATCAGACCGCAGATCCCGATATCTATGTCGGTGGTGATGTCTACACTGGTCCGAAGTTTGTCATCGATGCTATCGCTGCTGGTCACTTCGCCGCTGAATCCTTACATCGTCACGTCCAGCCGAATGCCCACCCGACAATCGGTATGGACCGTCATCATTTCGAACCTCTTAACAAGAAAGATATCTCTGTCCCTGGCTATGATGATGCCGGAAGACAGGAAGCCGCTATGAACAAGGATATCGATGCAAAGACATCCTTCCGCGATGCTCACCTCACTCTTACTGAAGAACAGGTCAAGATTGAGACTGGACGTTGCTTAAGCTGCGGTGCCTCCGTTGTCGATCCTCATAAGTGTATCGGCTGCGGTATCTGTACAACACGCTGCGAATTCAATGCTATCCACCTCTTCAGAGATCATCCGGAAATGACCAAGATGGTCGCCGGTGAACAGAAAGTCGGTGGCTTACTGAAGTACTCCATCAAGAGAAGCTTCAAGATCCTCTTCCATAGCGGAAGCAAGGAAGCCAGAGAAATGAGAAAGAAGAGAAAGGCTTATAAGAAGGCCAACAAAGAATTCGCTAAGCAAAATCCTAATACCGGAAACGCAACAGACATCAATAATGCATGAGCTCGGTATCGTCTTCTATGTCATCGACAACGTTGAGAAAGTAGCCAAAGAAAACAATGTCAAATCTGTAAAGAAAGTCACTCTTGAAGTAGGTGAAGTCTCCACTATCATTCCTTCCTACTTCAGAGACTGCTTCTCCTGGGCCATCAAGAAGACAGAGCATATGCAGAACTGTGAACTTGAGCTCATCATCATCAAGGCAATCACCTATTGCCGAAACTGCAAGGAGACTTACTCCACTACAGAGTTTGGCAAGGAATGCCCACATTGTCATTCTACCGATACTTATCTTGTGACGGGAAGCGATGTCATGATCAAAAACGTCGAAGTTGAAGAATAATCTAAGCCTAGTGCGATGCACTAGGCTTTTCTAGTTGTATCCTTTATTTATAAGATAACCAATTTTATATGAATATCAAATGTTGGTTTCTAAATTTCGCTGTTTCACTTCAATATTTGCGAAAATAAAAATCATACCCTATTGCAACATTATTTCTTTTTTGATTATCCTATTGTTGGAGTAATACAGTATGGATTATAGAAATTATGATAAATGTCCACTAAGTAAAAGATCATATGGTGGCTCTGAACGGAAGTTAGGCATCCTACTGAATGGTCAGCCATATATGCTCAAGTTCAGAAAAAGAACTCCTTTTGGTTACCGATACAATACTATATCTGAATACCTTGGTAGTCATATTTATCAGTCAATCGGCATTCCTTGTCAAGACACCTTACTTGGTACCTACCACAATGAAGAAGTCGTTGCCTGTAAGGACTTCTTGACAGATGGTTTTCAATTTGTTCCATTCAATGATGTTGGAGAATCAACAATTGAAGAAGACAAAAATCTATATCAGTATACCTACGATGACATTATGCATTTGTTGGTTCTGAATAAGAAACTAACTGATGTTGAGGAGAGTATCTCTTCTTTCTTTGATATCTACATTGTTGATGCTCTGATTGGTAATTCTGATAGGCATGGCGGAAACTGGGGTTTTCTCAAGAAAGACAACAAGTATACACTAGCTCCTGTATTCGACAATGGTTCATGTCTCTATCCAAATATGACAGATGAAGATGAAATGAGAAAGATTCTATCGGATGAGGAGCAGATCAACGCTAGAATCTATGATTTCCCTACCTCACAGATTAAAATCAATAACAAGAAGAGTTCCTATTTTGAGGTGATTTCTTCCTTGCAATTTGATGAGATCAACAAGTCTTTAATCAAGATTTATACAAAGATAGATTTGAATGTGATCAATGCTTTGATTGATGATATTCCAAGTATCAGTGATACACACAAGGAATTCTATAGAACAATGATCGAGCAGCGTTATAAGAAGATCATTCGCTATTCATATGAAAGGCTAGTAGGTTAATGTTATGAAATGCTATACATCCAAAGGAACTATCTGTATACCGGGAGACTTCAATCTCATTTATGCTGTCTGTGATTTGACATATGAACTCTATGAAGATGATACCTTCCGTTACACATTTGAACCGAGATATTCCACTATTGATCTATTGTCTAGCAAATACTTTCAAGGCATACCTGGTCTGAATCTAGATTTAAGAAGAGACAAATATATCAGAGAGAACATTCTTCCTACCTTCATCAGTGAAAGAGTTCCATCCGAGAAAAGAGAAGACTATCAGGAATTATTACAAGAGGCTGGATTGGATTACATGGATCCGATTCTCTATCTGATTAACACAGAATTACAGTACTTTGGTGATCCGCTCTTTATGATGAAAGAGCAGGTCAAAGAGACTGTCTGCCTTGATGATGATAACAGTCATGAAAACAATATCACATTGATCAAGAAGTTCCTTACAAACCTATGTATCGGCAATGATATCAAGTTCAACAATCAAATCATCACAGATGAGAACAGAAAGATTTTCCATGATATCTTTCTCGGCATCTATTCTAGATCCTACGAAGCCAAGAAGAATGCACAAGCTATCGGTATCAAGAATGCAAAAGCCATGAAGAAATACAAAGGAAGGAAACCGACTCCCATTGATACAGTCAAGTTTCTTGATTTAGAATCCAATGTCAAAAAAGGAAAATTGACTGTTAAACAGGCAAGTGAAGAATTAGGTATCAGCATTGACCGATACTATCGGTTTAGAAAGAAGTTAGGAGAATAACAACTGAGTAAATACGAGTTATTCATCCATAGAAAAACCTGGTTCATCGTCGAACCAGGTTTTGTTTTTTACATTGGATTTATCCTAAGACGTAGGCGAAGGATGCTGCTGTTCCAGAGACAGTGATCATTGTGAATAACATCGCATTGATCAAGGAGCCTAAGTAGACGTTACCAGTCTTCTCATAGAGTTTTCTAGAGATGATGGTAGCGAAGATAAGAACAGGAACAATCGGGAATAGGACGATGTATCCTAATGCCATATCAGACTGCCATAAGACACCAGTAGACTTGAATGTCGCATACTGGATGATCATGACTAACATGATACCGAAGACATTGAAGAAAGCGTTGATGGCAATACTGCCCCAAGAAGGTAAGTTCTTGGCTCTGTAGGTTTGGTTGGCAATACCATTGCAGAGATAGAAGAGGAAGAAGAACACACCATAACGGATAGCAGTAGGAAGCATCTCAGGAACATTGAAGACTTTGATAGCTAGTGTCCAGAGACGGAAGTCGACTTTGAAGGCTGCCCAGTTGACGAATACGATGAGGTATAAGCCAAAGACAACAAGGAATGCCATGAAGACTGTCTTGATAGCATTGGAGAAGGAGGAGATTCTAGCAGTCTCGAATGGATTAGAGACTTCATCCGCTTCTTTCTGCTTTGCGATCATACAGCGGCGAATAGCGCGTCTAACGATGAAGAAGAAGAGGATGACAAGGAGAGCGAACAAACCGCAGGCAACAGACCATAAGGCAACCCAGTTTGTCGTATCCTGAGGATAGAGCTGGGTATTGGGGAACCATCTGTCTCCCCACTTTGTTGCGAAGGAACGGATCATGAATCCGGAGAATAACGTACAACCGACTGCAGCTACGAAATAGAGTACCCAGTCAAGCCATGTTCTTAAAGGCTTGTCTTTTCCTTGGATGCTCTCTTCCGTTACAAGCTCTTCCTTAAAGGAAATCGTACCATCATCACTGACAAGTTTCTTTCTTCTCTTCTTGAGGGATTCAAAGACAGGAATGGTAAGGAGTAAGGAGACAGCAGGGAAAATCAAAGAGAGGAGAGCTAACATACCGATGAAGGAGAAGGTTTCCTTCACTTCCCAGACCTGATTGTTGACACCTTTGACTTTGTAGCCATTCGGTGTACCGAATGCGGTATAGAAGAAGTCGATGACATGCTTTGTGGAAGGGATGGACCAGTGGTTGAGAGGATGGATTTCATCGGCTTCATAGATGGCGCGAAACGGAGTGTTCAATGCTGTTCCTAATGTTGTCTCAGTGACTTTACCAGAGACATAATGGGCACCATTTTCGATGTTGATGCTATCGCCTGCATTATAGCTGACACCGACGAACTTAGCAGCACCAGTAGACTGAAGGAACTGACGGGAGATTGTCTTGTTTCCATTAGAATCAGTAGAATTGAAGAAGAATTCATCATCCTTGGCCTTTAATAGACCAACGCTGACATCACTTCCTGCACCCATGAAGGTGGACCAGCCCTGAATGAGGCCAGCCTTGATGATTCCATATCCATAGGTGGTAACAGTCTTTCCATCAACCTTGGCTGTTCCAACAGGCATATCCTTGCTGTCCTTCATCAATGTGGCAGCAGTGGTATATCCACCCATAGAGTGACCGGTGATACCGATCCTTGTCTGATCGACATAATCAAGGTTATATAAGTACTGTGCAGACTCATATAATCCCTTTGTAGCCATAAGAGCATTGGCATCATCGACATTGTTGTAGTTTCCGTGTCCTTCACGGTCAACGGTAAGGACAACGAATCCACGTCTTGCTAATTCGATAGCGAACGGAAGTTGAAGCTCTCTGTTATTGAGATAGCCATGTGTCAATACGACTGCAGGCATCTTATTGTCCTTGGTAGCAGTTTTCGGGCGGAAGAGAATTCCACTTGTGACTGTACCGGTGAGTTTGACTTCCATTGTGCTTTCCGTAACGTCTGTTCCCTCACCAGGAATTGTGATTCTCTGCTGAATGGTTCCAGTATTGGTAGCACTACGAAGATCAGAGACTTCGATGCTTCCTCCAGCATTCTGAATCAAAGACTGCGTAAGACTTGTGATAAAGACAACGACAATAGCGATGAGAAACCAAAGAATCGACTTTTTGTTTTTCGAGTAGTAGTCTTTCATACTTGATCCTTTCATAAAGACTTATTGAAAACAGAACACGATTAAAAAAGCGTTATTACCCCCTTTCTTTTTTGCTCACTTTTTGCGTGTTTCTTAGATATTCTTCTCTACGATTAGAGTTTAACATAGGTGAAAATCAAAGTAAATAGATTTATAAAAGCGCTTTTACGACATTTATTTTGTACATTTTAGATAATTCTGTGCAAAATAGTGCAACTTGAGCATATTATTTCACTTTATTGAAATAATTGCTTGTAGTTCAGTCAAAAAACTATTCATTTTGCACGTTTGTAAATTTTGATATTTTGTACAATATTTTTAATGAAGCCTTTGTATTCGCCTCTATTTGAAACTTTTCGACAAGTAACCGATTTCATGTTCTCTTTTGTTATAGCCTCACTATAATTTCTATGTTCTTTTAAAAGGTAATATATATATGAAAGACACAAACATCATCAAAAAACTATTCGCTCCTGTCGATCTGACCAAAGGAAGTCCGATGAAGGCACTTCTCGTCTTCATGCTTCCGATTCTCTTGTCTCTTGTTTTCCAGCAGATCTATACGATCTCTGATGCTGCCATTGTCGGTCAGACTTTGTCTAAAGCAGAGGTTGCCGGTGTCAACGATGTATATGGATTATTCTACATCGTAATTCAGTTCTCCTTTGGATGTGCAGCCGGTTTCTCTGTCATCTCCAGTGAGAAGGCCGGCGAAAACGATGAGGAAGGGATCAGAAAGAGCTTTGCTGCTCAGATACTCTTGTCCGCTATCATTGCCGTTGTTCTGACGGTGGTGTTTGTTCCTCTTGTTCCTACTTTATTGAAAGTGATCGGACTAGATGAGAACAATGCTGTCTTCCCTTATGCAAAGCAATATCTATCCATCATCTATATCGGTCTATTCGCACAGGTGTTCTATAACCTTGTCGTCTCTGTCTTACGTAGTATCGGTGATAGTTTTGCTCCTTTGATGTTCTTGATCGGTTCTACGATTCTCAATATTGGATTGGACTTCCTCTTCATCGTCACATTCAAATGGGGTGTCTCCGGTGCTGCGATTGCTACGATTATCGCTCAGTTTCTAGCCGCTGTTGTTTCCTTTATCTATTGTTTAAAGAAGTATTCCTTCTTAAGAGTGAAACTTCAAGACTTCCGTATCGGATGGGATAGCTGCAAGAAGCATTTAAAGCTTGGCCTTCCTCTTGCCATGCAGTATTCCATCATTGCTATCGGCCTTATTATTCTTGAAAAGGCAATCATCCGCTTTGATATTCCTACTGGTGTTGAAGATGCTCAGGTCGGATATGGAGCCGGTGTCAAATTCAATGACTTCATGATGACTCCTCTTATCGCTTTGGGTACGGCTGTCCTTTCCTATCACGGACAGAACTACGGTGCAAGAGACAGCGAACGTATCCGTATCGGATTCAAGGACAGCATGATACTGATGCTCATCATGTATGTGATATTCGGTGGCATTGCCGCTTTATGTTCCATCAATGGTGCTTTCACTCATATCTTCTTAGCTGAGAGTTCCATCAATGACAGAGTTCTCTTCTATGCAAAGACCTATCAGCTTGTCGATGCCGCCTGTTATATCTTCTTAGGTTCCCTTATGGTATTCAGAAGCACATTGCAGGGCTTCCAGAAACCGATTTATCCTTTCTTAAGCGGCACTGCAGAACTGATCGGTCGTGCTGTCATCGCTGAATTCATGCCTCGCATTGTTGATCCTTCGAATCCGGTCAGTGACAGAGCCTTTGTTGGTGTTGTCTTCTCCGATAGTATGGCATGGCTCTTATCAATCCTTGTCATGGGATACGGAATCTACAAATACATCATCAAAAACAAGATTGCGGATGAATTAAATCGAAAGGCTTAGTACCAATATCGGTACACAATTCATTTTCTTGCCTCTTTCACCTTGAAAGAGGCTTATTTTGAATTAAGATAGTAATGTATCGGAAAGGAAAACGCATATGAAATACATTCAAGTATCAATCAAAGACAAGAACACATTAGTATTAGAAGAAGACGGAACAAAGGGAGATTATATCGATCTTACCTCTGTGACTAGTTTCGATTCATCGGAATTAGAGAAGATGATTGAAGAAGGAAAAGACACCTACTATAAGAGAAAGTTAGAGGAAGAGAAGAAGAATCTCAGTGAAAAGCATTCTCTTGAACTGAAGGCATTAGAGAAAGAGATTGAGGCTAAGTCCAAAGATCAGATCAATGCTCTCAATGAGAAGATTCAGTCTCTTATGAATCAGAATGATCATGATAAGCTCGATTGGAAGAAGAATGAAGCCGATCATCTAAATGATTTAGAGAAGAAAAAGAATGATGAGATCCATAAGTTAGAGACTGAACTCTCTACGATCAAAGCTCAGCTTGACAGCGAAAAAGAGAAGTATAAGTTAGAGATTGAAAGCAAATACCTGAAAGAGATTGCTGATCAGAAAGAGAAGATCACTGAACTTACCTTATCCTCTAATTCCAAAGATGAAACCCACAAGAAAGATATTGAGGCATTGAAGGCTCAGAACGATAAGGAAAAGACAGAGTTAGAGAATAAATATACATTGGAGTTAGCCGACATCAAGGAGAGAGCAAACAAAGAGAAGGAAGACCTCAACAATCAGTTAAGAGAAGCCAATAGACTCCGTACCACTGCAACAATCAAAGTCATCGGTGAAGACTTAGAGACCTGGTGTGATAGGGAGGTCACTTCCTATATGCAGGCTGGATTCCTCAACTGCACCTGGGAGAAAGACAACACTGTAATCAAAGAGGATGGTGATACCAAGGGTAGCAAAGCCGACTATATCTTCAAGATCTATGCTGATGATACGCATCAGGATATACTCTCTTCTGTCATCATGGATATGAAGAGTGAAAGTCTTGTCAGCGTCAACAAGAAGACGAACAAAGATCACTTCGCTCAGTTAGCCAAGAACAGAGAAAAGAAGGGATGCAAATACGCGGTTCTTGTCTCTGAATTAGAGATGGATAAAGCCAATGATATTCCGATCTACAGAGTAACGGATCCGAACTATCCAGATATGTATGTCGTTAGACCTCAGTACTTGATGACATTCCTTTCCATGATCACATCCCTTACAACCAAGTTCTCCTCTCTTATTCTCCATGTCAAGAAAGATGACATTCAGTTCCAGGAGAAGGAGAAGATCATCGAACAGCTCTTATCCTATAAGAACACCTATCTTGATAAACCATTAGAGGCGATGGAGAAGGATATTGATACAATCACAAAGTGTTCTTCCAATATCCGTGAAGCAAACAACAAGATCGACCTTACAATCAGTCACATCAAGTCATCCTATATCGATAGCATCAACAGTAAGTTAGATAAGTACGAGACCTTCATCAAAAGAGAAGTGAAGAAGATAGAAGAAGACTAAAAAGTATGAGGGTAGCAGCACTACTGCTACCCTCATATAACCACTACAAACTTATCCAATAATTCAGCCATTTGAATTACTGTGTTTTGAGTACGAAAAATAATAAAGTGAAACAAAGGAGAAAAAATAATGCAATTCACATTACCAGAAAGTATTGTTCTTTACATCTTCTATATTTTAGGCTTTATCTCATTCATTATCATGATTGCCTTGATACGCGTCGTAAAACGTAAAGACAATGAAATCTATGAAATCAGAGTGAAAGATCATGAATTGGAGAGTAGAGTCACGAAACAAGAACGCCTATGGAGATCTTCTCCAAATGAAAAGGATAAGAAAATCGTAGAACTACAAGATAAAATCAAGGAACTGACTGCTGAGAATCAGAGACTGAAGATAGCATTAGTCCAACAAGATAACCTCAACTACCAGAGATTAGCAAATGCAGTAAGAGACGGAATAACAAAATACGCAGTTAAAACAGGACACTACGATGGTGTATATGGGACTGCAAGTAACTCATTCAATAGTAAGAGGTGACAAAGATCCATATAACGACTCTTCATATAGGACATTCCGACCGCAGCCATGGCTGACGCCAGATTATGGCTGCGGTGGTTGTTCTCTTTTCGCTACAGCTTGATTGTAATGGCGGGGCGGACAACATAGTTCGTGTAGACGACGCCGCCGCTGATGATGACGTAGTCGTAGTCGAAGCTGCCGTCACCGCTGACGTAGCTCGCGTTGAGCGAGTCGTAGTAGTAGGGGGAACGTGTCCAATAATATCCGTTTCCGTAATATGAACTATTAGTATTCATATATGTGCCATTTGCCCTTGCCCAGTCAGTTGGTTTACAGCGTCTTGATGCATTATCTGCAAAGTAAGAAGTGTTAATGTAATCCTGATAACTTAACAGATAGACATTGTCATAGGTGTTCTCGCATGCATAGCGGTTCGAAGAAGAATATGTAGTGGATGCACTATTGTCCACCTCTACAGTCTGTATATAGGAATCATCCAATGAGAACGCTGTGTTGTAGAACGTGTCATTCAGCCAGGTCCTTATGTCTGAATACTTATAGTTATTAGGATAGACAGTATTTCCATCTATCGTTCTATTGTAATATGAGGAATAATAGCAATGAGCATCCAACAATTCAGTCGAGACAAGAGAATAGGTTCCATTATCGGATGAAAGTATCTTCCATGTGATAGGCTCACACTTGAACCAATAGGTTGTTCCACTAACTATTGTCGTTCCATCATCGAACTTACAACTTGATTTATGAGGTTTGGCACTTGTCTTCGCATAATAACTTCCATCATAGAAATACCAGCCATTGCTTTCAGCAGTTGTCAACGTATCTAAGGCTGAAATCAAGGTCTCATCTGAAATGCGAGATTGAGGATAAATGCCATACTTAACACAGTCGATTTTTGTATATTTAGCAACCAATGTTCCGCCAGTATTGGAATATGTCCAACTTGTTCCTACTTGGGGAATCAAAGTATCGTTTAAGTACCAACCATCAAATGTGTAATAGTATGTCAATCCTTCACTAACATCGTTTCTCGGGGCAATCGGAGTAGGAAGTTCATATTTGCCGTCATAACTAATCACTAGAGACTCAACATTACAGGTTCCATCACCAGCATCAAGGATATAGGCATTCTTAATGCCTTCCCATTTGGCATGACAGGTAATGTTTTCCGTTCCTTTCCAAATACCTTTAGGAGCAATATCATGCCAGAAAGTCGCGTCAAAATATTCCCAACCTGCAAATATATAATTTTCTCTCACTGGAGTAGGAAGCTCGTATTCAGCATTGTATGTGACTGAAATTGTAGTGTTCTCTAATGTTCCACCCTTTGGATCAAGTCTAATCGTACAATTCTTAGGAAACCAAGTTTTTGCATACAAGTTTAAGTCAGATGTCACAGGATAAACACTGAAAAGCCATTTGAATTCTCCATCGTTTTTCGAAACCCACGATGAAATGATATACTCAGATTGACAACTTTCATCAGGTTCGGAAATCTTCGCTCCATCCTCCACAGTTGTCGTATAAACTAATTCATCCTCAAAATAGAAGTTAACAGTATGTTTCGTGGCATCTTTGACATGACCTGCATTGATAGTAGTACCATCACTCATCTCACAAATAAGGTCACCATTCTCATCAATATGTGTACCAACTACTGAGACACCAGTGTCACCTTTGTCTC
>CAVALL010000020.1:0-26060 GCA_963589675.1 Alistipes onderdonkii | reverse complement strand
TAGTTAAATGGTATAACGGGTCCTTGGTAAGGACCAATTGCTAGTCCGATTCTGGCTCGGGGCACCATGTTAAACAAAAACTGCGATTTATATAGTTGTGTGCTAAAAATGGAGGAAACCCAATGTCTTCTAATGAAACTAAAGCCAAAAAAGGACGTGCTCATGCTGTAGCAGCATGGGAGTGGTTCAAGGAAGCCGCCTGGCTTCAGGTTTTACTCATTGTCGGCGTTGTTGTCGGCATCGTCGTTGCCATTCCTTTCGTTGTCAAAGGCATCACAAACGCTATCAACAGCGATAATTCCAGTTTCTATAAAGAGCATCGTATCGATTACAAGAAGCTCGGTATGTATCTCACTGGTGAAGACAAGAATTGCAACGGTTCTGTCGGCGATCAGAAATTCGATGAAAACGGCAAATTCGATTTGGACAATGGCAAAGAAGGCTTCGTAGTAATGTTCTACAAGAGCAATTGCGATAACTGTTCCAATCTCCAGAGCAATCTCGAAACCTGGTATAAGAACTTCAATAAGGAATATGCCAACGGCAAACTTAAGTTCTACACAATCGATGTCAGCTGGGATGTTGATGATTCTACTGATGCCGTCAACAATGAAGGTATCGCTAGCTTATATGACAACAAGTTCATCACTCTTCAGCAGCAGATGGACGCTTCCCGTTCCTTCATCTCCACTTATGAAAGCCAGGATGAAACCCATTCCGGAAGCGAAAGCACCAAGAAATCCGTCATTGAAAACTTCAGCAAAGACTTCACAGCCGATAAAGACGGCGGAACCATGCCGACTCCTACCATCGTCACCTACATCAAGGACAAATCCGCTGCTAACTATATCACTGATTTAGATGGTTACAACGCTGACAGCGCTAAGACAAATGTCCTTCAGTACTGCAAGCCGAACAAAGTCATCTGCGACGCTCCTAGCGGTTTATCTTACACAACTGCTGCTAACGTCTCTACCATGATGATTGACGTCTACAATTTCCAGGAATACAAAGTATCGAAATAAATAGCTCGCAAGAGCTGTTTTTTCGTCACATTTAGTCCTTATTGAAATACGAATATGGACTGCTCTATAATACTTGCATGATTTTTCTAGAAACAGAACGCATAATATTGCGAAACTTCAAAGAAGATGACCTGAATGATATCTTTTCCTATGCTTCCGTTGAAGGAGTTGGAGAAAATGCCGGATGGAAACACCACACCAATATTGAAGAGACAAAAGCGATTCTATACAATATCTTCCTTACCAATCCGAATGACTATGCCATCGTTGATAAGGAAACGGGTAAAGTGATCGGCTCTTTTGGACTTCATCCATCTTCTAGGCTTTCCTCTGATTTTCCTTTGGAGAACACAAAAGAGCTTGGATATGTGCTTTCAAAAGATTACTGGGGAAAAGGAATCATGACAGAGATATTGTCTGCTGCCATTGCAAAATGGAAAGAGGAAGGCAATATTGATGTTCTCACTGCGCTTGTATTCTCCGGCAACAAGAATTCGATCCATGTCTTAGAGAAATGCGGATTCCGTCATTATCGGATCATCAAAGACATATTCTTCAAGAGCATTGATCAGATGAAGGATGAATACTGTTTCTACCTGAGGATCAAGAATCATGAATAAAAGAGAAAAGCTGATAAAAGACATCGAAGCCTATACACCCTTTAACGAGCAGGAAGAAAAGGATAAAGAGATTATCCTATCGTGTCTTAAGAATTATCCGGATATCTTTACACGCGATAACAAAGTAGCTCATATGACAGCCTCTTCTTGGATACTAGACAAAGAGAGAAAACATGTTTTGATGTGCTACCATAACATATATAAGTCATGGAGTTGGTTAGGTGGACACGCTGATGGAGAAGAAGACTTACTCGCTGTAAGCATCAAGGAAGCAGAAGAAGAGAGTTCTCTTACCAATGTAACTCCATTAAGCGATGAAATCCTGTCTCTTGAGGTTCTCACCGTTGACGGTCATATAAAAAGAGGAGAATATGTCTCCTCTCATCTTCATTTGAATGTCACCTATTTGCTCACAGCCGATATCCATGAAGAACTTCATATCAAGGCCGATGAGAATTCGGGTGTCAAGTGGTTTACATTCGACGATGCCTTGAAGGCTTCAACTGAGCCTTGGTTTGTCGAACACATCTATTCGAAACTGATTGAGAAAGCGAAGAAATTCACTTGCTGAACTTCTTATCCATCATCTTCAATACGGGCTCTGGAACTAGGTTTGAGATATCAACCCCCTGGGAATAGAGCTCTTTTATGGTGCTGGATGAAACAAAGGCTTGATCTTTCCTTGCCATCAGGTAGACCATGTCGATGTCAGGTTCAAGGAATTCGTTGACCTCATGAAGCTGGAATTCAGCCTCGTAATCAGTGACCGCTCTTAATCCTCTTATCAAGGCTTGTGCATTAAGCTTCTTTGCTTCTTTGACAACAAGCTTATTGGTCACAACAACTTCAAACCCATCTAAGCCTGCAAAAGTTTCTTCTGCCATTTTCACTCTTTCTTCAGCGGTGAACATGTAATGTCCTTTTTTGCTTGCATTATCGGCAATCATGATGATGACTTTGTCGAAAAGTTTCTTTGCACGCAAGGCGACATCGACGTGTCCATTGGTGAGTGGATCAAAGGATCCCGGGTATACTGCTATTCTCATTCTTGTTCTCCTCTTCTGTAGATTGCAACATGTTTTTGTCCGTATCGGTATTCTTTCATAACGAATCCTTCCACTTCCTTATTCGCATTCTCTTGTTCTGATACAATGATGCAATTATCGCTCAGCATCTCTCTTTCAATCATCTCATGGATGATATCGTCATTGATGTTGAATCGGTAGGGAGGGTCTAGGAAGACGACATCAAACTTAATATCCGAATATTTCTTCAAGAACAATCGATAGTCACTATTTGCCATGACATACTTATCCGGATTGGATTCTAAGGAAAGGATATTCTCCTTCATTGTCATGAAGGTCTTTCTGTCCTTATCGTTGAAATAGACACGCTTTGCGCCTCTTGATAAGGCTTCTAGTCCCATAGCTCCGCTTCCGGCGAAGAGGTCTAAGCAGACACTATCCTGTGCCTTATCCTTCATGGCATTGAAGATGGCCTGTCTTACTTTATCCATCGTCGGTCTTGTGACTTTGGAATCCGGCACCTTCAAGAATCTTCCTTTATATATTCCTGCAATGATTCGTATCATATCAAAGTATCTCCTTATTCAGTCCATTGCTTAAATGGTTGATGATCTTCTTTATCTTTTCATAGTAGATCTTATATTCTTTCATCAGATCCACTGACTCGATCTCTTTTTCTTTCTTTTGATAGAGAAGGATCAATTTTTCTTTTTCTTCTTTATCCTTTGTAGAATCTATCTTGAGAAGTATCTCATCTCTTTCTTTCGATAGAGATTGGAGTGTAGTATCATTTTCTACTTCTTTGGATAATTCTTTATATCGAAGATAGACATCAGAAGATTTGATATCTTCTATCAGTTTTATCTCTTTTTCAATGAATTCTGTTTCTGTCATAGCTAGAAAATTATAGCATGATTTTCAATTTCATTCATTGAGAAAAGATAGTAGAGATGAAATGTGATATAATCACACTATTATGAAACTATTTAAAATTTACACCAAGGACGATTCTGTCCTACACGAAAAAGCAAAAGAAGTGTCTTTCCCTTTGAAGGAAGAAACAAAGAAGACTGTTCTCGATATGGTGCAGTATCTGAAAGATAGCCAGGACCCTGAACTATCAGAGAAGTACAAGATCCGTTCTGGTGTCGGCATCGCCGCTCCCCAGATTGGAATCAGTGAGAGATTCTTTGCTATTTACTTTGAGGATGAAAATGAAAAGATCTATGAATATGGTCTTGTGAATCCAAAGATTGTATCCACATCGGTCAAGAAAGCTTATCTTCATACGGGTGAAGGATGCCTTTCTGTCCCTGTCGATGTAAAAGGATATGTTTATCGTTATTATAAGATCACACTGAAAGCCTATGATGTCGTATCAGAAAAGGATGTCACACTGAAACTCACTGGATATCCTGCTATCGTCTTCCAGCATGAATACGATCATTTAGACGGCATTCTTTATTATGAAAAGATCGATAAGAAGAATCCGTTCTACGTTGATGAAAACGCTATTGTGATTGAATAACTTTTTTTGCTTGTGATTGTCGTGATATCTTTGTAAAATATAGTCGACATTTGTAATATCATTACAAAACCTTTTTGTTGATTTGTTTATTTATAATCAATACTTAAAATAATATGAGGTACTTTATATGGCTGATTTGAAACAAATTTTGTCGTCGCCTGTTGAGATTTACGCTCTAGGCGGTCTTGGTGAGGTTGGAAAAAACCTTTACTGCATCGAAAATGACTCCACGATTCTCATCATCGACTGCGGTGTCATGTTCCCGGACGCTAGCATGCCTGGTGTCGATTACGTGATTCCGGATTTCACTCACTTGATTGAGAATCAGAACAAGATCAAAGGATTAGTCATCACCCATGGTCACGAAGACCATATCGGTGGCATTCCTTTCCTTCTCAGAGAGATCGATATCCCTGTCATCTATGCTCCGAAGATTGCCTGTGCTCTTATCCGTCACAAGATCGAAGACGGAAAGATCAGAACAAAGACAAGAATTTTGGAATACAAGGAGAATGACATCCTTAAATTTGGAGAATTCATCGTTGAATTCTTCCATGTCACTCACTCCATTCCGGATTCTTTTGGTCTCTATATCACGACTCCACAGGGTACCATCGTTGAGACTGGTGACTTCAAGATTGACCTTACTCCTGTCGATGGAGACTTCAACATCTCCAAGCTGACACGCTTTGGAGACAAAGGAATCGACTTATTGATGGCTGACTCCACAAACGCTGAAAAAGAAGGATATACCAAGAGTGAGAGAACGGTTATCCGCGGCATTCAGGATGTCTTCTCGGAAGCCTCTGGACGACTTCTCATCTCTACCTTCTCCTCTAACATCTCCCGTATTCAGCAAATCATTGAGACAAGCATGAAATTCCGAAGAAAAATCATCGTCTTTGGAAGAAGCATGGAAAGCAATATCGAAGCAGCACGTGAATTCGGATACATCAAGGTTCCGGATGAATACTTAGCTTCCCCTGAGGAACTGAAGACTCTTCCACCGGATCAGGTCACAATCCTCTGCACCGGTACACAAGGTGAACCAATGGCAGTCTTATCAAGAATCGCGCGCGGTGATCATCGATTCATCCATGTCATACCTGGCGATACCATCGTATTCTCCTCTTCTGTCATCCCTGGAAACACAGCAAGCATCAACAAATTGATCAACCAGCTCAGCCGTTTAGGAGCATCCGTTGTCACCAACTCCGTCCTTTACAATCTCCACGCATCCGGTCACGCTTCCAAACAGGAGATGAGACTGATGCAAAAACTTGCCCGTCCTCATTACTTCATGCCAATCCACGGCGAATATAGAATGCTTAAGCTTCATGCTAGAATCGGTGTAGAATGTGGATTAGCAAAAGATCACACTTTCGTCTGTGAAAACGGAGATGTTCTTACTCTCATCAATCATAAGGTCTCGAGAGGCGGTACACTTCCTGCCGATAGCATCTATATCGACGGAAAGAATCCGGTCGGTATCTCCAATTCCGTCATCAAGGATCGTTCCACATTGATCAACGAAGGTATGGTCGGTGTCTTCCTTGTCATCAATCCAAAGGATAACACTTTAGTCTCTGCTCCGGTTGTTGAATCAAAAGGATTCATCTCCGCAAACAAGAAGGGCCTACAGAAGAAGGCTAGTGAGATCATCGGAATTGAAATCATGAGAATGATGAACAACGGAACCAAGGTTACTTACTCCGATATCAAGAACACAGTCAAGAGTGTCACATCTCACTTCCTCTACCGTGAAAGTCATCGTACTCCGATGGTCATTCCTGTCATTCTGAACTACACTCCTGAGGAATGATATGATCATACTCGCAAGCAAATCCCCTAGAAGAGTTGAGATTTTAAAAGACATCTTAGGTGATACTCCATTTGAGACCATTCCCTCTTCCTTCGACGAAAGAGCTCTTCATGACAAAGACTGTAAGAAGCTCTGTCTTCATGAGGCTCAGGGAAAGGGAAGAGAAATTGCACTGACCCATCCCTCTGATATTGTAATCGCAAGCGATACGATGGTTGTCTATCAAGGTCAGCAATTAGGCAAACCGAAAGATGAAGAGGATGTCTATCGTATGCTCCGTCTTCTCACAGGGCATGTTCATGAAGTGGTCACTGCTTATACCATCATGAAAGGCAATCAGGAACTGCGTCATCGAGTCTCTATTGCAAAAGTCTATCTTGAAAAGATGGCCGACGCTGAAATATCTATCTATATCGACTCCGGTTCTCCGTTTGATAAAGCAGGAGCCTATGGAATCCAGGATAGCGACTTCATCGAAGGAAAAGTCGTCGAAGGCGACTATTACACCATTATGGGACTTCCCCGTGATGACTTAGAAGACGATCTTGTTGATTTAGGAATTATCGAATAAAGTGAAAAGAGGTCTGCATACTATTGCAAACCTCTTTTCTTATGCTTAGATTTTTTCTACGTTTTCGTTTAATAGTTTTTCGAACTCTTCACTCTTGCTTCCAATGATGAAGACAATCTTATTTCCCATAAACATGACGGAATCAAGTTCTTTCGTAATCGCATCTTTTTCTAACTTGGATGGATCAACAACCTCAACCGATACTCTTGATCCTTTTGACGAGATTCCTTTGATGTTGTCTTTCCCGCCAAAGAGAAGGGATAGATGACTTGCTGATTCTTCTATCTTCTCATCCGCTTTCTTGTTCGACTCTTTGATTCGGATGTTCTTTCTAACCTTCAGAATGACAAACAGTAGAACAAGAACAACAATAACGGCACTGACAGCAACAATTGTATAAATCATCCATGGTTCCATAAATCAGTCCTCCATTCCGGAAATATTCTTTCTTAATCTTTTTACCTGTGAGATGTCTTTGAAATGAAGCAAGGTAACGTTATGTTCATCATTTCCTTTGAAAGAGAATGTTGTTCCTTTCAAATCCTCACGATAGATTCCGTCCAAATATGTTTCAATGAATCCTTCTTTCACGACAACAGTCAGTTTCTTATCATTATCGATGATTGCTTTATTGATTGGATTGATAGAGAGCCTATTATAGCAAGGTGCAATCGTCGAATACTGATAGATCTTTGGCTTTCCGATAACGATCGGAGAAGCTAAGGAAGTCAGATATCCTGTCGTTCCTATCGGTGAAGAAATGACAATTCCGTTAGCACGTACCGTTGTCAGTAATTCATCATCGATAAGAATATCGATGAATACTGTCTCACCTGACTGAATGGCGACATCATTGATGAATTCATGTCTTTTCCCATCGACTTCAATCTGATAGAAAGGGATTTTCTCTTCGATTGGTTCATTTTGATAGAAATCGAGTAGGAACTGATCCATCTCCTTGTAGTCATAATCAGAATAGAATCCTAAATGACCCGTATTGATTAGAATGAATTTGCCTTTCTTTCCGTATAGGTGAACAGCTCTCATCAAGGAGCCGTCTCCACCGAAGACAAAGATCAATTCCGGATTCTCTTTCTCATAGACAAAGCCATGCTCAACAAGAGAGTTGGTCAATCTAGAAACAAGAAGGTCGTTGTTCTCTCTTTTTTTCGATTCAATGGCAAAGGTTGAACTTTTCATTTTCTGTTCTCTTTCTATTTCTACCTTGTTATTGTATCATAATAGCGGTCAAATAAAGAGGTGTGAGTATGGCAAGTAACAATATTGAAATTGAAGCGAAGGTCTTGTTGAGCAAGAGAGACTATCAGAAACTTCTTGAAAACATGACTTTCAATGATCAGGTCAAGATTCAGAAGAACTATTATCTCGATAGTGAAGACAGAGTCTTGAAGAAATATGGTATGGCTGTCCGTTTAAGACAAAGAGAAGGAAAGAACAAGCTGACACTGAAGGCTCCTTTAGCGGAAGGACTTCTCACCAAGAACCAGGATCTCAGCGATGATGAGGCAAATGCCCTTATCAACAACAATCTTTTCCCAAGAGGCGATATCTCTGACTTCCTCGATATTCTGAATATCGATGTCAATAAGCTTCTCATCTTGGCTCAACTAACAACAGAAAGAAAAGAAGGAACCTATGAGGGCTTGGATATCAACATTTCCAAAAACACCTATAGTGATACCATCGACTACGAACTAGAATGTGACTCTGATTCTGTCACAAACTCTCAGAACGCATTGAAGGATCTCTGCCAGGAATATCGTATCGAGTACAAACTCAATACCGTTTCCAAGGAATCCCGTGCCATCAACGCCGCATTAAAGAAGTAAACTTGAGGGGTATGAAGCATACGACTAACACCAGTCGTTTGACTTTATACCCCTTTTTACGTTTCTAAAGAATCAAAGAGACTAAAGTCTTCTTTTCCTTAGCAAGATAAAGTGCATCTAATAGTTTCTGATAGATAGTTATCTTTTCCTTGTCCTTTAATCTTCGTATTCCTTTTTCAACGATCTTGATAGAGGCATCTAGCTTTTCATATGGAATCTCCTCTTCCTCATAGGGTCCAAGAAGAATATCACATTCATCATTGATGTCTAGAATTATATTTGTCTTCCATACCAACTGCCTTTCTCTATCCGACAATTCAAAAACGTTTTGCTTTCCATCCGTAGGGTCCCAACATTCTGGTCTATTCTCCAAAGTATTAGGTACAACAAAGTATCCTTTCATCGTATCTTTACTAGGCTTTTTCATTGTTCGTCTCTCCTTTTGATCCCTAAGTGAAGACATCTAACGCAGGTAAAATGCGGAATGAATCATCATAGATAAATAGCGACTAAAGTTTTCTTCTCTTTTGCAAGACGAAGAGCTTTCCAGAATTTCAAAATTGCGTTTCTCAACTCTGGATTTCTGACTCTTCTTAGTTTCTTCTCGACAATCTTAAGAGAAATGTCAAGTTTATCATACGGAATCTCCTCTTCCTCATAAGCACCGATGAGAAGATCAGTCGCATCATCAATGTCTTCAAAGATTGTTGTTTTGACAACTAGCAATGTGATTTCCCAGTCACTAAGAACAGTGCAAGTAATATCTGGATCGTTTTTACACCAACCATATGGTCTGTTCTCCAACGTATTCGGAACAATAAGGTAACCATGTGTCTCCGGTTTATTTTGTTTTTTACACATTCTAATCATTCCTCCTCTAAAACCAACTTACGAATTTGAAATAAGAATTCCTCTTGCGTCTTAATAAAATCTCTATATCATCGAAGCCATATAGTAAGGCAAGTATATCAAATCACCTTCTTTTCTTACATCCCCACTATGGAGTACATATTGAGGACCTATTTTAGAATTATATGTTTGCTTAAAATTGAGCAAAGACTTAATCGAAGAAGAATCCGATGACTTGGCTTCAATCGGTATCACTTTATTCTCACGACGCACTAGAAAATCAATTTTCATTACTGTTTTCTTTGAAGCTTTATCACTCTTCTTATAGAAGTAGATTTTCTCATCTTTGAACCTCAAAGCCTGTGCAATCATATTTTCGATGATCATTCCTTCATTGACATGAAGCTTATCGAATAATATTGCTGTATACAGTTCATTCTCTAGATAATTCTTATTTCTATATGCCAATGAGATTAATAATCCTGTATCCATCATATAGCATTTGAAAGATGGATCAACTGTTGATAGATTGAATGCGACGGATGGATCATTTACATTCTCACAGATGTTGATGATCATCGCTTCATCAAGCCAACCGATAGGTCCCTTATATTCTCTGATTCTTGCGTTGGGATCGACATGAGTTAAATTGTATCTTTTATCATGTTTGGAAAGCTCAGAAGGTATATGCCAGAAAATATTCTTAACATAGTCAGAATTTTCTTCCTTCTGAGCACCCATATCGGATTCATAGAGATTAAGAATATTTTGTTTTACGAAATCTACCTCTCCGAAATCTTTTGTCTTATAGTAGGCATAGACTGCTTGTGGCATTCCACCCACTAACATATATTCCCGAAAGGAATACATCAGTTTCTTATGCATAGTACCAAGAGGTTTCAATTTCAAGAAATGTTCCTGCATGATTGAATAGCTTATCTCATCTTCCATCGCCCATAGAAACTCTTCAAAATCCATAGGAAGAATTTCAAGTTGATATTCTTCTGACGGTATCAATATATCCTTTGATTTCTTCTTGATTGAGGCTAAAGAACCCGTTTCCAAATAATGATATCTCTTATCCTCAAGCAAGGTTTTCAAGGCCTGCCTTGCCGGTGGAAACAGTTGAATCTCATCCAAAATAATCAGAGATTCATTCTTGTACAATTTGGTTTTATAGAAAAACTGAAGTTTGTTGAATAGCGAATCCAAATCTTCCAAAGAATCAACAAAAAGATTCTTGATTTCATTTGGTGCTCTATCAAAACGAATCACAATATAACTCTTATATTCATTTCTTCCTAGTTTTTCAGCAAGAGTGGATTTTCCAACACGTCTGGCACCTTTTAAAAACAAGGCATAATCCGGTGCCTTATGTTTCTTCCACCATAACATGTTCTGATACGCTTTTCTCTCAAATTCTTTCTCTAATTCAGCCATATTTAACACCTATAAAACCTTTACATTATGAATGTTATCACGTTTGCGCTATTGTTTCAAGACCGTTCTATCACGTTTGCGCCATACTTTAGAGACTCAATTTTCACGTTTGCGCCGTTTCGCGTTCTTTTACAAGTTCTAAAAACACCTCTCTAGAAGTGTCTAAAGAGGTGTTTTTCTGTGATTTAGTTCTACTTCCCAATGATTTTCGTTGATACCTTATCATTGAAATGATGAAGACAGGTATCGTAGTTCGGGCAGTTGTCTTTTGTACAGACATGAGATGCGACATCCTTGGCATCATGAATCTGTTTCTTGTTCTTTTCAAAGATTTCAATCTCATCAGCATTGTATCCAACCTGAATGAACTTCTCATCGACGATGATCGGTCTTTTCAAAACTGTCGGATTCTGTTGAATGAATCGGACGATCTCATTGATAGACATCGTATCGACATCAAGATTCTGTTCCTTGAAGACTTTGCTTCTAGTGGAGATGATTTCATCTACACCATCAAGAGACTTCATCAGCATCTCCTTCAGTTCCGCTTCACTGAGCGGAGTCTTTAAGATATTGATTTCCTTGAATGGTATACCTTGCTGGACAAACCAAGCTTTTACTTTACGACAGCTAAGACAGCTAGGGGATAAATAAATCTTAATCATTTTCTTTCATCCTCCTTTGTTTCAGAAGTTTCGACTACGTCTTTCTTTCTTGCTAATTTAATGACAAAGATAGAATAGAATAACCATGCTATCAATAAGAAAAAGATAACAACAGAACAGAGAGAATCGATGATAACATGTGCGTAATAATGACCATTTGCTGTATCAAGTGGATAGGTTCTTACAATGATAGGTCCAAAGAAGAGAATGACACCGCATATGACATAGAAGAGGAAGGAAGCTACCTTTCCATACCACTTTGCTCCGTCAAAGGAGCGCTTCTTCTTAGCAAGGTAGACATCCTGAAGCATCAGGGTGCCTTCTTTACAGACAAAGATAGCAAGCATAAGGTCCAAGGATGCGAAGTTATAGAAACGGACGACAAGGGCAACGGCAATTGCTAGCTGCAATAGTTTATCCGCAATCGGATCAAGAACCTTTCCTAAATTTGATTTCATATTGAAGGTTCTTGCAATATAGCCATCAACGAAATCCGTATAGCTTGCTATGACCATGATGGCAGTTGCAAAATAGACATTGGCATTCGGATTGCCTGCCACTGTGAAGTCGACTAAATAGACAACCAAAAATGCGACAACCAAAAGAATACGGAAATAGCAAAGAATATTCGGAAGCAAAAGTGCCTCTTTCTTATTGAAGTATTTCTTGAAGACGGTCCTAAAGTTCATCTTCTCATTCTGTTCGTTTGTATTCATAGCACTAAATTATAACTTTTTTCTCTTACAATGTGAATAAAATGCCAGATTTCTCTTTTTCTTTTTCACTATCATCATATTCTGGATAAGAGATGTGTTCGAGGAATAACCCTTTTGCTTCCGCTTTCAGCTTATCTCTCTTGATATTCTCACCGCATAGCAGTCTTTCAATCTGCTCTAAGGTAAGTTTGCCATCACAATAGGAAAGCACAGCTCCAATCATGAACCTTACCTGATAGCGTAAGAATGCTTTGCTTCGAAAACGAATCTGAAGCATTCCGTTTACTTCCATGACATCCGCATCATCTAAGATGAGAACTGTATTCTCATCTCCTTCTGGTGTCGAGAACTGGGAAAAGTCATGTTGTCCTTTTAATAAGGAAAGAACTTCTTTTACTTTCTCAATATCTAATGGATGAATCGGTGTATAAGATATGGAGGAAAGGAGCGGATTTCTTCTATCTGTGTTCTGAATCAGATAACAATATGTCTTATCCTTGCAATCATATCGAGGAGAAAAGGTAGATGGAACGATTCTGACATCCTTGATATAGACTTCGTCCGAGAAACTTCTCTGCAGATAGTACTTGAGATGACTCGGTGTTATCGTATCCTTCTCGGTATCGAAAGTCATAGCAAAATCCAAGGCGTTCACATTCCTATCAAGACGAGAAGAGATAGTGACTTTCACTGTTTCATCATAGACTTTGGAAAGTCTTTCCTCAAAGTCTCCTTGTATGGTTCGATGATTCGGTTGTTTCTGGGTTCCATAGAATCCACTCCCAAGGAAGGATATACGAATAAAATATCTCATTTCAGTTTGGGTAGCTCCACACCAAGATAAGCAAACAAATCAAATTTGAAATAGGCTAAGACAATCATAGAAGAGAGGAATACAGCCAAGAAAAGACATCCAAGAGTATCACGAACACCCCAATGATTGGTCTTAAACTTTGTTCTCTTTGCATCGGGATCATATCCTCTTGCTTCCATAGCATCAGCAAGTTCGCCGCTTGTCAAGAATGCTGACATGAACAAAGGAATGATAAGAGAGATGAGTGATTTCAGTTTTTCTTTGATCTTACCATGCCTGAAATCAACACCACGGCTAGCCTGTGCATTCATGATACGTGATGTCTCTTCCTGTAAGGAAGGGACAAATCTTAACGCTAAGGATATTGCCATTGCAAACTTATGAATCGGAATCTTGATCAAGGACAGAGGGAAGAATATCCATTCCAATGCATTCGTTAAATCCATCGGCTTTGTGGTGGCAGTTAATATATTTGTCATCATCATGACTAAGACAAGACGGATAAAGATATAACTGACATTGATGACAGCCTGTAAACGGATATCGACTCCGTTTCCAATGGGAATCGTAAAGAGAATCAAAGATTCCTTATCATTTGAAAGGAAGATATTGATGATAAGAAGGAAGACAATCATCACCCATAAGGCTTTCAAAGATTTGAAGAGAGTCAAGAAACTCGCTTTGGCAACTAATGATATGACAAATAGAATGATGAAGAGCCCGCCAAATACGACTAAATCCATATAAGGTGTTCCATAGGAAAGGAATACAGACACCATAAAGAGAATCAAACCGATCAGTTTGATTCTGCTATCCATACGATGGAAGACTGTATTGTGTCCAGTGTATTTTCCTAGCGTAGTCATACAGACTCCTTCTTGATTCTGACTATCTCATCAGCAAGTGATGATGCATCCTTAACTTTAGAAATATCAATATCCATTCCATTCTTCTGCAAAGCAAGAGCAAATGAAAATACTTTTGGTGGTTCAATAGAAGATGTTTTTAAGAAATCCTCATCATGGAAAAGATCAAGAGGTGTTGTATCCTTGACTACTTTTCCGTTTTCGAGAACGATTGCTCTCTTTGCATATTGTAAGACGACATCCATATTGTGAGTCGCAATGATGATAGAGGTGCCCTTTTCATAAAGAGATACTAACAAGTTCATCAGATTCTCTTCGCTTTTTGCATCAAGACCGACAGTCGGTTCATCCAAGACAAGGATATCCGGTTTCATGGCAAGGATACCGGCTATGGCGACTCTTCTCTTTTCGCCGCCCGATAATTCAAAAGGAGATCTTTCATAGAAAGATTCATCTAAGCCAACCAAAGAAAGAGACTCCATTGCCATCTCTTTGGCCTCTTCTTCCTTCATGCCGAAGTTCTTAGGACCATAGGAAACATCCTTGATAACAGTCTCTTCAAAGAGCTGATATTCTGGGAACTGGAAGACGAGTCCAACTTTTCTTCTGATTTCTTTGATATCTTTGATCTTTTTCTTATGCTTTCTCTTCATCGCTCTTTGATTGACTTTTCCATTCTTACGATAAACCAAAGACATATCGATGATGTGATCATCTAATTCAACAATACCGGAAGTCGGTAAAAGAAGAGCATTCAAATGCTGAATCAAAGTCGATTTTCCACTTCCTGTCTTACCGATCAAGGCAGTAAAACAGTGGTCTTCAAAAGATAGCGTAATATTATTCAACGCTTTCTTCTCCTGAGGAGTCTTGATGGCATAGGTATAAAAGAGGTTCTTTAGATTCAATGGCATAATAAAGAAAGTAACTCCTCATCATTCTTCACATCTTTGATATCCAAACCTTTATTTCTGATTTCTTTGACTAATTTATGGGCAAAGGGAATATCAAGATTCATACTTCTTAATTCATCATCATGGGAAAATACAATCTCTGGAACATCATCATAGACAATCTTTCCATCATTCATGACAATGACACGGTCAGAGTCATAGGCTTCTTCCAATTCATGTGTAATATTGAGAACAGTAAGAAACGGATTCTCTTTCCTTGTCTCTTTGATGATGCTTCTGATCTCTCTTTTTCCTTTTGGATCAAGCATAGCACCCGCTTCATCCAGGATAAGGATAGAGCAGTTTCTGGCAATCGCGCCAGCGATTGCAACTCTCTGTTTTTGTCCGCCAGAGAGGTTAGATGGTTCACTAGTGAGATAAGACTCCATTCCAACTTTCTTAGCACAATCCAAAATGATTTGTGGCATATCTTTAGGATTAACGCATTTGTTCTCTAATCCAAATGCGATGTCATCCTGAACAGTTGCGCCGATAAACTGGGAATCCGGATTTTGAAAGACAAGTGCGATATCCTTGCGGAGAAGCAAGGCATTGTCATCAGTCATTCTGACACCGAAAATATAGATATCGCCAGCATTCTGTACAAGGATGCCGTCGATAAGCTTTGCAAGAGTCGATTTACCGGAACCATTGTGTCCAATGATAGACACAGACTGTCCCTTCTTGATATCAAGATTGATATCTTTGAAGTTCAGTCTGTCATCCGAATATCCGAAAGCGATATTCTCTAGATAAATCGCACTATCCGATGGTATCTTGGAATCTCTTTCCAAGAGTTGCATTTCTTTTTTCTTACTTCTCATCTTTTCTGTTCTTTAAATATTTGATAATCTGAAAGCACCAATAAAACACAATCAATCCACCAAAGACAATACCCCAAACCAACAGAAAGATCCAATACTTGTCATTCTGCTTTTCGACCTGAACAATGCTGTATAAAAGTGTCAGGACAATGAAAGCGCAAAGAATGATGACAAGTGTGGCTATGAGGCATTTCTTAATGGGGAATTTTCTTTTTAATCCTTCCTCACTCATTTGTCAAATGTGATCTCCGGAACACGTCCTTCATAGTGGACATATTCGATTCCAGCCATATCCAACATCTTTCTAGCGGCTACTTCCGCATCGGTGTTGTGATATTTGTCAGAGAGATAGACGATCTTCTTGATTCCAGATTGAATGATTGCCTTGGTGCACTCATTGCATGGGAAAAGAGTCACATAGACTGTGCTTCCCTTCAAGTTATGATTGGAATTGAGGATAGCGTTGAGTTCTGCATGGCAGACATAAGGATACTTTGTCTCCAAATAGGGAACATCATCCTTGCTTCCTTTCCAGGGTATGACATTGTCATCGACACCGATTGGCATGCCGTTATAGCCTAAGGACAAGACCTTATGCTCATCCGAAACGATGCAGGCACCGACTTTCGTATTGCTATCTTTGCTTCTCATGGCAGAGAGAACAGCAATCGACATGAAATATTCATCCCAGGAAATATTATCAAAACTCATAGTACACCTCCAAAACGGAATCATTATATCTTATCACAGATCAAAAACTAATCATTATGTGTGTTTTTGACATTGATTCTATTCAAGGCTCGTTTTAATTTGATTTCTGCTCTTGCAGTATCCACTCTTGACTGAGCAGTGGAAAGAAGTTCCTCTGCGTTTGTCTTTGCCTTCATGGCACGATCAATATCGATATCATCGACAGACTCAATCGCATAGACAAAGAGTCTAGCTTTATTCTCATTATGCAAGAACTGAAGTGTTCCGCCAGAGATCGCATAACGGTAGCGATGAGAATGAACTGTGATGATAAGAGGGCAGATGACAATATCAGCAATGAGATCCAAGTGATGTGCTTGGATAGCAAGCTGACCAGAACTGCTCATCAAAGCAATCTCATCCGCCTGTTGGGTGAGATAGAGATGCTCTGGTGTGACGATTTCCAAAGTAAATGTAGAATCCATGTCTATTACTGAGCCTTTGTCATGCTCTTTGCTTTCTCTAACACATCATCGAAGGTTCCAGCATAGGTGAATGCGGCTTCCGGAAGGGAATCACCTTCACCGGCAAGGATTCTTTCAAATGAAGTGAGCGTATCTTCAATCTTGACAAACTTTCCAGGAATACCGCTGAATCTCTCAGCAACAGAGAATGGCTGCGAGAGGAAGTTACGGATTCTTCTAGCACGGTTAACGATGATCTTATCCTCTTCGGAAAGTTCATCGATACCTAAGATAGCGATGATATCCTGTAAATCCTTATATCTCTGAAGGATGGTCTGAACCTGTCTTGCAATCGTGTAATGTCTCTGTCCAACAACATTCGGATCAAGGAAGTTAGAAGACGAGGCAAGAGGATCAACAGCCGGATAAAGACCTAAAGCAGCGATTCCTCTATCAAGAACGGTCTTAGCATCAAGGTGAGAGAATGTTGTAGCAGGAGCAGGATCGGTAAGGTCATCAGCAGGAACATAGACAGCCTGAATGGAGGTGATGGATCCATCCTTGGTAGATGCGATTCTTTCCTGAAGCTGACCCATTTCCGTAGCAAGGGTCGGCTGATAGCCGACAGCGGAAGGCATACGTCCTAACAAAGCGGAGACTTCACTACCTGCCTGAGTGAAACGATAAATGTTATCGATAAAGAGCAAAACATCCTGATGTGCGACATCACGGAAATATTCAGCCATGGTAAGTCCAGAAAGAGCAACTCTCATACGGACACCAGGTGTCTCGTTCATCTGTCCGAAGACAAGGGCGGTATTGGGTAAAACACCGGACTCCTTCATTTCATAATAGAGGTCATTACCTTCACGGGAACGCTCTCCGACACCAGCAAAGACAGAGATACCATGCTTCTGCATTGCGATATTGTTCATCAACTCCTGAATCAAGACAGTCTTGCCGACACCGGCACCACCGAATAGACCGACCTTGCCTCCTTTGATATAAGGGCAGAGAAGATCAATGACCTTGATTCCTGTCTCGAAGATTTCAGCATGTGTGGACTGATCCTGGAAACGAGGAGGATTGTTATAGATAGAGTGAGTCTGACTGGCAGTAAAATCACCGGCATCATCAATCGGTTCACCGAGGACGTTGAACATACGTCCTAAGACTTCCTTACCGACTGGAACATGAATGGATTCACCGGTATTCGTTACAGTCAATCCTCTCTGAATTCCTTCCGTTGCACCCATGGCGATGCAGCGGACAGTATCATCACCAATATGCTGAACGACTTCTAAGGTCAATGTCTTTCCCTGAGCAGTCGTGACTTTCAAAGCCATCAAAAGCGGAGGGATATTGTTTTCGTCAAATCTGACATCGATAACAGGACCAATTGCCTGAACAAGGATTCCATCTTTCGTATTCATAGAAGCACCTCCTATTTTTTCTTTCCGGCGTTTGCACCGCCGACGACTTCCGTAATTTCCTGCGTAATCGCATTCTGTCTGGATTTGTTGTACTGAATAGTAAGCTGAGAGACAATCTTATCCGCTGAATCTGTAGCGGCTTCCATAGCATTTCTGCGGCTTGCCAATTCACTGAGTTCTGACTCGATGAATAGACTATACAACAAGGAATCAAGATAATGCAGTATGAGATTTTCAATGACGCTTTCTTTATCCTTCTCATATATCGGTTCAAAGCCTGCCCCCTTCTCTTCATCATCGGATGCAAGAGAGAAATCAAGAGGAGCAATCTTTTCAACTGTTGGAAGGAATGTCATTGAGTTCTTATAGTGAGTATAGACAAGATACATCGATGAATATTCTCCTGTTCTATACTTTTGGAACAAGACATGGCGAAGCCTTCTCACCTTGGAATAGGAGAAGTTATCCATCAAGGAGACATAGTCCTCAACTAGGACATATCCTTTGTTCTTGTAATGGGTGTATCCTTTCTGACCGATGAAGATGATTTCATCTCCTTCTTTCAAAAGGGGATCCAAAGTCTTGTATAACGAATAGTTGTATGCACCGCAAAGACCGAGAGTGGATGTGAAGACAAGATATAGATTCTTGCTTCCGTTTTGTTCTTTGAAATACATAGACTTTTCCAAGGACTCTAAAGAAGTATGAGATAAGACGGTATCAAGAAGGGATTTCAGTCCTTCACGATAGGCCTTATTGTCCTCATAATATTTTCTCCATCTTTGATATTTCACGGAGGCGACAAGCTTCATCGCCTTGGTAATCTTCTCCGTGGATTTGATGGTGTTGATTCTTCGCTTGGTGTTGATCAAAGATTCCGGCATCGTTTACTTTACAATCCTTGTTTGACAGCATCCGTAACAGAATCGATCACTGTCTTCTTCTCATCAGAGAGCAGTTTCGTATTCTTGATTTCATCAAATACCTCAGGATGATTTGCGTGCAAGTTATCACGTATCTTAACTAAGACATCCTGAATCTTTTCAATCGGAACATCATCCAGTTTCTTCGACTGTGCGACATAGATATCGATAATCTCATCACCCATGCTCAATGTCGAATACTGTTTCTGCTTCAAAACTTCCATCAAGACAGCACCATGAGCAAGAATGTTCTTGGTTGTCTGATCCAAATCAGATCCGAAACGGGAGAAGTCGAGCATTTCATTGTAGTTAGCAAGTTCAATCTTCAAGGAAGAGGATACTTTCTTCATCGCCTTAATCTGAGCGGAGGAACCGACACGGGAGACGGAAAGACCGCTATCGACAGCCGGTCTCTGACCGGAGTTGAATAAATCCGTAGTCAAGAAGATCTGACCATCGGTGATGGAAATAACATTAGTCGGAATATAGGCGGAGATATCACCAGCCTGTGTTTCAACAATCGGAAGAGCAGTGATGGAGCCGCCGCCTAATTTGTCACTGAGTCTGCATGCTCTTTCTAGAAGTCTGGAATGGAGATAGAAGATATCACCAGGATAGGCTTCTCTTCCCGGAGAACGCTTCAAAAGGAGTGAGAGGGCACGATAACTGACAGCATGCTTAGAGAGATCATCGTAAACGATGAGGACATCCTTACCTCTCTTTGCCCAGTATTCAGCCATGGTTGTTGCGCTATATGGAGCGATATAGAGCATCGGTGCTGCTTCACTAGCAGAAGCATTGACGATGACAGTATAGTCCATGGCGCCATGGTCTTTGAGTTTGCTGACAATCTGTGCAATGGTGGAATTCTTCTGACCGATAGCACAGTAAACGCAGATAACATCTTTGCCTTTCTGGTTGATGATCGTATCGATGGCAATAGCGGTCTTACCGGTCTGTCTATCACCGATGATAAGTTCACGCTGACCTTTACCGATTGGAATCATAGAATCCAAGGCTTTGATGCCAGTCTCTAATGGTTCACAGACACTCTGTCTAGACATGATGCTAGGAGCGGGAGATTCAATCGGTGCTTCTTCACTTGTAGCGATTTCTCCGTTTCCATCGATGGGTTGACCTAAAGAGGAGACGACTCTTCCTAAAAGAGCATCGCCGACAGGGACAGAGACGACTCTTCCTGTGAGTTTGACGGGATCTCCTTCATAGATAGAGGTGTCTTTTCCTAAAAGGACACATCCGACAGAATCCTCATTCAAGTTCATGACCATGCCATAGACATTGTTCGGAAACTCTAATAGTTCTCCGTACATTGCCTTGTCTAAGCCATATATTGTCGCAATGCCGTCTCCGACACTGACAACGGTACCGACATTGCTGGTCTCGATCTTGTTTTCGTAGTTATCAATCTCTTTCTGAATGAGATTGCTGATTGAATCAATATCTGCCATATTGTCTCCTTTCTTATCTGTCCTTCTCAATCAGAAGAGCATCTCTTACCTGATTGAGCTTCGTATCGATAGAGTAATCGTATAGTGTATCATCCACATAGATTCGCATACCTGCGATGACTCTTTCATCGAGTATCACATGGAATATGACTTTCTTTTGGTATTTTTCTGAAAAGACTTCTGTCACTTTCTCTAATGTCTTATCGCTGAGTTCAAAGGGAGTATAGATTCTTCCTTCTAATATTCCGTGTTCCCTATTGTAGTGGTGCTGATATTCCGTCTTGATTTCAGGTAGATATTTAATTGCTTTCCTTTTGATCAATACGGTAAGGAATGCGTAGACAGGAAGAGAAATCTTATCTTTCACATTCTCTTCTAAAAGTCTTTCTTTCTCTTTCTTCTCAATCATAGGAGAAGAAAGGAACTTGGCTAATTTCTCATTCTTGTCGAATAGTTCGCACAGTAAATCTAAGTCAGATGAGCACTTCTCAATCTGACCATCTCTTTTTGCGATAGAGTAAAGAGACAATGCATAGCTTTTCAGAAGACCTTTATCCATCATTTTTGTTTGTCATCCTTCATCTTATCGATAAAGTCATCAATGACTTTTTCATTGTCTTCTTTTGTGAGTTCTCTTCCTAAGATACCCTTTGAGGCAGCAATAGCAGTCGTAACGATCTGATCATGTGCTTTTCTTTCGACTTCTTTCTGCTTCTCAAGAGCATCCTTTTCGCCCTGAAGACGAATCTCATCGGCTCTCTCATTTGCTTTTTCGATGATTTCCTGGCTAGCTTTCTCAGCTGTCTTCTTGGCATCCGAAACAATCTTGTCCGCTTGGACATGACTGTCTTTGATTGTCATTTCAGAGACTTCTTTGTTTCTCTCTGCTTCCTGATTCTTTTCTCTTGCCTCATCGATATTCTGTTTCACGTTCTCAGCACGCATCTGAAGTCTCTTCTTGATCGGCTTATAGCAGAACTTGAAGAAGACAAAGACCATGACAAGAAACGCACCTAGCTGTGCTAAGGCGACATAGAGGTTAGGAAGGACGTTCTCAATGGTCTCTTCCACTGAGCCGGAGATATTGTCAGCGGCTCCCTGTGTGTCACATGAGGTGAGAAGTAGGGTAAGCAAAGCAGAGAAAGAAGCCAGACGGAGCTTCTTATTCTTCATTTTGCTTTTCCTATCTTAGAAGGAGGAAGGGCTCTTGACGAAGATGAGAAGAATGGCGAGAACAAGGCCGTAAATAGCGACAGTTTCGCAAAGGGAAACGGCAAGAATCATACTGGATCTGAGGTTCTTGGCTGCTTCCGGATTTCTGGCCATACCCTTTAATGCAGAGGCGCAGACGATGCCTTCTGCGATAGAGGACATAGACATAGCGATCATGATGATGCCAATGCCGATGTAGAGACTGGATGCTGCGGAATAGACATTTCCTTCCACTGTCTCTGCCAAAGTGAGTAACGACGATAATAAATTCATAAAGCCTGCCTCCTTTTAAATTCAATCTTGTTCGGCTTTTCTTGCAACGGAATTTCTCATATCAACAGCTTTGGATATGCTTTCGTTTGCTTCATCCTGTGGAGCACCTTGCATGATGTCCATCATGGTGATCATAACGAAGACAATCGTCTGTATGAAACCGCTGAACAAATCAAAGTAGGCATGAAGGAAGGGCATGATCACCGGTGCAAGAAGCAATCCGAAGTGAGAGAAGAGTGCGTAGAACGTCTGATAAAGTAGAGTAGTAATACAGAAGCCCGCAAAGGCGTTTCCGAACAAACGGATACCGAGTGAGAGCATCGGGACAAAGTTCGTAGCTAACGGGAGAAGCGGAGGGAATGTGAATATGAACTGATTCACATATTTCCACTTATCTGTCCTCATTTTCGTAACTTCAATTAGGACAACTGTGATAAGACCGATCAGTAAGGTAAAGGTAAGATTCGTAAACGGAGAAGGAAGAGTGGAGAATAGCTTTGTCTCATTCAAGATATAGCCATCTGCTTTCTTTCCTAAGACAATGAAGTTTGGTATACCCATCATACCGATGAAGAATCCTAAGAAGATATAGGCGCTTAATGGGATGATGTATCCTGCAAAGTTGGAGAAGTATTTCGGACAACCCATCAATTCATTGACTTTCTGATCTCCGAAGTTGACGATGACTTCCGCAATATTGACAATCCCTTTCGGTTTCTCAAGAGGATCTGTCTTCTTCATTTTGAAATAGACGACAAAGGAAAAGATGATGATCAGAAGCATGACTATCATGCTAGTGATGAATTCCGCTGATATCATCTTTGGGAATTCGGGATTCAGAAGATTTTCAAAATTGATTCCACTTAAGATCTTCATTTCTTGTTCTCTTTCTTTTCCGTAATATTGGCAACAGCATATAAGGCATAAGTGATCATAACCTCAATGAAAGGCATTAAAATCCAATAATAGGAGACAGAATCGTGGAAAGATGGAACAAAACGCCACATTACTGCAGGTACAACCATAGATATGACATTGCATGTGAAACGGGATATGATCGTCAAAACTAATACAGGAACATTCTTCTGGATATCCTTTGGATAATAGAAGGACCAGAATGTCCAAGTGCAGAAAGGAAAAGGAAGGAAAGCAAAGATAGACTCTTTCCATCTTCCTAAGCACAAAAGTATGATTCCTGTAATCAGGGTGATAGCGGTTAAAGCGATATAGCAGATCAAAGATTTAGATATGTGTTTTTTCATATCTAAAAATATAGCATAATTTTCAACTTTTGACTATCAAGAAAACTGAAATTTTCTTACTAATTATCCTAAATAGTAAAGCGTTTACATTTTCGATAGTAATTTCATGACATAAATGGTCATTTCGTTCAAAATTCAGTCCCTCGGATCAACATCAAACATCACATAAAATCCAACGAATCAAACACTAAGCAAAAACTTTTTTCGAAAGTTATTGACATGTTACCGATTTACCCTTATAATTAACCACGCTTTGGGCATTTAGCTCAGCTGGGAGAGCATCCGCTTGACGTGCGGAAGGTCACAGGTTCGAGCCCTGTAGTGCCCACCATGTTCAACAAAGCAAGCCAGCCTAAGCAGGTTGGCTTTTTCAATTATTATCGCTGGAGCAGTACCCAAGCGGCTGAAGGGAACGGTCTTGAAAACCGTCAGTAGGCGTATAACCTAGCAAGAGTTCAAATCTCTTCTGCTCCGCCAGTCGAATCTAACACGGACTTTCTAGGGTTCGTTATTATAGGCCAACTGCCAAAAGGCCGTTGAAAACCGAAAAAATCGGTAAAAATCATGGACATAGAAATATGTCCATTTTTTGTGTCGTCAATCAGACTGCTCTTACAATGACAAATAGCCTACGACTGATTCCAGTCGGTTCATCATAACAACTATATCTCATTACACTTCATCCAATTTTCAATTAGAAACTTGCGAACTGTTGAAGAAACATGCGAACTCATCAACAAAAACTTGCGAACTGATGGTGGAAACATGCGAACTGGGCGTGAAAACTTGCGAACTCAGGCTTTAATAAGCAAGAGTAAGTATAAAGCATCGACAAAGAACAATCTGGAAAAAATCTATATTGCCTTCCGTCATGACACGTTCGCTCCGAAAGATATCATCGAACTGATCCATGTCGCACCAAATACGGCAACAAGCTGCATCAGCAAACTATCCGAACTAAATGTTCTCACAAAGACAACTTGTGTCGGACAGAGCAAATACAGATTTAAGGACGAATCGCACTAAAAATGTGTAAGTGTAACCAAGTTTTCGCGCTAAAAATGTGTAAATCATTGATTTCAAATCATCTTTTGAATACACTATATCTATGAATATAAAAAGATTATCAAGAAAAGCCGATACATTCTTAAAAGATTGGAAGAACAGGGAGCATAAACCTCTTATCGTTTCTGGTGCAAGACAAGTAGGGAAGACAGAATGCATTCGTGAATTTGGAAAAACCTACGAATCGTTTATCGAGATCAATTTCAAGTTAAAGCCTGCTTATAAAAATATATTGCTCAATACTGGTTCATATGAAGCTAACGATATCATCAAAGAGATATCAAATATTGATCCAACTAAGCGATTCATTCCTGGTAAGACTTTGATATTCTTTGATGAGGTTCAATCCTTTCCTGATATATGTACGTCATTAAAATCTTTCTGTGAAGATGGTAGATACGACGTCATATGTTCTGGATCACTGTTGGGTTTGAATTATTCCTCTATATCCTCCATCGCTGTAGGATATCAGGAAGAATATCAAATGCATGGATTGGATTTTGAGGAATTCCTGATAGCAAAAGGATATAGTTCTTCCATTAAAGATGAATTATTAGGATATATGAAGGATGTAAAAAGAATTCCAGATTCTCTTTATGTCACTTTACGTAATCTCTTCTATGATTTTGTAGTCCTGGGTGGCATGCCTGAGGTTGTCTTTTCCTATATCAAGAATAACAATTTCTCTGGAACGACATTGATACAGCAAGAGATCATCAATGGCTATAGAAAAGATATGCAGCAATATGCAAATGGTTTAGACAAAACAAAGATTCAATTGATTTATGATGCCATTCCTGCTCAGTTAGCTAAGAGCAATCCAAAGTTTATGATATCAAAGGTACGTCCTCATGCAAGAGGCAGAGAATTTGAAGGTGTCAAAGAGTGGTTATCTGACTCTGGTGTCATCTTAATATCGAGAGGACTGAATTTTCCCGAACTACCCTTGAAAGGAAATGTTTCAATCGATAATTATCGTCTATATTTTGCTGATACCGGTCTTTTGATCGCTTCATTAGATGAGGAATCACAAGAAGATTTAAGAGCAAATAAGAACCTTGGAGTATATAAAGGTGCAATATATGAGAATCTTGTAGCGGATGCTTTCGTAAAAGAAGGATTATCATTATATTTCTACAAAAAGCCAGATGGCACACTTGAAGAAGATTTCTTTGCTAGAACAAAGGACAACATCGTTCCAATAGAAGTGAAATCAAAGGGAGGACACTCTAAATCATTACGCACACTAATAGATTCAGATAAATATCCTGATGTCTGCTTTGGTGTTAAGCTTGCAGACACTAATATAACTTATCAAGATAATATCTATACATTACCTCATTTCCTTTCGTTTTTAATCAAGGATTGGTTGAGAGGGATGTAACACAAGTATTTGCAAATACTAGAACACATCAAACAATCAACACTAACAAATGTCATAATTGAACTAGGTTTCCCGCATATTCAACGAAAACATCCTACCTTATATTTCAATAATATATAAACCACTATCCTATTGGATACTCTAGCAACCCTGTTATACAACTAGACTGAATTTTCAGCATTATTTAAAATGTTTTCGACCATGAGTCTGGTTCTATTTTTATCTTGCCAATTTCGATTCAGACTTCGAAACTTTAACGTCATCAAAGCCAGTTATGTGTAGTAAAGAGGCAACTTCAGAAGCACCTACATTCGAAC
>CAVALL010000019.1:0-26622 GCA_963589675.1 Alistipes onderdonkii | reverse complement strand
TCCGGAATGATGGAACAGAAGTTCCTACAAGTTACACATAATTTATTCTAGTCTCGTCAACTGGCTAATAACAACAAGTTTTATATTACTAAGGTGACCAAGAAGAAAGTGTCTGAAAGAGATTTAGAGAACATTTATAACTTGATTCCAAGACTGTTTTACTCTGCTATAGGATAAATGATTCATCGTTATCGTTAAATGCTACAAAAAGTCTATGTGATTTTAAGTTATATTTGTCGGATATAGGTTTGTTTACGACGATGTTATTCAATGACAGGCTGATTTCCAGTGATAACATTTACGCAAAACTGCTTTCTGATAAATTGGATGTTAATTTAAGATACCTATATGAGAATGCGATGGCACAGATTCTAAAAGCAACCAATCGTGATTTATATTTTTATACGTTTAAAAATGAAAATGCAACACATTCATATGAAATTGATTTCCTCACTACAGACTAAAGCGAATTAGTTCCGATTGGAGTGAAATCATCCGATGTAAAGAAACATAAGTCGATCGATGAATTTATGGAGAAATATTCAATGAAGAGTTCAAGAAGTATCTTATTCTCTCAAAATGATATATCGAATGATGATATGTTGGAATTAAAAACAATTTATCTGGCTCAGATTATATTGTCAGGCTTGAAGTGACTCGAAGAATTTGAAAGATGAATGAAATCAGTCTAAATGCATACTGGTGCTAATATAGACAATGAAAAAGGTCAACTGCCTAACAAAATATATGTATCGTGCAGTTGACCTCTTTTATTAGTTCTTCGTTATCAGAAATCGAGTTTGATCAGTTTTTTGACGACTTCGATTGCAGCTTCAGAGATATCATCCAATGAACCGTTGAATTCACCTTTTAAGTAATTGAGATAAGTAGCAGCAACGCCATTGGAAATCAGTTCCGCTGTCATTAGAACAGTCTTCTGTTTGTCGTCAGTGACCGTCTTGGAAAGCTCATCAACTAAGAAGTTACGATAGGATTGAAGAAGCTTGTTATGGAAGTCATCATAGATGTGAATCGGAATGTATTTGACGATGTAACGGAAACCTTCGTCATTGTTTCGTAAGAACTCAGTCAGCTGTGCAAAGAAGAAATAGCATCTCTGCTCAAAGTTGAGATCCTTGTTCTTGCATAATGCCTCATCAAAGTTGCGGATGAGTCTGTTCTCAACATCTTCGATGACATCCTCGATTGATTTATAGTGATTGTAAAAGGTGCCACGGTTGATATTGGCTTTTTGGACAATGTCACTGATTGTGATGCTTTGAAGTCCTTTGTTTTCGTGTAGAAGATCGAAGACTGCCTCCTGAATTTTCTCCTTCGAACGGATAGAGTTTCTGTATTCTTTTCTCTCAGTCATAAATTCCTCCTTATAACTTCATTACGATAAATATATAGTTTTGTTCAAAATTTTGCAAGTGAATGCAAGAAAAAGAAACAAAAATGTCGTTTTGTTTCTTATCGTAACTTTGGGAATTTTTCGATATTATTTCTTTAGTGTTCAAAATTTATTTTGAGTTTTGGAAATAAATGTCCAATATTTTCACGTGTTTCATAATGCTATATGTTATTACGATAACAGATTATGAACGAAAACGAAAAGCCACACCTATGTGGATAAGATGTGGCTGATTGATTTGCTTAATCTGTGAGTTTGATGAGATGGAATGGAGTGGATTCAAGACATTTTGTGATTTCATTGGCAACCTCTCTTGTATCACCTTTCATTCCTCTTTTGATCCATTCATCGATGAATCCGAAGATGGCAGACGCTTTCGCGGCTTTTAAGTAGGCAGTATGATCTTCGGCGTCTTCCTTTGGACCGCACCATTTATAGATATGTTCGTAGAAGAGGTGAGATAGATTATTCTTGTAGAGCACATCAAACTGATCCTTGTAGTTTTTCAAATGGTCTAGAAGATGAAGGAGATGCTCTTCTGTTCCTTCGTTCTTGTGTGCGTTATAGAACTTCATCGTCTCTTCATTCATATAGTTGTTCAGCACATCTTCTTTGCTTTTGAAATTGCGATAATACGAAATACGGGATACACCTGCTTTCTTTGCAATATCCTGTATACGAATCTCTGAGAAGTCTTTTTCCTTCATCAGTTCAAACAATGCTAAGAAGATGCTTTCTTTGATGTATGGCGCTGAACTTTTATTTGTTTTTATGTTGTTCAAGATAGTTTCACCTTTTCCGGATATTATACTCCTTTTTAATGTGAATATCTGAATTCATTATTACATTTGTTTTCGTTTATTCTTTCTTGCAATGCAATAGATGGAAGATAGATGTGATAGAATGAACGCAAAGGATTAAGAACAGGTAGATTAGAACGACGACGATCATCCAATAGGAAAGGAGTATCTTGAATATTCCTAAATAGAGAGATAGTAGTACTGTAGAAGATACAATCGGTAAACCGAACTGAACTAGAGTGACAAGCATGGTTCCGATAATGAGGTCTTTGTTCTTGTATCCTAAAGAGCGATTGATGTAATAGAAGTCATGTAACGATAAAGCGTGTGTCAATGATATTGCAAAGAGGAAGATGATTTCAGTTATGAAGATGATAAGGAAGAATACGATCCATCTCTTTGCTTCACTTATCGCTTCTTTTTTATCATATGCGTGGACTAGGTCAGCTGTCTTCTTTAATTGGAATTGACCTTTCTTGTTTTTATCAAACCAGTTTTTTGTCTTTTCTATGTCATAGCTTATCAATCTAGGTGCTCCATCGATTCGTCCTTTGTCAGATGGGAATCGAGTCATGTAATTTCCGGTTCCTAATAGTTTGGATAGATATTCTTTTTCTCCGCATCCATAGATTTCATTCCATGAGGTATCGACTGTACCTACAATGGTGACGTTCAACGAGGATACAGCGTTATTTGCATTTTCCATTCCGCCAAGCAGCTGAACGAAGGATTCGGATACGACATATTCGTTCTCTTTTTCTGCTTTTCTTCCTTCGATGATTGCTTCATCATTCAAAACGCGGATATCATTCATATTCCTAGAAGCTTTCAAGAAAAGATAGAAGAAGTATTGTTTTGTAAGCACGCTCTTTGCTTCTGTTTCTTCATCATTATCTTCAATCACGTCATATAAGGCAATGATCGGTTTATCTTCTTTTGTTCCATTCAGAGTTCCATAGGTTGAAGAGGATATACTTAGATACTCGATATCCCAATCTGATACAATCTCTTTTGCTTTTTCATTGAGATAGATATAGCATTCATTATCTTTCGTGTTTGGATTGATTTGTAGTGTATATCCATCAGGCAGAGAGTTAGCATCGATGATATCGAAAACAGATAATTCATCAAGGCTATGTGTGAATCCTTCTCTGTAGTGATAATTGAATGAGACGGAGTTAATATTGTTTAAGATGATAAATGGGAATCCGGTATGAGAGACACTTACCACTTCCCAGGATTTTGGCTGATATTCTCCATTCAATTTCTGGTCATAGAGAGTGAATTTTCCTTGGCTGATATGATCTTTATCAATGACACAATCATTCATCTTATCGATGATGGATTGATCGATAATGATTCCATCTTTAGGATCGACTATATCCTTTCCAAATTCACACTTCTTTGCCTTTTCATAATCTAAAGCATAGATTGCGAAAGCTTTGTTGTCTTCTCTAATATAGGGAGGCTGCTCGACAAAGGAAAAGTTGGAGGGAGAGACTTTGATACCTGTTTGGAGTGTGACGATGCTAGAGCATGGATCCAATAGGGCGGTATCAGGATTTGTATAGATATCGAGCAGTTCATCCGACGTTAACTGTATGATTGAATCAGAATAGAGAGAATAGGTGTCGCCTGTATAATACCCAGCATTGATTTTTTCATAACTCTGGATTGAATGATGTGTTAGTTGCATCGATATTCCAGAAAGCAGAGTGATTATGAATAGAGCGATAGCAAATAGAAAGGAATGCTTCCCACTAGATAATCTTGTCTTAAATATCCATGAGATATGATTGTTCTTTTCTTTATTTATATTCTTGCTTTCATGTTTATCAATATTAGTTGAATCTTTAGATGGTTCTCGCTTTTGTTCTTCTTTTAAATTTCTGTTTTCTAAACACAAGATGGCATCTGAATAGGATTCAATAAGTTCTCTTTGATGTGTGACTACAATGACAAGAGAATCCGATGAAATTTCGTAGAGAAGCTTCATAATCTCTTTGGCGTTCTCTTCATCTAGGTTTCCAGTTGGCTCATCCGCGAACAAGTAACGAGGATTCTTGACAATAGCTCTTGCAATGCCGACTCTCTGTTTCTGACCAAATGATAAGGCGGAGGTTTTCTTCTCTTCTAATGATTCAACGCCGCATTTCCTTAAGGCTTCTTCGGACTTTGTCTTAGCCTCTGTTATTGAATAGCCGGCTACAATAGCATCGTCCATTACAGATTGAAGAACGGTTTCATCATCATTTAGTTTGAAGTCTTGGAAAACAAAGCCAATATCTTTTGCTAGTGCTTCTTCAGGAGTCTTATTATCGAGCAGTATTTCACCTTCATAGGTAGTCAGACCTGCTAAGCATTTCAGTAAGGTGCTTTTTCCACAACCTGTTTCACCAAGAATAGAAAAGAATCCTTTGTCTGGAAAGGTACAGTTGATGCCATCTAAAACGGAATGATAGCTGTGTGGGTATTTTTTTCGCAATTGTTTGATTTCAATCATTTTCCTTTTCCCCCTTTCTCTTTTGCAACATTGGAATGAGAGTCAATAATAAAGCAGAGATGAGAAGAATAACTGACGTTTTAGAAAGTAATTTGAAGGAGAAGGGGGAGTAATGCTGGAAGAGTACATAAGCTAGTGTCATAAAGACTGCGCTATAAAGGTATCCGAATATTCTAAGAGAAAGAGATGAATATCCCATAGTATTGCATAACGTAAAGTCTTTCTCCTGCATCTTTCTATTCCATCTGAGCATAAGCAAGACAAACAATTCACAGATGAATTCGAGTAATATTGCGGCAATAGTGAAAAGGGCTAGATAGAGAATATTAGAATCTTCTTTTATAGCTATGTTCCCCCTTCTAAGTGATATTGATCCATTATTGAGATCATCAAGAAGTGTTCTCTCGTTCGAATAGTATCCTGTGGACGTTAAATTGTGATTGGTGAGTGCAAGCTGCAACACGGGGTAAGATAATGCATATTCGCCAGAATGGAATTTATCTGTATAGTGTACTGGTAAAAAACCAGAGGATGAAGAGATGGTAGAAGACATATAATGCAAAGACCATTCCTTTCCTTTCAAGGCGCTAGGTAGAACGATTCCAGACAGCAATAAGTTTTCCTCGTTTCCAAGAAGTTCTAAAACTCTATTATTGTTTAGAAAGGACATCTTTGTATTGCCGACATATAAGTCGATTTCATTACCTGTCAGCTTGTTAGTAGTTATCGGAGGTATTTCTTCATTGCATGTTTTGATTATCAGCTCTTTTACGTAATCACTTGCCTCTTTGAAAGATTCCTGTAGAAGATAGACAAAATTAGAAGGGCCGGAAAAGAAGGATGAACTTTTGATTCTATATACGCCGTTGAATGTGAGACTGATTCCTAGTGGGGAATCTAATTCGGTCTGCGAGGTATGATACAGATTGAAATCAGAATCAATATAATCCTTATAGATGTCTGTGTTTATCTTATAGTTTTCATCAACGCATAGATAGAATCCATTTTTGGCATCTTTCTTGCCGAGAATTAGATTTCCATCTGATGGAAGTACAGGTTGTATACAGGTGTTTCTGACAATGATATGACCAACTCCGGAGGAGGCTGGTTTTGAAATCGAAAAGATGCTATTTGTGATAAGAGAACCGGGGTCGACATAATCGGCATTTGGGAAAGTGTCATCAGCACCGGAGGTAAGTCGATTTGAAAAATTAGCAGAGTAATAATAATCGGGTATAGATCTGACTTCATCTTTGTAAGAATCCATCAAGTAGGATGAAAAGGAACTCATGACTCCTAAAAAGATGCTGCTAATTGCAAAAAGAACAATTCCTGATATTCGTTTTGTGAATATTCTTGTGCCTAACAGAAAACCATTTGCTTTCTTATCTTTTATTGGTTCATTTTCGACTTCACTGAATGTTGGAGAACTATCTAGTTTGATGATACCTTTTTCGATTTCAATGGTTCTTGTGCATTTATCTTCGAACAATTCTTTTTCGTGTGTGCTGAAAATGATCAAAGAGGAAGATAACTCCTTGAATATCAGTTGAATCATTTTCTTCTTATGTTCGATATCGAGGTTGGCAGTCACCTCGTCAAAGAAAACGGCGTCTTGCTTTAAAGCAATAGCTCTTGCTATGGCAAGCCTATTCTTTTCTCCACCTGACAGTCTTTTTACTTTTTTTCTCATCATCTGAGATAGTCCGACATCTTCTAGGATACGATAGGTCTCTTGCTTTGCTTCCTTTGTTTTCAATCCTTTTCCTCTTAGCCAGTAATATACATTGCTAAATACACTGAAGTTGGTCAGAAAATATCCATCGGAAGGTATGTAGAGTGGTTTGACGGATGACACTACTTTTCCATATGTAGGCTTTTGTAGTGAACATAGGATTTTGAGCAAAGTGGATTTTCCGCTTCCTGATTCACCGAAAAGAAGGACTTTTTCACCTTTAGAGAAACTGAGACTAATTTCATCAAGGGCTTTTGCGGAGCTTTGTTTCCCCTGATATATCTTTGTTACTTTCAAAGCATTGATAATAGCCATATCAGATATCCCTCCTTTTTTTAGCATCATAGTCTTTTTTAGCATCTGCAAAAGACATATCCATATGCTGATTTCGGTATTCTCTAAGCTTTGGATCTTCACACAATCTATCCTTTTTCATGATACAGAAATCATAGATTTTGTCGTACACATCTAAAGGAAGAGAACGACAATGTTCTTCTAGCAACATGCTTAGAAGGATCAAATATTTCTTGAATTCACACATGACAGGATTGATAGTCCTGTTTTCAGCAATGCATTCACCTCCACATGAATATCTAAACACACAGGATGAACACTCAGTCCTTGCGGTTTGATGCTGATAAATGGCTTGCGCCGCTTTTGAATTGAAACCGCTAGAATTATCACCTAAAGATAAGGAACTATCAATCAAGGCAGGGCAGGGATAGAATGATCCGTTTACAGAAACTACGATTCTTCCTGTTGCACAATCACAACGAGATAAAGCCTTTAGATTCAGAAAATTTCTATATATGAATTTTCCAAAGTAATCGTCTCCGTTTAATAAGGCGAATAATGTTGAGAAATCACGATTCTTGATTTCAGACTCCAATCTCTTTTCAAGTCTATTGTATTCATTCTTCCATAATGGCAGAGATGTATAATCGATTCCGTATTCTTTTGAACGCACTGGTTTGATAGAGATAGTATAGAATAGCTTCTTCAAGTCTGTAATTGATTCATTTAAATCAAATAAATGATTTGTAATCGTGACAGCACATCCGATAAAATATCGGTCCTCTATCTTGGATACATTTTTCATGATAACATCAAAGGTTTCTTTACCTGATTTATCTTTTCTCAAGAAATTATGATTTTCTTTGCATCCATCTATGCTTACTCCAAATAGTATATTCGTATCTTGAAGTTTCTTTACGATGGATGGTGTTAATAAGATACCATTTGATACGAGAGATACTGTTACTTCTCTATCAATTTCATTGCTTTTGTCATGTGCGTATTTTGCAATCTGTTCGATTAAAGACATGGATAGCAGCGGCTCACCATCTCCAGAGACATCGATGAAGTATTTCTGTGCGTTAGGAAAAAGACTGAATAGATAATCTAATGACTCTTTTGCTACATCAAAGCTCATGCTTTTTCCTGATTTATCGTTATTGAAACAGTACGAGCAATTCAAATTGCATACATCTGAAATCTCAAGACAGAATGTGATTGTAGAATAGAGGTCTTTGCTATATTCTGGAGCATGTCTAATCAATTTTGAACGATGAGTATATAATTCCTCTTCTATAAGAGAAAAGTTACCATTTTCACTATCGATGTATATAGTCTCACCAGAGATGGAAAAAGAAGTAATCATGATTTGTTTTTAAGTTGACGATTCAAAAGACAACAAGTCACATTGAGAATGTGATCTCTGTACGACCGCTTTGGCTTACTAAGTCGGGATTGAAAGGAATACACACAGTTAATTTACGCTTTGAGTCATCCTTTTTATCGACAAATCCTATTCTACATTCGAACATTCTACTAAAATTATAGTATTTTTCTAATGTTTCTGTGTCTTTGGCCAGAGAATACATGACACGAGAATGCTTTCCCCTTTTATCACCCCAACCCCCGCCATCTAATAAGGAAGGCAATGTATCAAAAGGAGTGTTATACCATTGCATGATGTAGTTTTCATGAAATGTTGAATCGTAGATATCTGGTTCAGATCTATTAAGTAGCCATTGACCAGCTTTCAAGTCTGTCTTGTAGTTAAAATTAGGATTGTCTTTTGTGGCGTCTTTGAATTCAAAATAAGACGTCTCGTCGAATTTCCAACCGTCCGGTAGCAATCCTTCGACGGATTCGAAATAATAGATTCCTGGCGTTAAACCGAATATATTAGTTTTCTTTCCACATGAGAAGAGAACTAAAGATAGACTTAGAACAGATAATATTTTTTTATGCTTTAACATGACATTAATTCCCCACATCCACAATATTTACGACCCGAATATTTATCAATGAAGTATTCATTATGACGATGTTCTGATTCGTTATATATAGATAATACTGCACCTTGTTGTGCAAGACCCAATTCAGACATAACAACTTGTGAGTAATTGGGCCAACCAAAATGACAAAGAAGTTTTCCGCTGTTGAAATAGCCATAGACAACTGCAGTGTGACTTATATTGTCCCCATTATCGTCTGGTAGCATCCCAAACAAGGCGGCAGGGAAACCATCATTTATTGGTTTCGTGACTGATGCAAACTTCCAATAATAGAAATAGTTATGGTATTGTACATCCTTGTTACGATCTTTTAGGAAAGCATGGATTGCTTTGTCGATTGTTGAAGGTTGGGCATCACCAATATTTTCGCCCCATACATCTGTTGGAAATTCTTTGTGATAATCAGGAACACCATCCCACTCATATTCTTTCTTTCTTGTGTTGAATGTTCGAATGCCTGTGTAAGGCGTGATGTATTTTTTGGCTTCCTCAGCTGAAAAATAACCTGTGCATTTGAAAATCTCGGAGTATGCCAACAATAGGGATGCGGCAATATATCCGCAAGTGTTATTACTATTGTATTGGAAAGAATTTATATTTTTCTTGAAATACCAAGAATAAGGAACTTCAAGATCGGCAGTAATGATTTCATTGCTCGGATTGTGATTCGTAGATGGAGTGTTTGTTTTTAAAATGTTTCTTTGTGTAGGAATACGTTTGTTTTCTGCATCAAGTACTGATTGCTTTGCAAACTGTTTGGATCTTTCCTGCAAGGAAGATACATAACTATCTTCGAGTTTTATATTCGTCTTAGCATCGAAATAGTTGCTGTTGTCCCTTTCAAAGAATCCTACCCAAGGAAGATAGATTACATCTGTACAATCCCAGTTGAATGGAAGGGAGGCAAATGGAGCAAGTTCAACGACATCTGAGTTGTTGATGTTATAGATTCCATAACCTTGTTTTGAGAAAAGACCAAATATATATTCATTTCCATCAAAGTCATGCAAAATCTTAATTTTGGATATGTTGTCTTCAATGCCTAATGAATATAATTCACTCTCTATTTTAGAAGAGGCTTCATCAATCACTGAGGATGATGCATATTTTCGATTAAACGAAAAACCACTTGCATCATAAGTAGATGTAGGATGAAGATTTTGCAATGTTCCTAGTGAAAGCAAAAGAAAAGTCAGTCCTAAAACACTAATTTTCTTTTTCACTGTCTTTTGCCTGCTCATATAAACGCTCCTTTCTTTTTACATTTGTTGAATATTTGATTGGTGACTTTATTTTAACATATAAAAATTATATTGCAACATTTTTTGTAAAAGAATATTGCTGAGTTACATTACTTTTTTTAAATTTGTAAATGCTTAAAGGAGATATAAAGTGATTTTTCAATTTGGTTGTAGTAAAAGAGGGTGCTAAGCTAGGATCATTAGTTTCTTGGTGTCTCAATTTTGTTAAAACAAGAGGGATCATTGTAGATATTAGATGGCGCTAACAGAGAAAAATCGGACGAATAAGACGTATGCATTGCTATCGATGAATTCTGTATATAGAAAAACTCTCTTCGCTTTGAATGTCGAAGAGAGTCTTACTTTACAGATGAGCTTTCAGTACTAGTATTTATTTAATGGTGACAGCATCCGCATGGCGTGCGGATGAAATCCATCAAAGAGTCTACATAATCCTTATTAATAAAATAGATGTCATTTTCTTTTCTGATGAGGTTTCCATCTTCCATTATCTTTAAAGAGGAATCTAGTTCTTCTTTATCATCGGTGATAATAGAAAGTAAGTCATCATAGGAAAGATTGTTGTTCACATAAAGGAACTTTGCAATCTTGACTCTGTTTGGATCGGATAAAATCTGAAATCCTTCGGCCGCTTCATTTTTATGCATAGTTGATATTCTCCTTATCACCATTATATATGATTTGGATCCTTTATTCATTCGTTATGCTTAGTTATATGCAAATATTAAAAAACTACATGAGCTAAATGCAATGAGTTGCTTACCACTTATTGTACGCAGTATAAGGTGAATATTGATGAAAGTAATATCTCATTTATAGTTGATGTTTGAAGTAGAACCACAATAGGTTTTGCTGTTATCCCAGGCTTGATTTGATAGCTGAACGCTGACGCTTGCGCCGTTTAAACCGGTCTTTCCCCATTGATTTGTTGCTTCTGCCATTAGAAGATAGTCAGAAGAGGATGTCTGATTAAAGGTATTGCCGCTTAATGTGATAACGGCAGTGATATTTGTCAGATAGAACATAGGAACACTACTAGTAGTTACATTGAAAGTGCAATCTGTAGCATTGAAGTAATCAATGCCTTCACTCGAATCACCTGAGAAGGATTGATAGATGAAGATACCGCCTGCATCAATCGTATGAGTAGAGAAATCTGAATCACTTATTCCGGTTCTGTTTCCGTTTCCGGAACAGGAAAATTCACAATCAGTAAGTGTTGCGCTTGATCCGCCTTCAACGACAACCATCTGTGCACCATTTGCACTTCCTGTAGAAGATGATACAGTAATGGAATCGGTGGAATAGATGAGAGGTGAACCATTGGAATTGGTTTCCAATTCCATGTTGTTAGCTTGTATTGTTCCGCCTCCTCTATCGTTAGCAAGAGAAGCACAGGACACACCTTGTGTGACAATCTTTGTGTTACTGGCTTCAATGTTTCCACCATATGTAGTATGGAGACCTCTTGAACCAGCTGAACCGGTTGTACTGATAAAGGATGATGTAATCATTACTTTAGCATCATTGGTTGCTACCACTGCGTTGGACCCATTGGATGAGGTCACAATATTGGCATAAGAAATGGTTGCACTGGATGCAGAGCCTGAGACAACAATACCAGAATTGATACCATAGAAATTGTAATCATCACTCACTTGTCCGTTGCTAGCCTCACTTCCGGATTTACTGATGTTTACATAGGAGGAAGATGTTCCTTTGATATTGAGCTTTCCACCATTGATCACTAGAAATACGACTTGATTGCTATTAGAGGAGGCGCTGATGTATTCACCTGTTGTGATGTTGACTGTTACACCATCAATCAGATAGGCAGCCGATATTGTTTTCGTTATGGTATCTCTTCCATAGACAAAGGAGACGGCTGCACTTCCGCTTTTGATTTCATTGCCAGAGGTATCGTATGCCTTAGTAGAATTAGTCGGAGTTGTTGAACTTTCACCTGTTTCAACTACGGATGAATTGGTTTGATTTCCACTTTTATTAGTACATCCGGAACAGATCAACAATACTGCTAAAGTAGGAATCCATAATTTTGATTCTTTCATAATTCAATCCCCCTTATATGAGGGGATTTTAAAACGATAGCATTAATCAAACCTTAATGCTATCGTTGGTTAGTGTGAAAAAATCTTTGTTAGGATTATGCTATTCAGAATGAGTTATTGATTTACTGATAATCGTATTCGAAATGATAATCGCCTGTTTCCAATTCTAGATTGTTATCACTGAATTGGAATTTTGCTGTTGTGTTGGATGGGATGGAGATATCAAAAATTGCTTTCTTGTCTTGTATTTGCCAAGAGACTTTTATAGTTCCATAGATAGAGGCATAACTTCCCTTTGCAAAAGAAATTCGATCATCGATGATCGGTTTGATCTTGAAATGATTCTCTCCATCTACTTTGATTCCAAGCATACCGGAGAAGAGCCACTCTACCATAGCACCTTTCGAATAATGGTTGAGAGATGAGATTCCGAGTTGAGCTTGTTTGCCTTCCCATCCTTCCCAGATAGTTCCGGTATCATTCTTCGCCATATATAGCCAACCAGGCATCTCTTCGTTAAGGAGTAATTTATATGCGTATTTGGGGTCGATGTCTGCTAAGACATCTAAGATGAATGGAGTGGATAAGAATCCAGTACCTAATCTCCAGTTGTAGTGGTCTAAGGCTTGAATGAGTCTTTTTTTCGCATATTCATTTTGCTCATCTGTAAGTAGAGAGAAAGCTATCGGTCTTACTAATTTTGCCTGTCTATCTGTATCAAGAGTGTAATCTTTCTTCGTCACTAATTCTTGATAGGCTCTTTTTACTCCGTCTCGATATTCTGTAAAGAGAGGAATATATTCTTTTCTATCTAGGATATTGCTGATACGGATCATGATATCCATAATCAGTACCGTATAAGCCATCGACTCTTCAGGATGAGGCATAGCAAAGTCTGTCCATACAAATGCTTTTACATCATTTGGTTCTGCCCATTCTCCATAGGACTGACCGGTATTGACACCATATTTTCTATTACTTTTTGATAGGTGAAGTGGCTTTGCATAGACACTATAGATTCCTTTCGGCCTTCCGCATCTCTTGATCATGAATTTAGCATAACGTACCATTCTCTCATAATACTGAGATAGGATTTCCTTATCTCCGTACTTTAAATACATTCGATAAGGAGTGAGTACTCCGACATCAGCCCAACCAACCGATCCATTCATGACATTCATGAACCAGTCTTCTGCGGAATAAGGTGCGATCTGAGGAAGACATCCGTTCTTGCTTTGTCTATCATAGACATCTTTGATGTGTTTTCTGCTGAAGGCTTCATAATCTGTCAGATAGGAAGCACTGTTGAAGAAGAGCTGTGAGTCTCCTGTCCATCCCATTCTTTCACGGGTAGGACAATCGGTTGGGATGTCGACAGAATTGCTCTTTAAGGAATTCAATGTGTTGCGATAGAAGATATTGATCAATTCATTCGAGCAAGAGAAAGCAGAGGTTTCCTCCAATTTGGAGCCGATTTGAATCTGATGGATTTCAAATGATTCAATATCCGGTGTGACTTTGACTGTTGCATATTGGAAACCACCATAGAAGAACTTTGTCTTGTATTCGTTTTTGCCATCTTTAGTAGTGAAATGAATCTCCTGAAGAGGAGTCTTCTTTCCCTTTCGGATACACTGTACATTCTTTAATGAGACTACATGATTTTCATCAAGGATTTCACCTAATACAATATCGATCTTTCCACCTTTCTTAGCTAAGCAAGAGAAGGAAATATAACCGGCAATGTTTTTCTTAAAACAGTATGTTGTAGTATTGTCATCAATCTTAATGACTTCAACAGGAAGAGTGTCTTCTAGCTCTTCAACATGGATATTATTGCTGGATGATATTATTCCATCATAGGTGGATGCCTTTGCATGTCTTTTGAATGATGCTTCGAAGTTGTTATCTACAATTTCTCCATCTTTTAAATCAGAAAATCTTATCGGAGAATCATTTGACCATAAGAAAGACTCATCACTTAGTATATAGTGTTTTTCATGACTCTCATCTGTGACTTCAAGCTGAGAAATCACCTTTGTCTCTTTTCCAAAAACATAGGTGAATCCTTTTGCTCCGATGCTTCCTCTATACCAGCCATCGGCTAATAGAATCTTGATTGTGTTTTTACCGACGACTAGATAGTCTTTTACATCATAGGTATCATACTGAACACGGATTCTGTAATCCGTTGATCCTGGCGTCAAAAGATAAGGAGATACTTTCCTATCATTGATATGGACCTCATAAAGACCTAAAGCAGAAATATAGAGTGTAGCAGCATGAATGGAATCTAAAGTGAACTCTTTATAAAATACATCGACAGGATATCTTTTCTTTTTGCTGACTTTGTAATCTCCTCTTATCCATTTTGCTTTCCAGTCCTCTTTGTTTAGTAGACCGATGGAAAAGTAAGCGGCATCTGAATAAGGACTGACAGTATTGTTCTCATCATATACTCGTACTTTCCATTGGACGCGGTCTTTTGATTTCAGTTCATCCTGAAAGTGAACCGTCATCATATCCGAATCAACAAGCTGAATCTTTTCTTCCCCATCATTGATTCGATAACTGATTTCTGCTTTTGTCTGTTTCTTACATCCTTCTACATTCCATGATAGACGGGGATAGAGGATATCAATGCCAGAAGGATTATCAAGATATTCGCATCTAAGCCTGTTTACTCTCATACTTTTCCAGTTCCTTTGTGAAAGAGAGATAGATAGGTTCACACTTTGCTTTCTCCTTCTCCCAGAAAGCCTGAGTCTTTTCTTCTTTCTTCTTTGTTTTAAGAGCAATCTTCTCTTTCTTTTCAGGAGTAAGCTTTTCTTCTTTCGCTTTTCTCTTTTCTTCGGCTTTCTTATCTTTTTCAAGTTGTTTGGCTTCGGCTTTTTGTTTCTTGTTCTGTGCTTTTTCCTTCTTTGCGGAAAGAGTTTCATTCAGTTTCTTCAATTCGACTTCGAAATCCAAGCCTTTCTTCTCACATTTAGCTTTCAGTTCTTCAACCATGGCAAGCTCTGCTTCTTCCTGATCTTTTGCAATCTGGATTTCATTTCTAGTCTCAGCAGGAATCCATTCCTTACCTGCTTTGAGATAAGAGAGTTTTTCTCTTTCAATGAGTGCTAACTGCTTGAATCCGATGGTCTTCTCAACATTGACGAAGAAGAGGATGACACTGCAAGCGATACTAGTGAAGATTTCTAATCCAACAAAGGAGAAAGAGAAGAAATTGTTGATGCTGTCATTCTGAATGAATGCGACAGAAGAGGTGGCTTTGAAATTAGTAAAGTCAGTAAGCTGAGTCTTTAATCCCTCATATCCGCCAGCTAAGTATTCGGAATAGGTGACAGGCTCCACATATCCAAACTTGGATAAGCAGAGGTTGAATATACCAGTGCAGACACCGACCATGGCTACTGTGATGATGGAATAGATCGACATGGCAAGACCATCACTTCTGAATCCTGTCTTCCATTCAAGATGGTCAAGAGAGTCAGCAAATAGAGCCATGAAGACATAGGCACAAGGAAGACTTCCTGTGTTTTTGATGAATTGTCCGACTAAGACGACATAGAGATTGGTAGGCGCTAAATAGCAAATAAGAGAACCAAATGCCATGATGAGGAAGCCGATCATGGTTACATTTCTCTTTCCAAACTTCTTGGCTAAAGGCCAGACAGCAAAGATACCGATGCCCATCGGAATGCCGCCTAATACGGAGACCAAAGTCTGTGTAATACCATCATTGTAGGTGCCTAAGACATAGTTGCAATAATAGACAAGAGCGGTGTTCTTCATTGTTGATCCGATGGTATAGATCAAGAAATAGATGAGTAACAAAACGATGTATTTATCCGTGAAGATTGCCTTTAACTGAAGAGTGAAAGGAATCTTCTTCTGTTCTTCATCCGTACTTTCTTCTGTGATTCTCTCTTTTGTGAAATAGTACTCTAATAATACACAAGGTAAAGCAAGAGCGGAGAAACAGGACATGACGATGATCCATAGGTTCTTGTCAACACCAAGAGAAGGCATGATAAGCATTGGGAAGACTAGTGCGACAAGGATACCACTCATCATAATCGTTGCAATCTGATTGAAGACACTTAATCCACCGCGCTGCAATGTGTTTCTTGTAGAGAGAGGAACCATCAGATTATGAGACATGTTATAGATGGTATAGGCAAAAGAGTAGAAGAGATTGTACGAGAGCATGACCCAAATGACTTGAACAATCTCATTGGTCCTCTGGTCTTTAAAGGATGGAACAACGAAAAGAAGAATACCGGTAATGGTTAATAGTGGTGCAGATAGGAATAACCAAGGCCTTGCCTTACCCTGCTTGCTCTTTGTTCTATCAATGATGAATCCCATCAATACATTGGTGATGGCATCAATGATTTTGGAGATGATAGGGAAAAGGGTTAAAAAGAGACCGCCCCACAATCCCTTCAGCTTCAATACATCGGTATAGTAGATGTTGAGATACGTTCCTAAGATAGCGTTGAGAAGAAGGGCGCCACATGGTCCTAATAGATAACCGATCCACTTTTCGCTAGCTGTTACATTTTTTGATTTAATACGAGAATTGAATGCTCTCTTTTCTAAGAATTTTGTCATAATCATTTGTCCTTTTTACACATAGTTATCAAGCCTTTGAATATTCGATTGTTGCACATGTAGAGTAAGCCTTGTGCAATCGGGTATTTCAAAGCTCCGGATGAGGAATAACATAAACTTCTAAGAGAATTGTTCGGCATCATCTTCGCTACAAATAGTGCCGCCTTCTTCTTTCTTTCCCTCAGTAACGGGTCTTCAATCTTTTCGGCTTTCTTAAATTGCTTCATTCCTACACCAATTACCGCATTACGGAATAATTTACCGAACCAAGTCGTATAATCTCCAATCGGGGTTTCGAATGTGATTTTCTTCTGCCTTGTCACTTCCGGTATTTTGTATCCGAGCAGTTCTTCAAACTCATCATTTGTGATGGATGTTAGCTTGGTCAGGTCTTTGTAGTACTTGCTTACCTCTTCGGAATAAGGATTCACAAGTTCTTCTCCGGAAAAAGATAGTGTAGATGTTAGTCTTGTATCGACAGAGGAAGCGGATACTTCGAAGGTATAGGTTCCTTTTTCTAATACGAAGTCTTTCTTATTCAGATCATAGACTTTCAGATCCTCTTTCTTGATAGAGATGACGACGTGCTCTGTCTGTCCTTTTTCAAGATAGACTTTCTTGAATCCTTTCAGTTCCTTGATTGGATGAAGAAGAGAGGAATCATGTGATACATAAACCTGCACAATCTCTTTTCCGTCGTAATTGCCTGTATTCTTCAAATCGAATGATAATAGGATCTCATCCTCTTTCTCTTCTGTCTCTAAGGATGAATATTCAAATGTTGTGTAGGATAATCCATATCCGAATGGATAACGGATAGAATCTTGCTTTGCCATATAGTATCGATATCCGACAAAGATGGATTCCTTGTATACTTCATTCATTTCTTTCGTGAATTCGTCTCCGAAAGGAACATCACTGTAATCCTTTACCCAGGTCTCAGCTAGTTTTCCGCTTGGTGTTACTTTTCCGAAGAGCAGGTTATAGGCGCCCTCTGCTCCTCCTTCACCAGGAAGAAGCAAATCCAGGATGGAGTCAACCTTATCCAGTACATCTTCTCCGATGATGCTTCCGTTATGAAGAATAAGAACCACTTTCTTATTCATGGAAACAAGTTTCTTTAACAGTGATACTTGATTCTCAGGCATCTTGATATTGTCACGATCAAATCCTTCTGATTCGACATAATCATTCAGTCCGCCGAAGAAGAGGATGGTTTCGTTTCTATTTTTGATCGAGACGAGAAGTCTCTTCTCCATCTCTTCATCAACCTTAGTCTCTTCCTCTTTGAATCCCTGGTAGAAGTCATACCGGATATGATTCTGATCAAATATTTCTCGATGAGTGTGTAAGTAGTAGGGATTGAGTAGTGCAGAACCAGAACCCTGATAACGGATTTTATCGAAGAAATCTCCGATGATGATATATTTCTCTTCCTTGTTCAATGGGAGAAGATTGCTATCATTCTTGAGTAGGACAGCACTGTTTTCAACTGCTTCTACGGCAAGGTCGTAGTTCTTCTTGAAATCAGCTTCTTTCTTTTCCTTAATCTCTGTTCTTTCGATAGTCTTCAGTATTCTCTTTACGGATGTATCAATAAGAGAGATATCCATCTCCTTATTGTTCACTTTATCCATCAATAGATGAATAGAGTGTTTGACTTGGCCGGGCATTTCTAAATCCGTTCCACCAACTAATCCGGTATCCCTTGAAACGATTCCACCCCAGTCGGTCATGGCGATTCCATCAAATCCCCAGTTGTCTCTTAATGTCTCATTCAAAAGATAGCTGTTGTCAGAACAGTGTATTCCATTGACCTTGTTGTATGCGGACATGACAGCGTAGGGATGGGAATTCTTGACTGCCATTTCAAATGGCTTGAGATAGATTTCATGAAGTGCTCTTTGATCGACAATGGAATTTCCGACAAAGCGGAACTTCTCATTGTTGTTGCATGCGAAGTGTTTGACACAGCATCCAACACCTTTCTCCTGTACACCGGATATATAGCTTTGAGCAATATATCCAGATAGGAGAGGATCTTCAGAATAGTACTCAAAATTTCTTCCACAAAGCGGATTTCTTTTGATGTTGATGGCAGGCCCTAATACGATGTTGACACCATAGTGAATGCATTCATCTCCGATGGCGTTTCCGATACGATGAATCAAGTCTGTATCATAACTGGAAGCAAGATTGACTCCAGATGGGAAACAAGTGGAGGGAAGTGCATTCGATATGCCGTCTAATGAATTTCCACCTTTCTTTTCAATACGTAATCCGTTTGGACCATCAGAAAGAACGAGGGATGGAATGGATAATCTCTCAATTGGATAGGTGGCCATATTCTCGTATCCACAGAGCAGTGTGGCTTTCTCTTCTAATGTCATCTCTTTGATTGTTTTCTCGATATCCATATAGTCCGACTCCTTTTTACACTATTATAAAGCGCTTACTTTCTATGATATTGCAAAAATGTGCCATTGTATATATAATTATCTCATGGAATACGAAATTGATTATGTTTTAAAGAAACTCTCTGATTTATTGGGTTTACCGATCAGAATGTATGAAGGAAATGAGAAAGTATTTTTCTATTCCCTTGTGAAATTACCTGTCGATCCGATTCAGTTAGAGGAAACATCTATCTTAGAGAAAGAGGATGATATCGGATATATCATGGATGATTTCTCTTTCTATTACTGTTACCTGAATATTGAGAATAGAAAGATAGTTGTAGGTCCTATCACTTCTGAGACTAGTACACGACAATTTTATAAACTGCTTGGTCTTCGTTTGTCTCTTTCTATTGAAAAAATAGATGAATTCATTGAATCGATGACTTTGTTATCTAAGACTACTTATCAGTCTGTCTTAGAGACTTTGTCTTTGACCTATTATTTCCTGACTGGTAAGAAATTGAGTTCTTATCGATATTATGTGGAAGAGGCAAGAAAAGCATTAGATGAAAAGAAGGATAACAAAGACGCAACGACGCATAACTCTTATCAGATTGAAAAAGATCTCTTATCTATTGTTCAAAGCGGAGATATGTCTAGAATGGATTCCTTTGTTGAATCTCTTCCTTATTTCACAAGTGGAATGCTGTCTAAGAACTCATTAGGACAGACTAAGAATATGTTCATTGTTTCGACTACTTTGATCTCTAGAGCAGCAATCAAGGAAGGAATGAATATCGATGATGCATTATCTCTATCTGATTTCTATATTCAGAAAGCAGATACTCTTCAAAGTGAAAAGGAGATTGCCATATTGAGTTACAAGATGGTGAAAGACTACACTGAGAAGGTCCATGAGATCAAAGAGATGATGCCTTTATCCTATCAGATCAAATCCTATGTGTTGAAGAATCTAGATGAACCGATTAGGATAGAAGAACTCACTAAAGAATTATCGATGCCGAAAAGCACTTTATATAGGAAGTTTAAGAAAGAGATGGGAATGTCAGTTGAGGATTACATCAACATCATCAAGATTGAAAAGAGCAAAGAACTGATTCTCTCTGGATCCTCCTTTGCATCAATAGCGTATTGCTTAGGATATTCCTCTCAGTCTCATTTCACAAACGCATTCAAGAAGGTAGTCAATATGACACCATCTGAATTCAGAAAGAACAAGAAAGGATAAAGACAATGAACATTGTATTTGCGTTGAAGAAAGGGAATTCATCAAAATATGATCCCGATAAATTAGAGGCTGACTTGAATTCTCCGTTAAAAGAAAAGAGCATCTGTTTCTTAGGTTCCTCTGTCACTCGTGGATATGGATCCATGGATGTCTCTTTTGTAGAATTGCTTGCAAAAGAATGTTCTCTTACTTATATCAAGGAAGCTGTCAATGGAACAACTTTAGTCAATGATAAAGAAGATTCTTATGTGAATAGACTCCATTCTATTGATAAGAATCTTCATTTTGATGCCTTTGTTGTTCAGTTATCCACAAATGATGCCTCCAAGAATAAAGAATTTGGAGATTATAAATCCAACGATGATCATACAATAGCGGGTGCTATCAATACTATTGTTGATTATGTAAGTGATAACTTCGATTGTCCGATACTCTTCTATACGAATCCGGATTATCAGAATGAAAGATACGAAAAGATGGTTGAACTTCTATTACAGATATCAAAGGAAAAGAATATCTATGTTCTAGACCTATATCACGATGAGAAATTCAATGCTGAAATCAAGAGAAAGAAAAGTTTGTATATGTCGGATGATATCCATCCGACCAAGGCCGGATATCATCTCATCAGCAAGAAGATGAAAGACGTATTGATTGAGATGATAAAGGGCTAGATAAAATTATTCTGCCTTGTTAGTTAGTGTCCCGTTAGCAAGATCTTCTGCTAAAAAGGATGCATAGTAGAAAGGAACCGTCATAATTCTTTGACTATCATCATAGCCATAATTGTTTTTTGATATCTTGATAGCAAACTCATATTTGTTGTGATTGGAAAACTTCTTTAGTGAATTGAGGATTCCTCTTCCTTTTTTTACATCGATTGGATAAAGCTTGTTATCGGATTCTACGATAAACTCAAGCTCTGCTGATAATTTTCCTTTCCAATAGAAGAGTGGAATACCATGTGCTGTCAATTCATTTGCTACAAAGTTTTCAAAAAAGATTCCGGACAATATATTCTCTTTATCTGGTGAGATGAAAGAGGAGGCATTGATTCCGCTTTGATAAGAGAACATACCAATATCGGATAAATATAATCTGAATGCAGAACTTTGTTCACCGATTAAAGGGGTCGTTATATGCTCTTTCAATTGATGGGATGGATTGATGATATGTGCAATGACTAACCAATCAAGTGCAGAAGTGTAATCTCTTGTTTTGCTTTTCTCTTCAATGAGTCCAGGTGCAAAATTCTTGGACCCTTTATTCAATTCCTTATAGATATTAGAAAACAAAGCGCGTGAACGCAAAACAGATTCTCGGCTAGCCTGATATAACTCCATATCAGAAAGGTAATTATTGTATAGGACTTTCAGTACTTCTCTTGATTGGTAAAGATCTTCTGTCTCTATATAGGTGGAAATGGCTTCTGGCATGGCACCGATAAGCATATGTCTAAACACGTAATCCATTGCCATATTGTGAAGTGAGGTATCTAAAGGCTCTTTTTTCCTGTAGCTTTCATATAGTTTCTGATATAAGCCTTTATTGATATTGAAGAGATATTCTCCAAATGTCAGAGGATAAATGGTGAGTTCGTTTATTTTGCCAACAGGGAATAAGAAAGATGAAAAAGAGGAATCTCTGCTCTTTTTAATTTCACGTTGTAATTTGATCCTCACCATGGAACCAGTAGCGATGACAGGAATCTCTTTATATTCCTGACAGAAGTACTTTAGTGCAGAGACGATATTAGGACATTCCTGTATCTCATCAAAGATCAATAGCGTTTTCTCATTGATCGGCATGCTTTTCTGAAGAGAGATGAATTCGATTATCTTTTTTGCGTTTGCAGTCTTAAAACAGAAATCTCTGATTTCATCTTCTTCTTTGAAGTCGACATAGATGTAATTTCCTTTATAGTACTTTTCAGCGAAAATATCCCTGATAAGATAGGTTTTACCGACTTGCCGTGCTCCCCACACAATCAATGGCTTTCGAAATTTGCTATCGTTCCATTTCACTAAGTCTTTCTCTGCAAATCTTTCCATATAAACACCTCTCTGATACTTATATTATATGAATTGCAGAGCCGATTTGCACCTTTTTCAGTACTATTTTAGAGGTAGATTACACCATTTTAAGTGTTTTTTATAACCTCGATTGCACCTTTTCGATAGTTTGAGGCTGAAAACCAGGTGAAAAACAAAACCAAGGGAGCTATATTTGACTCCCTTGGTTGATCGTCATAGATACTGTTCAGCTTCTTTGACTACCTTATTCATCTTGGCTACTAAAGATTCGTTCCAGGCTGATATTTCATCTTTCTCTTTTGATTTATAGATGGTATAGATGACACCAGGAAGGACGAATAATAGATATAGGATTATGGTTACTCCTTCATCCATCGGCTTATAAGGTTTTAGTGAGTTCTTGTAAGTCCTGTACTTCTGTTCTAGTTTCACTAGTTCATCATAGTGTTCTCTGTCTTTGTCTCTTGTCATGATATAGGTAAGACGAATATGACCACCACGATTTTCTTTTATGACATCTTTCAAAGCCCATCCAAACTGCATCATCTGGCTGTGCTCTTTTTCTTGCATCTTTTTAACTTCGAGGTTCATTGTTTAGTTTATCTTTGTCGTTGTTTTCGCCGTAATATCGAACTGATAGAAGTGTGCGTTTCCGTAACCTACTTTAAATAGGAACGAATAGTTCAAAAAGTAGATCTTACCAGAAAGATAGGATAATGCAGAACAGTAGTATGTGGAATTACACTTGAGGAGTGAAGTGATATCGGTGTCTGCTGTTGTATTGCTTTTGTTTACTTTGTATAGTCCTGCTTTATCAGAAGACGTCTTAGGATAAGTGTAATAGTAGATGTCATTGTCAACAATTATCATTTCTTTTGGTGCACATTCTTTGTTAGCAAGCTTTACACCTTCTTCCATCGTTGTCATGGAGGAACGGGCGATGAAGTTATAGATTGTACCTTCATAGATGTAATAGATAGTATCGCCTTCAAAGATGAACTGCTTTACATTCTCGATCTTATTGGTCTTAGGAAGTTCATTTGCTTTCAAGTCATCAGAATCAGATGTTATGTCACTGAGATTGTAGTACTGGATATCTCCGTTATCCTGTCCTGTTGTGCAGTTGATGAAGTAGAGTTTTCCATCTTTGATGGCAAAGTTCTTAGCTCCATTGACTTCAGAGAACTTCACGTATTCACTTCCATCTAACTTCATACGGAAGATACCACCGCTGACTCCCCAGAAGTTGTAATGTGTACCATAGAGATAGGTTCCATCACTGATGATGTTTCTGGTATCATTGGTAGATAACTTTGTGGTTTCTCCACCATTCTTGAGATTGACGGAATAGAGATCATTATTGGTTAAGTTTGTGACTTGGTTGAAGTAGAGGGTATCTCCGATAATAGAAAAGTCCATTACTTTGTTGTCAGTCAATTGAGTGAGTGTCTGACTCTTCGGATCATAACAGTTGAGTGTCTTTCCTCGATACATATCGAGGTAATAGATACGTCCGTTATAGACTTCTGATTTTCCACCCATATTGATTGGAACATCCTCGACGGGAACAAAGCTAGACAGTAAGTCTGTATTGGTATTGCTGCTAACTGTGTATTGGTGTAGATGCAGTGTGTTGCTATCGATATAGACTAAGGAGTCGGAGGAGATGACATCAAAGGCATTGATACGGTTTGAGGATAAGACTTGTGTTGCATTGTCATTGTTGACATTGATCTTCCAGATGCCTTTCTGTGTCTCATCGATGTATCCGTATAAGTCTGTGTAATTGTAGTAGAGATATCCGTTCTTGACTACGAGGTTCTCACCGGCTGCATTTGTCATCTTCTCGGCTTCTGTTGATGTGGATGAGAGATTCAGTTTACCGATATAGTCGTTCAGTGTTCCATTAACTGTGCAATAGAGGTAATTGTTAGAGATTACGTATTCATGAACCTTCTGATTCAATACAAGAGTAGTCGTTTTACTGCTAAGATTCATCTTGAAGATATGATCATCCTGACTCTTGTTCTCAAAGTAGAGGTAGTCTCCGTATAAAGCTAACTTATCGCTCTTCCCATTGAACACCTTCTCAACCGTAGGTTCTTTTCCCTCTTTTGATGTATCGGAGTTATCAGGAACTGTAACCTTATAGATTCCAGAATCACTTTCAGATAACGCATTCTTGCTGTAGTAGTAGATGCTATCACTGTATTCGACAAAGTCGGTGATTGTACTATCGGTATAGAGGACATCCGTTGTTGTTCCTGATATCTCTTTTGCACTGCTAGTGAAGAGTGAATTCGAAATAGATAAGGCAGAGGAGGACAATTCTTTTAGCTTTTTCGGTGTAGTGCTATCCACCTTCGATACTGTTCCATCCGTGTATCGATAGAGATAGTAATGATCTAATCCATTTGCAAAGTAGGTAGTGTCCCCAACATGAACAAGAGGAGTATCTTTCTTTGTTCCGTTGATGGTTAGTGTTGCACTCAATGTCATATCCTTATAGTTCTTGTTATGCAGTGAAATGGTGTAATAGTACTTGCCTACTTGGATAGCGCTTGTGACATTATTTCCGTTTTCATCTTTGATGGTCTTTGTCGTTGTTGTTCCCTCTGGTAGGAAGCCGACTAATTGAACATCATTGATATGATCTAATCCATCATAGGTGACGGATTTGCTATCGAATGATATGGAACTGTATTCGATAGGAAGGATAGTAAGTGTTGCACTAGCTTCATAGTCCTCGTATCCATCTTTAACTAATTTAACACTTGCTGTATAGGTTCCAACATCGATATAGGAATCTCTTCCTGTATAGGTGACAGTAGTTCCTTCTGGATAGCCTTTTGCTTCTTCTAACTGATGTTCTTTTCCATCGAATAGAACGGTCAAGTCAGAGAACTGAATGGATTCAAACTTCTTTTTGACAACCGTTTCTTTCTCAGTCTCAGACTGAGAAGTTGCTGTAGATGTGTTACTTGTGTCAGTAGATGAGGTTGTAGTGCTTTCTGTTTTTCCACAAGAGGTGAAAAGAAGAATGGTGAATAATAGTGAAATTGGTTTTCTGTAATTCATGATTTTTCCTTTCTTATATTGAATTTTTGATCACAATCGGAATAAACGAAACAATGGCAAGGACGGATGATAGGAATAAGGCAAAGCCGACAATAGCAATGGAGGCTAAGAATCCTAATATGGCAAAGAGTATTTTCATACCGATAAGCCATGCTATGCCATCAAGACTCCAAGAGAATATCAGACCTGGGAAGTGGATGGATTTTGTTGCTATTGTGATGAATATTTCACTGATATAGGTATCCGTGAAGATACAGTACACATCAGCAAGCGTGACATAGGCAATCAGTATTGGACCGATGACAATCCAGGGTATTGATATATACTCTCTATAGACAATGAAGCAGGTAAGGGAGATGATGAAACTGGCTATAGCTGCAACGATGGACCAGATAAGTACTTTACGATCATCTCTTTGACTGAAATGAGATTTCTCGGGAACGGATTTTGGCTTAAGAATCTTTTCTTCTGACTTCAGAAGTGGTTCTTCTGTATCCTCAACTTTCTTTTCTTCTTCTACTGTTTTAGGTGTAGGCAGTGTCTCTTCTACAACGACTGGTGCTGTTTCCTCTTTCTTTTCCTCCTGTTTTTCTTCCGCTTTTGGAAGTTCTTCTTTTGGTTGAATCGGCTCATCTTCATCTTGGTTGAATAGATATTCAATAGAGCATCCTAAGACATTGGATAGTCTTCTGATGCTTTCGATATCCGGTTCATTGGTATCACTCTCCCATTTACTGATGGTCTGGAAAGTGACATTCATCTTTTCGGCGAGTTCTTTTTGTGTAAGATTTGCTTTGGTTCTAAGGTGTTTGATTTTCTGTCCGAATGTCATGTGCGTTTCTCCTTCTTGTCTAGTTTCCGAAATTTGCACAGATTAGTAAATAACTGAAAAGAAGAAAGTATTCTACAAAAAGGAGAATTGATGAAAATTTGCTTCTTTTGGGAATAAACTCATAGAAATATCGACTTTTTGCTACCTAAAATACATTTACATTATAGATGCAAATAACTGAAGAAATCAATCGATTCTTTAGACTACATTGAATGTTGTGTTCAATATTGGGTTGATATTGAATACGTGTTTATGATTTAAACCCCACATTGAATTCTTAGAACTGGATTTTGGGTGATTCCTGATTTTCTTGATTATTCAACAA
>CAVALL010000018.1:0-26665 GCA_963589675.1 Alistipes onderdonkii | reverse complement strand
CCTGGCGGCGAAAATACCCCTCGGGGGAAGATAGCTGCGGCCGCTTTTTTCGTGCACTATTATCTTTGAAAGAGACTGCTATGTCCTCAATTTGATTTTTAATTGTGTTTCTTGTATAATTTTTAGGCTTTAAGCATTTATAAAAACTAATATGAATATTGAAAAAACAAACCAGATTGGAAAAATCAATTTTTCCTTACAAGCCGTCGCTGATTTAGCTGGAATGACCGTTTCCAGTGTCTATGGCGTTGTTGGCTTGGTCAGTAAAAAGAAACTCACCCGTTCCTTGCTTGAATTCCTGAAGAAGGAAGATTTTTCTGATGGTGTCTCAGTCAAGAAACTGAAAGATGGATATGAGGTCTCTCTTTATCTGGTGCTTTCAAAGGATGTCAAGATAACCGAAGTTGTCTATGAAGTTCAGAAGCAGGTTTCTTATATGCTTCAAAAGAGTTTTGGCATACCCTTTAAAGTTGTTAATGTTTTTGTTCTCGGTGTCAAATAGACCACGAGTTTTTTATTGATGAAAGGATTTCTCAAATGATTAAGATTGATGGTGTAATATTTAAGCAAATGATTATTTCCGGAGCAAATAACCTCTACAATTCCTATCCGGAAATCGATGCTTTGAACGTCTTCCCTGTTCCGGATGGTGACACAGGCACAAATATGAATTTGACTATGTCATCTGGTGCCAAGGATGTCTTCAACAAAAACGATACTTCCATTGGACAGGTCGCCAAGGATTTCGCTAGAGGTCTTCTTATGGGTGCTCGTGGTAATTCCGGTGTTATTCTCAGCCAGATTTTCCGTGGTTTTGCTGAAGGTCTTGCTGGCAAGACAGAAGTTGACGCTGTCGGTCTAGCCGAAGCTTTTGTATCCGGCAAAGAAGTCGCGTATAAGGCTGTCATGAGACCGGTTGAGGGAACAATCCTCACCGTCATCCGTGAAGCTTCTTCCGCCCTTTATGAATACGCTGAAAGCGGAATGCCTATCGATGTCGCCATGGATTATCTTTATGAAAAGGCTCAGAAATCTTTACAGCACACTCCTGAGCTTCTTCCTGTCTTGAAAGAAGTCGGTGTTGTTGATTCCGGTGGTGCTGGTTTATGCAAAATCTTGGAAGGATTCTCAAAAGCTCTGCACAATCAGATCGTTGAGAAGGAAATGGCCACTGTCACGGAGAAGGGGGCAAACTATTCCTCCGCTAAGCCTTCCACCATTGAAGGACATGGTTCTGTTCAGGCTAAGTTCAATCATGAGGAATTCGGATACTGCACTCAGTTCTTGTTGAAACTTGCTCCGCAGGATAACCTCGGTGAAAAGAAAGCCTTCAATGAAAAGAGATTCAAGGCCGTCTTGGAAGCTCATGGCAATTCCATTGTCTTCATTCATACGGATGAACTTGTCAAAGTTCATATTCATACTATGAAACCTGGCTTGATTTTCACATATGCACAGCAGTTCGGTGAGTTCAAGACCATGAAATGTGATAACATGGCTGAACAGCACGAAGAATTGATGGATGACTTTGAAAGCGAGAAAGAAAAACAGGGCATCGTAGGCGAAGAAGAAAAGTTTGATGTTGCCTTAAAGGCTGCTGCAACCGTCAAGGAAGAGAAACCTGCTGAAAAGAAGAAATATGCTCTTGTCGCTGTTGCTGTCGGTGAAGGCATTGAGAACATGTTCAAGGAAAATTCCGTTGATTACATCATCTCTGGCGGACAGACAATGAATCCTTCTACTGCTGACTTCGTTGAAGCCATCAAGAAGGTCAATGCCGAGAATGTTTTCCTCTTCCCGAACAACGGAAACATCATCTTAGCTGCAAATCAGGCCGCTGATCTTTCTAAGGATGAATGCAATGTTGTTGTCATTACTACAAAGACAATCCCGGAAGGTCTTACAGCCTGTATGGTATTCAATGCTGATGCAACTCCGGAAGAAAACGTTGAGTGCATGAATGAAAATGTCGCCAATGTCAAGTCCGGTGAAATCACCTATGCCATCAAGGACACCACCATCGATGATGTCGTTGTCGAAAAAGGAAAGTTCATGGGTATCGCCCACAAGAAGATCCTCTGCTGCCACAAGCATAAGATCAATACCTTGATGGAATTGATTGAGTCGTTGATCGGTGAAGATTCTTCCCTTATCACCATCATCTGTGGTCAGGATGTCACAGAGAAGGAAAAGAAGGAAGTCGAAGATAAGGTCAACGATAAATATGGTGACGATTTCGAAGTGGATATCGAGACCGGAAATCAACCTGTCTATTCATTCTTTGTCGCTGTTGAATAATACTGAAATGATTGCTCTAGACATCCGTCTAGGGCTTTTCTTTTTTGGTATAATATTACTATGAACCAAAAAGAACTTTTCCATGCTCTCGAAGTCAGTGACGATGAAGGAATCCTTCGTCATTTTCCGACTCGTTACGAGGATCTTCATCCGACTGTTTTGCCTGATACGCCTGATGATGGGTACCGAGGCGTTTTCAAAGGCCGTGTTTTTGGATTGAGAAATATTCAGAATCATGGAACCTCATTGATCCGATTCGGCTTTCAGACAACATTAGGGAAATCCATCACTTGCATCCTATTCAATCAGCCTTACTATATCTCAAAATTGAGTTCTGGGAAAGATCTTCTCGTCGTTGCATATTACTCAGAAGCCAGAAAGGCTTTTATGGTCTATTCTATACTCGATATTGATTCTGAGTTTGCTCTTACAGGTCTGAAACCCGTCTATGCGCTCCCTAAGGCTGTCTCGCAGTCATTCTTTCAGTCTTATGTGAAGAAACTCCTGTCTTATCCTAGAGAGGCTAAATACACCGTTTCTGTGCTTCCTAAGCGGTTGATTGAGAAATATAGACTGATGAATGAGTTTGACGCTTATAAGGCTGTACATATTCCTAAAAACGAGAAGAATTTAAAAGAAGGTCTGCGTGTCTTTAAATATGAAGAAGCTCTTTGCTATTCAATCCGTTCTTTGTCACTTAAGAAGGAAGCGGATTCCATCAAGAAAATAGACAATGTTAAAATTGACCACGGAAAGATCAATCAGTTTATCTCTTCTCTTTCCTATAAATTGACAAAAGATCAGCTTGTTGCAGTGCGTGAAATCGTTCTAGACATGGAAAAAGATAAGATCATGTATCGACTTCTTCAAGGTGATGTAGGAACTGGGAAAACGATCGTGGCTTTCGTTTCATTGTATGCAAACTTTTTAAGACATAAACAAGGTGTTTTAATGGCACCGACATTTGAATTGGCTGTACAACACTATCAGAATGCAAAGAAAGTGTTCGAAAATTATCCGATTCGCATTGCCTTCTTATCCGGCAACACAACAAAAGCAAAAGAGAAGAAAGAGATATTGAATGGAGTGAAAGACGGAATGCTTGATATTGTGATATCTACCAATGCAGTCTTATCAGAAAAATTGGAATTCAAAGACCTTGGCCTTTCTATCATCGATGAGCAGCAACGCTTTGGAGTCGATCAAAGAGAAAGCCTAGTCCATAAAGGAAACAAAAACGATTTGCTTATGATGTCTGCGACTCCGATTCCTAGAACGCTTGCTCAGATCATCAACTCTGACATGGATGTTTCTACATTGACTGAATTCCCACATGGTGTGAGAAATGTTCAGACTGCTCTTGTCACCAGTGTTGATCCTTCGATACACAAAGCGATAGAGAAGGCGCTGAGCGTAAAAAGGCAGGTCTTTATCATCGCTCCAAAAATTGAAAAGGGAGCAAAGGAGACTTCCAGTGCGGAAAGCGTCTATCAGGATATACGTGAAAGATATGGATCTGAGAATGTTCAACTGCTTCATGGAAGAATCAAGAAGGAGGAACAGGATCGAATCATCTCATCCTTCTGTAAAGGTGAAAAACTGATTCTTGTTTCTACGACTGTCGTTGAAGTTGGTATCGATGTTTCCAAGGCATGCCTTATGATTGTTTATGATGCCAATTACTTCGGATTATCTTCCTTACATCAGTTGCGTGGAAGAATCGGACGAAGCGGTGATTTTGCACTTGCTCTTCTTGTCTATGATGGAGATAACAAAGAAGCGTTGGAGAAATTGAAGTTCCTCACTACTTGCAATGATGGTCTTCAGATTTCACAGTTTGATCTGAAGCAAAGAGGATCTGGTTCTTATTCAGGAAGCGCGCAATCCGGAAGAAGTGAACTCCATGTCTGTAACTTTGTTGAGGATTACAAGATATTCGAATGTGCAAAAGAAGATGCAAAAGAAATACTTCTTCATCCGGAGAGTGAAGAAAACAGCAACTATCTAAGACATCTTCAGACTGAGGAGAAAATACATCTTTCCTAAATTAAATTCACCTTTGCATTTGTCGTTGTTTATTCGTTTCGCCATATTTGATATTATATATAAGTACTTAAATAAAGAAGGTTATTTATGAAAAAAATAGCAATTGATATGATGGGTTCTGATAAAGGACCGAAAGTGCTCTCCGGGGCAGTCAAGAAGTATCTGAAAGAACATGATGATGTTTCTTTCCTTCTTTTCGGAGATGAAAAGGAACTGAAAGAGGAGTTTGCTTCCGTTGATCGTGTTGAAATCAGACCGACTACGACTGTCATACCGATGGAGATTCAGCCGCTTGATTTTCTACGCAGCAAAACATCTTCGATGTATCAAGCCATCATGGCCGTGAAGCAGCATGAAGCAGACGCGGTTCTTTCTGCAGGTAGCACTGGTGGATTCTTAACAGGTGCGACCATTATCCTGAAGAACATTCCTGGCATTCTCCGTGCTGGCTTATGCACACCTTTCCCAACAGCAAAAGAAGGAAAAGGAACTGTCATTCTTGATGTTGGCGCAAACAACAAAAATACAGGAGAAGAACTCTATCAATTCGCTGTCATGGGAAGAATCTATGCTGAAAATGTCTTATCCATGAAGAATCCTTCCGTCTACACTCTTTCTAACGGTGTGGAAGAAGGAAAAGGATCTGAGGAAATTGTTGAAGCCTATCATTTGCTGAAAGAAAGAAATCTTCCTGGATTTTCTGGCAATGTTGAGGCTAGATATGCATTGGATGGGAATCATGACGTCATCGTCACTTCTGGGTTTGCTGGAAACATCTTCTTAAAAGCAACGGAAGGAATGGCAAGCATCATGAATCAGATGATCAAGGACTCTTTCAAAATGAACCTTCTTACAAAAGTCGGATACCTCTTCAGCTCGAAGGGATTCAAGAAGATGAAGAGCACCATGAACTATAAGAGATTCGGTGGCGCTATTCTTTTAGGCGTTGATGGCATCGTTGTCAAAGCTCATGGAAACAGTGATGAATATGCATTCTATCAGGCGATCGGCGTCTGTGATAACATGGTGAATGTCGATATCGTCAATCGAATCAAACAGGAACTTGAGGTGAAACAATGATAGAAGGCCTTGATGAAGTCTTAAAAGACTTTCATATCGTTCCAAATGACATTTCTTTATATGAGATGGCCTTTACGCATGCTTCCTATACCAATGAGCATCGTGATTGTCCCTCTTATGATAGGCTTGAGTTTTTAGGTGATTCCATTTTGGATATGGTGGTAGGAGACTTAGTCTTTCATCATTATCCGGAAAGCAATTCTGGCACATTGAGTCGTTCTCGTTCTGCTCTAGTCGAAGGTAAGACACTAGCAAGGCTGAGTGAATCTGTGTTCGGCTTTGCTTCACTTGTCCGCTATTCCGAAGGGGAAAAGAACAACGTCACGAATCATAAGCACATCAATGAAGACGTCTTTGAATCCTTTGTCGGTGCTGTCTATTTAGACCAAGGCTATGAAAAGACCCGTGAAATCGTTGTGAATATCTTTACTCCTCTTCTGAATGTCGCTTTGGATCTTTCAAAAAAGAGAGATTCCAAGGGAAGATTACAGGAGCTGATGAATGGTGTAGTCATCAATTATGTGGTTGTCTCTCAGACAAATATCAATCGTGAAGACTGTCATTTTGTTGTCGAGGCACGTCTTGGAAATGATATTCTTGGCCGTGGTGAAGGACACAATATCAAAGAAGCGGAAATCAATGCCGCACAGAATGCGTTAAGTAAGAAAGTAGGTGAATAATATGGGCCTGATCAATTTTTTGAAAAATAAATTCTCACATCGTAAAGAGGATGAAGAGAAGAAAGAAAAAGAAGAGCCTAAAGTAGAAAACAAAGAAGAAAAAGAGGAAAGATCCAGTGAAGACAAATATGTTGCTGGACTTGATAAATCCAGAGTCGGATTTACTGAGAGACTGAAAAAGTTAGCAAACACGAACAAGGTCGTAAATCAGGAATATTTCGATGAATTGGAACGAATCTTGATCGAAGCGGATGTCGGTGTTAATCTTTCGATTGAATTGATCAAAGAGACATCGATGGAAGCTTCTGCCAAGAAGATCACGGATGCCAACGAACTCAATGACCTTCTCATCGACAAAATGTTTGTCTCTTATGCCAACAAGGGCGGTTCCTTCTCGACCGATTTTGCTTTCCAGGATGGTGTTCCCTTTGTTGTTTTCCTTTGTGGTGTCAATGGTGTCGGTAAAACGACAACCGCTGCAAAGCTTGCATGGAAATATAAGAACAGAGGAAAGAAGGTTCTCATGGTTGCCGGAGACACATTCCGTGCTGGTGCTGTGGAACAGCTTGTTTTCTGGGCACAGAAGGTCGGTGTTGATATCTTATCCCGTCCGAATGCCGATCCTGCCTCGTTATGCTACGATGCGATGAAGAAGGCCTTAGATGAGCATTATGACTTTGTTTTAGTGGATACAGCGGGAAGACTTCAGAATAAGAAAGGCTTGATGGATGAGTTATCTAAGATGGCTCGTGTCATCAAGAAAGTCATTCCGGAAGCACCGCAGGAATCCTTGCTTGTTTTGGATGCGAATACAGGTCAGAATGGTATTGACCAGGCCATGGTATTCAAAGATGCTGTTAGCATTACCGGCATCATCATCACTAAGATGGATGGCACAAGCAAGGGCGGTATTATCCTTTCCATTCGTGATAGACTTCAGCTTCCTGTTAAGTTCATCGGTCTTGGTGAAAAGATGGATGAATTAGAGGAATTCGATTTGGATAAGTATCTTTATGGTTTGCTCTTAGGAAGAGAGGAAAACGAAAATGAGTGATATGTTCTTTCGTCTCTTCGTATTGATTCTGATCAATATGGTGGTCTCTCTTCTTGTATCGATTTTGGTTCCGAATACTTATTTGGCAAGTATGATCACATCTGTGAGTCTAGCCTTCTTATGTTCGGCATTCAACGGTCAGGGTAAAGAGAAGTACAAGACATCTGATTTCTGGGCATCTTTCTTCTTCCTTGCTATCATCTTCCTTCTTATCGATTTAGTAGTCTGGATCATATAATGAAGAACGATATTGAGGCCTTGGAGAAGAAATCGTATTACGCTTGTCTTCTCCTGATCTATGGTGCATTGCTGACGAAGAACATATATCATCGTATGGAATGTTATTATCTGTCTGATTATTCCATCACGGAGATTTCAGAGAATGACAATGTCAGCCGCAATGCTGTGTTTGAATCCTTGGAACAAGGAACGAAGAAATTAGATGAATATGAGATGACTTTGAAGCTTTATTCTAAGAAGAGAGAGATGCTTACAATGATAGAAAAAGTCATCAAATCAGAAAGCATAGACGAAAAGAATCAACTTCTTGAAATACTGAAAGGAGATATTGAAAATGGCATTTGAATCACTTGGAGATCGTCTTTCTAGGATCTTTAAAAAAGTAAGAGGACAGGCGACATTAACAGAGAAGAACATGGATGATATGCTGACAGAAGTGCGTACAGCGCTTTTGGAAGCAGATGTCAATTATACAGTTGTCAATGACTTCATCAATGAGGTCAGAGAAGAGTCTATCGGTCAAAAGGTCCTTACCAAGGTCTCTCCTGGAGACATGGTCGTCAAGATTGTTCATGACAAGATGGAGAAACTCTTAGGCTCTGGAGACAACGATATTCCTTTTAGAATGGATGGAAAGCCGACTGTCATTATGATGGTTGGTCTACAGGGTACTGGTAAAACCACATCGGCAAGTAAACTTGCCCAGCTCTTTGAGAAGAAGAACAAGAAGAAGGTTCTCTTAGGCGCTTTGGATATTTATCGTCCTGCCGCAATTGAACAGCTTCGCAATTTAGGTTTAAAGGCAGAGCCTCCGGTCGAGACATTCTCTGATGAATCCGGAACGCTTCCTCCTATCATTGCAAAGAAAGCATATCAGAAGGCATGTGATGAGAAATTCGATATCTTGATTCTTGATACAGCTGGTCGACTTGAAATCGATGAGAAGCTCATGCAGGAATTGAAGGATATTCAGTCCAACGTTCATGTCGATGAGACTTTGCTTACAGTCGATTCTCTCGCTGGTCAGAATGCTACGAACGTTGCCTTGGCCTTTGCTAAGGAAATCAAAATCACCGGTATTGTCATGACAAAGTTGGACGGCGATTCCAGAGGTGGTGCTGCTCTATCTATCAAGAAACTGACCGGAATTCCAATCAAATATGCTGCGGTCGGTGAAAAGATCACGGATTTAGAGAACTTCTATCCGGATCGTATGGCAGACAGAATCCTTGGCATGGGTGACATTGTCTCCTTGGTGGAGGAAATTCAGGAGAAACTGGATGAGAAGCAAGCGGAAAAGACTTCACGCCGCATGATGCAAGGACAATTTGACCTTACGGATATGCTCTCCATTATGAAGCAGATGAATAAGCTTGGACCATTGAAGAAAATCTTAGGAATGATGCCGAATATGCCGAAGTTATCCGATGACCAGATGGATCAGGCACAGGCGATGCTTAAGAAGACAGAGGTTATCATCTCCTCTATGACAAGACAGGAGAGAAAGAAACCAGAGATGATCAAGTCATCCAGAAAGATTCGTATCGCCAAGGGAAGCGGAACAACACCGAAAGATGTCAACAATCTTCTCGAGTCTTATGAGAAGATGAAACAACAGATGAAGATGATGGGAAGCAATCCGATGTTTAGAAATAAGATGAAGTTCTAAAGATACACACAAAAAGGCAATCCCTTATAAACGAGGTTGCCTTTTTGTGTGAATTGAATTTAGGCTTCTGTGGAAGGTTCTTCGATGGTATCAGTGAAGGCGGATGTCGTACCTAATGCGTAATAGGTGATGGAATAGGATCTTGTCTTATCACTGTATGTGAAATCAAAGGTGATTGTATCTTTTGTTGTTGTGACAAGAAGGCTGCTATCGATGTTAGTTACTAAAGAACTGTTCTTGTAACCGATAAATGTATTGGTATAGGCATAGCCAGAGAAGAGAAGCGGCTTGCTGAAGGAATAGACATTGATTTCGCTGTTATCTTCGCTGGCGGCAACGCGATTGAAGGATGCGGAAGAAAGTTCGAAGGTAGGCATCAATTTATTGGTTGTGGAAGTTTCATCAACTTCATCACCACTGAAGACATATTTGCTTCCGCTCTTTGTAAATTGACGGTAATGGTCCTTGGATGTGACCTTGTAGTAATCTTTCAGTTCGCTTCCGTCCTTATATCCGGCAAGAGTGAGAACGCTTCCATCAAATGTTCCTTTTGTGAATGAAGTGGTGGGAGTTGAATAGGACCACGGATCATCGTCATACATTCCGACCTTGGCAGTGAAGGAGAAGTTGCCAGCCTTTAATGCATTCAGTTTGTTGTCGAGTTCTTCGTTTTTTGCTTCTGCACCAGCATATTTTGAGGCGCTGTCTGCTCCAGTCTTGACAATGTCACCAGTGACAGTTCTCTTTGTTGTGGAGCCCCAGACCTCTTCATCAGCAAAGGCTAAAGTGAAAGAGGTAGGAAGTCCATTCTCATCGGCGGTGAGAGTGAATGATGTGATAGCAAGGCTATCTAATTTGAAATGTGCCTTGGATCCATCATAGTAAGAAGAGATGACAGGATAGACCTGATGATTCAAACCATAGTATGCTTTTGCAAAGGTCTCATCATTCTTCTTTTCATCCGTGATGACAAGTGAATAAGTTCCGTCTTCATTTGTTGTGAAATCATCGGCGGTCATGAACTTAAAGGCATTGACAGCAAATGCGTCCTCGAATGATGTTGCGACATCTTCACCTGTCAAAGCATCCTGAAGATTCTGCTGAGTGTAAATGGCATTTCCGGCAAGATCGCTTGTGACTTTGCTGAAGAGACCAGCCTCTTCAAAATCATGCTTTTCATATTCTGTTCTAGTCTTCAATGCAAGAGCTGTATCATCCCATCCGTTCTTCTTTTCCGTGCTAGAATAATAATCATCATAGATGAGGACATCATCGGAGACTTTCACTTCGTATGCGTCATAACTTGTACCATATTCATCTTCTTCAGCCAAAGTGAGCTTGACATCATATCCGGTCTGAATGGCGGATAAATCTAAGCCCTTCTTGACAGGTTCAGAAGTTGATTCAGAAGCGGAATCGGATTCGCTTTCCTTGGTGGTATCAGTGGAGACCGGAGCATCAGACTTCTTATCCGTGATAGGTTCAGTCGTCTGCTTGCTTTCGGAAGGCTGACTGGATTCTGATTTTGCAGAAGTGACAGTTCCACATCCAGTTGCAAGAAGTGTCAAAGCGATAAACGATAATAATTTTGTGTGTTTCATAATTTAATTTCCTTTTCTTTCTTATTTAAGTTTGAAATAGAATACAACAGTAGGATTGGTGAAGTAAGAGGCACCGAGAATGACTTCAACAGAAACAGTTTTTGTGACACCATTTACAGTGAGTTCTTTCTCAAATACAACATCTTTTGTACTGCTTGTTTTCTCAGTTTCCGAATATCCGTTGTTTGCCATGACTTTCTCATAATCGGATATGAGGGACAGGCCATCGTTATAGTCAGTCACTGAGTAAAGTATTTGAGCTAAATCGCCGCGTTGGGAGTTGAAGTTCAAAGTGACAAGACTTCTTTTGCCGCCGACAGTTGGAATGAGATCAAGGTAGTCTTTAGTGATGGTTTTACTATAGAGCTTTTCAAGATCAGCTGGCTGGTTGGATAATAACTCCGACCAAGTAAGGGAAGATGAGTCTGTCTTGACATCAAGAGTGAAATCTTCAACTTTTCCTAAGTCATAGTATGTGTAGGTCTCTGTCGTATTGTCGCTTAGGATATTGCGGAAAGTTAGTTTATCTTCTTCTACAATGATCGATAAGTCACCGACAACGGAACCTTTCAAGATAGCGTAAGTGGCAGAGTCTTTTGTCACAACATCTTTATAATCATCATTGAACTTGTAGACTTTCTTTTCTGATGTTGACTCATCAGTTTCCACAAAGAATATAGAAGAGATAGCCATGGTTGGTGCGATTTGAGAGAAGGTGGCATTGCTGATGGAGTCTCCGTCTTCGTAGTAGTTATCACCAATCTTTGTAATGCCTTGTACGTTATTTCCTTTTTGATAGTATCCGTAGCTTGCGTATTTGTCGCCATTCAGATGATAGTAATCATAAGAGAGGCCGTTTTTGCAAACCTCAGCTTTAATAGTCTTGTTGCTGAGTGTGGCATCAACTCGATAGGAGAGAGTCTGATAATCTGATAATGCCTTGTCGAGTTCAGGAATTGCTGTTCCTGTGACAGGTTTTATCGGTGTTACGAGATTGTAGCCTTTTTCCGTAATTGTTCCAGATGCGTAGAGGTGCATCGTTCCATATGAGGTAGACATATCATTGAATGTGATATCGTAGCCAGTTGCTGTGATTCCGTCCGTCTTCAATTGGAAGGATTTGACTTCTAGACCAATCTGACCGGTCAAACTAGCACCAAGTGCATTTAATGCATCTTTGCTTGTATTGCTGTTGATTTGAAGGTTGAAGTAGTAGGGATTTGTTTCATCTTTGACAAAGTCAGTTGACATCAATTCAGTAAACGGATTGTAATATCCGGCATCTTTCCATTTGAGATAGGTTGAACCGCTTGTCACATAGTATTTTGCAACCTTATTGTCGAGTCCTAATTCTCCAACGGAGAGATACGCTTTATCACCTGCGCTTTCATCGTATGGAGCATATTGACCTGATGTGCTTACTGTTGTTTTCGCCGCTTTTCCTTGATCAGCGCTTTTATAGGTTACAAATTCGTAGATGTTATCACCGATAATGTAATCTTGGTAATATTCGCTGTATCCAAGAACATCGTATCCAGAAGTGAATAGAGTGGTACCTTTGAAACCCTTCGTCAATTCCGTGAGGATATCATCAAGATCCGCTTCATAGTATGTGCTATCTGTAGTGTTAGAGGTCTCAGCGCTTGTATCATCTTTGCCTGTTTCAATCGGCTTATCAGTCCCCGTTTGGGAATTGCAGCCGGCTAAAACAAGAGCAAGCAACAAAATAGAATATTTCTTTTTCATATTAGACAGCCGCACTTAATGATAGACAGATTTGGAACAAGCCATAGGACAATTGTTTGTTCCACCAAGGATTGAGTTCGATATTAAGGGAATAACTCTTTGCTTTGCCCTTATATAATATCTCGACATTCTTTCTATAGAAGACGCTGGACTTCTGTGAGTCGCTGATGGATTCAGGAGTGTAGGTGGCAAAGCCAGCATCTGCTAACTTAGTTTCCATCTCGGTCATGAGTTCAGCATTGGTATCCTGATCATAGGTATAGACACCGAATGTCGGTTTCTTGGCATCGGAGGCTTCTACATTGATGTTAGACCATGTTCCACCAAGGGTTGGAATGGAGTCAAGGACATCAGCTGAATAGACGGCAACGATACTATCTTTGAGAGCTTCGTTTCTGGAAAGCAAATCCGTCCATTTCAGATCATCGACATTCTCCTTCATATGATCTTCAGAAAACAGACCAGTGACTTTTCCGATGTTTGTATATTCACAGTTGAGAATCAAGCCATCTTCTTCCTTGCCATTAGAACCTGTAGAGTTACGGATAGTGATTGTATCACCATCCTCAGTGATGGTGAGGTTGATGATTCTGTCTCTGTAGGAATCGATTTCCTCTGGTGTGAAGAGAGTTGAATTGTTATCGAGAGAAATGTCGTAAGACTTGTTAAGACGGTAGACGACTTTTCCGTTTACCGATGCTGCGCTATCCTTGTCGAAGAAGACAGAAGATATATTGAAGGAAGGCAGATAATCCTTCATGGAACCATTATAGAGATAGATGTCGTTGTAGTAATTCTCTCCAATTTGAATGGCACCACGTCTGCAATCTTCTCCATCATCGGATTTCTGGGCATAATATCCGTAATCATTGGTTCTCTTTCCGGAAGCGTTCTTATAAATCCAATGAGCCTTATCCCCATCTTGGACAGTGATATCGAGTTCACCCATAGAAAGCATCTGTTCTGTCTGATAGTCGAACTGATACTGAGTCTGAGTAAGCTGATAATTCTGTTTTCCGTCAACACCTTTCAGCTTGTTCAAGATAGCATCCAACTCTGGCTTTGCTTCTCCTTTGACAGGTTCTAATTTCTTGAATGCGTCAGCACCGACTTCGGTGAATTTGCCACTGGACGTGTAATAAGAGACACTGTCATAACTGGTGTAAGGGAGATATTCCAACTCGAAACCGACAATCTTGTTTCCGTTGGTTTTCAATTTGAATGATTTTGGATCCGTTTTAGGAGAATATAAGTTGTAAGGAGAGAAGAACTGCTTGCCGATTGAATACTCTAATTCGAGTGCCTTTGTATTAGAGAGTGCAAAGGTGTTGTCGTCTTCTTTTGTAAAGTCACTGGCGCTTAAAGAAGCGAAAACATCACTATAGCCAGCATCTGCCCATTCAACGTCGTATTCTTCATTTGTGATAGAGTCATTTTCAGTGATGTGCTTATACCAAATGGTATTGTCTAATCCTAAAGAGGCATCATAGGCGTATTCATCGTTGTTTTTCGTTTCGATGTTTACGTAAGAGGTTCTCTTTTCTTCACCGTTCTTTGTATAGAAAGACTCATAGGAGAATCCATCCAAACCAGAATGAGTCACATAACGGTAGGAAGAACCGGAAGATCCATCTGCATATTTGATCTGGAAAGTATAATCTGCGCTATATCCAAGTTTGATATCTGCCATCATTTCTTCTGTCAGATTATCTGTTGGTAAGATTTGTTCTTCTGTAGCACTACTAGAAGAACCAGAAGAGGTTTCATTGCTTTCAGTTGAGATGGGTGGATTAGATGTTTCAGTACCTTTTGAAGCACTATCTGTCTTTGTGTTTTCGCTACAAGCAACCATTAGAAGAAGCAATGGCAAAAGTGCGATTTGTTTTTTCATTTGTTTTCTACCTCCGTAATGAAAAAAAGATAAATCTAGGTTTGCTTAAAAAGTTATATTAGTATTAAGCAAAATTAAGAACATATATCAAAATACGCAATTAACATATTATTTTCAATAAAACGTTATGGACCGATTGCAGCAGTTCGAACATTTTGAAGATGTAAGCGGTCCCAAAATAATGGTCGATGAAACTAAAATTAAACATATGATTTATTGAAGACGAAATGCTTTAAGTTTGGTTTAAGAAAACTATAACAATATAAGAACATGAACTGTTCTTATTTGGTGCGATATTCACCTATGAATTCGGATGCCTTAAGCTTCTCGAAAATTTGTTTATGCATATATAATTCTTTATTGTGTTAAGCGCTTACATATGTATAATGAATATGTAGGGAAATAGAGCGTTGATGACACGAAAAAAGAAGAAATTGATTTTATCATTATCGGTTCTTGGTGCGATACTTGTATCGCCTATCGCTTTTTTTGCTGTAGCTATCATGATGTCTGAAATGCGTTCTATTCGTCCTACTTCCTATGTCAGATCAAGATCACAAAGAAATGGTTTGGTTCATGCTGTTGGCAATTCATTATATGATGCAAATGGAAATAGGTTGGTGTTAAAGGGTGTAAATGCCGGAAATCTATTGGTGTATGAAGGATGGATTTCACCTTTTTCCGTTGGAGAGAAACATGACAAAAATGGTAATCTCATCTTAGATTCAAATGGCCTTACTACCTATCCGGATATGCCTATGGAAGAGGCGTTAAAAGGATTCCAGTCAAATCCGAATCTGACAGATGAACAAAGAAGTGAACTGATCAATATCTATCGTGAGAATTGGTTCTCTGAAATTGATTTCAAGAACATTCATGAGTTAGGATTGAACACGATACGACTGCCATTCTATTGGAGAGACATTTTAGATGTCAAAGATGGCATTTTTGTTCGTAAAGATGAGGATGATGCCTTTTCCTATATTGATTCATTTGTCTCGAACTGCCAGAAATATGACTTATATTGTGTATTAGACTTGCATGGTGCTATAGGAAGCCAAAACGGATATGAGCATTCAGGCGATATGACAAGAGCTGATTTATGGAGTGATGAAACTTATCAGAATGCGACTGTGGATATATGGAAATTCATTGCTGAACACTACACTTATACGAATCCTAAGTTGGGAAAAACCATCGCTGCTTATGACTTGTTGAATGAGCCTTGCGCCTACTACAGTGACCAAGGTTTAGGAAGTGTGCCAAAGGTTTGTGGACCTGTGTTTGACAAAATCTATCAAGGAATCCGTTCTGTTGGAGACGAACACGTAATCAATATCGAGGGCATTTGGTCTTATGATTGTTTCTCTGATCCTGAAGAATATGGATGGAAGAACATCCAGTATGATATTCACTTATATAATCGTGAGCATGATACTGTCCCTTATTGGTATTTCAATCTGAAACATGAACTGAACCTTTGGGGCAACGAATATGATGTCCCTTATTCTGTTTCCGAGTTCAACTTCTTTGATGATGAAGATGCTTGGAAAAGCGAATTGAAACGATATGATAGAAGAGGATATTCTTGGATGATGTGGACCTATAAGGCAGCAGTGACAGGATGGTGGGATACAACATGGTCACTATATACTGAGCCTCTTAAGCTTTGGGATAATAAAGTCAAAGTCAATTTAGCCACGTCGAATTATGAGGAACTGAAAAAGGCTTTTGAAGAAACGAATACATCGAATTGCATTCGATCAAAAGCCTATGATTATGTATACAGTCATCTTCATCAAGGATGAAAGAAGTCTTTAGTTTTTCGGTGTGAACTTCTTTCCTTTTTCGATTGCTTTTTCTTCCTGTTCGGATTTTCTGTTTTCTTTGATTTCTTTGATCATCTCGTAATCTTTCTTTGTGTATGTGAAGTTTTCGAGAAGATCTTTTCTTCTTTCCATGGTAAGCTTCAACGCTTCTTTTCTTCTGTAGTCTTCAATCACCTTGTGATTGCCACAGAATAAGATCTCTGGTATCTTCTTTCCTTCATATTCCAAGGGATAAGTATACTGAGGATATTCAAGAAGCGAATTATCAAAAGATTCTTCTTTTGTGGAATCATCACTGATGGATCCCTTTAACAATCTGATGATGCTATCTGCAATTGCCATTGCAGGAATCTCGCCTCCGGTGAGTATGAAATCACCGATTGATAACTGTTCATCCACATAGTCCTCAAAACGGGAATCAACACCTTCATAATGTCCGCAGATCAGACAGATTTCATCCATCTTGGATAAACGGATAGCATCCTTCTGTGTGAATGTTGTTCCCTTAGGACCCATTAGAATCTTATGGGTGTGTTCACTAGTGTTGGCTCTTAAGCAATCCATGAGAGGTTCCATTCTCATGATAAGACCAGCACCGCCTCCGATTGGATGATCATCGACGCGATGGTTCTTATCGAGTGAATAATCGCGGATGTTGATGATTTCGATTTCTACGGCTCCTTTTGATATCGCTCTTCCGATGATGGATGATTTCAAGAATTCATCATAGAAAGATGGAAACAGAGTCATTATTTTGATTTTCATTACTTTGTGACTTCAGTGCCTAAGGCAGTGAGCATGATTTTCTTGCTCTTCTTGTCAACGGACTGGATGAATTTCTCGGTGATGAAAGGAACATAGATCGATTTGTTGATGACGAGGTAGTTTCCAGCAGGCATAGTAACGACAGTGTCGACAGTTCCCACTAAGCTTTCATCATCTCTATAGACGCTCATTCCAACTAAATCGTCGAAGAAGAACTGCCCTTTCGGTGCACGGACATCGGCAAAGATGTCTTTTCCGATGAATCCCTGAATCTGATTGATGTCATCATATCCTTCCAAACCGATGATGACGATTCTGGAATCTTTTGCACGGTAATAACTGATGATATGTGTTTCATCTTCATTCATGTTGTTCTTCAGGATGATCTTCTTGCCTACTTCAAATCTTTTTTCTGCCTGTGAGGAAGAAACAGAAACCTTCAGTTGACCTTTCAGTCCGAAGAAATTAACGATGGTACCTATTTTTTTGATTGCCATATTTTTCTCCTTTTCATAAAGAAATAGGGGAGCCTAGATAGGTTCCCCTATATTATAGACTAGTTTGCTTCTTTGCTCTGAGATTCCTCAAAGGATTCAAAGCGAAGGTGTACTTTCTTTCTCATGTTCTTGACGGAAACATTGAGAAGAGTACGAAGAGAATCGGAAATGACTCCATGTCTACCGATGAGTTTTCCAAGGTCTTCTTTTTCACAGAGGATAAGGTAGTTCTGTTCTTTTCTACCTAAATCTTCCGGTTTATCAAGTCTCTTGATAACGATGACCTCTGGTTTGCTGACCAACGGTTCGATGAGAGTGCGGATGTCCTCAGTAAGATCGAGGTTGGTGCCGGTATCCATAATTACTTGGCCTCAGCAGTCTTGGCTTTTTTGGCAGCAAGCTTGCCATCGACAAACTTCTGATAGATGCCCTTCTTGGAAAGAAGAGTCTTGACGGAATCAGAGGGTAAAGCACCCTTGTTGAGCCAATTCAAAGCTTCTTCTTCATTGATGGTGCAGACACCAGAGATAGGATCATAGCTTCCGAGTTGGCAAAGAGCGGCGGAATTCGGGATTCTTCTGGAATCGGAAACGACGATTCTGTAGGCCGGAGTATGTGTACGGCCGATTCTTGCTAATCTGATTTTAACCATAATTATTGTCCTCCAAAATTTATGTGCACTGAGTATTATATAGGTTTCTTCTTTGCTGTCAAGTATTTTCTATTGACAGGCAGAAAATGCAATAAAAATGGGTCACAGCGTTTTGCTGTGACCCAGTCACTTTCAATAAATAAGATAATGGTATTGATGATAGAAGCGAAATTACTTTGCTTCTGCGTTCTTCTTGACGATGACTTCTTCGAGTCTGGCGCTCTTTCCGGATCTGCTGCGGAGATAATAGAGCTTATGTCTTCTGACCTTGGCATGCTTCAAGACTTTGATGGAAGCGATGACAGGGGAGTTGACGAAGAAGTTTCTTTCGACACCAACGCCTGCCGATTCCTTTCTAACGATGAAAGTTCTGCTGGCTCCGGCGCCTCTGACGGAAATGACAACACCTTCGAAAGCCTGCTGTCTTTCCTTGTTGTTTTCACGGATGACGACCATGACTCTGACGGTATCGCCAGTGACGAAATCCGGAACATCGGGTCTGATCTGTGTAGCAGTGACCTGCTGTACTAACTGTTTGTTCATTAGGTTTTTCTCCTTTGGAAATAATTATCTTTTCCCGTCTATTCATAAAGGAAGTGACATCCCCAGCGGACTAGCGGTAAGCCTTTTAGAATAAAGGCAAAAAATAAAATAGCACATCAGAGTGACTAATTACAATAAAAAGTGAAAAAATATCTTGCAAATCGGTTGTCCCATCTCTATAATTCAATAGGTTGGACATATTGTGCCAATTTTTTGGTACTATGTCTGCTCGTGGGAAGTCAGTGACTGCTGATAGTACCACACAGGTATAAGGAGGAAAATACAATGCCTGCAAAGAAAGTCACAAGAGTGATGATTATCCGTGCTGAAGGCGGCGGAGCAAACCCGGCAAAGTTAGGACAGAAGCTTGGTCCTTTCGGTATCGGTGGTAAGTTCTGCCAAGAGTTCAACCTCAAGACGGCTGAACGCAAAGGTGAGGTTGTTCCGTGCATCCTTACAATCTATGAAGATCGTACATTCGATATGAGCTTCAAGACCACTCCGGTCACTTTTCTTCTTTTGAAAGCCGCTGGTGCTGAGAAGGGAAGAAAGGGTCCTGATCATGGCGGAAGCAACAAGGATGTTATCGGTCATGTTTCTAGAGCTGAAGTCAAGAAGATCGCTGAATACAAGATGCCTGACCTCAATGTCGATTCTCTCGAAGCCGCTGAAAGATGCGTCGAAGGATCTGCCAAGTCTATGGGCATTGTCATCGATGACTAATAGGAAAGGGAAATAACTACAATGAAAAAATTATCTAAGAAATATGCAGCTTCCCTTGCTCTCATCGAAAAGGGAAAGAAGTATTCTGTTGCTGAAGCTTGCGAATTAGTCAAGAAGACTGCTACTGCTAAGTTCGATGAATCCATCGACATCACATTCAACCTCAACATCGATCCGAAGCAGGCTGATCAGCAGTTAAGAGGAACCATCGTTCTTCCTCACGGAAATGGTAAGGAAGTCAAGGTCCTCGCTATCACCGATAAGGTTTCCGAAGCTAAGGAAGCCGGTGCTGACTTCGTTGGTCAGCAGGATATGCTCGACAAGATCCAGAAGGAAAGCTGGTTTGGATTCGACGTCATCGTCGCTACTCCGAACATGATGGGCTTGTTGGGAAGAATGGGTCGTGTATTAGGTCCTAAGGGCTTGATGCCTAACCCGAAGAGTGGCACTGTCACCAATGAAATCGGCAATGCTATCAAGGAAATCAAAAACGGTAAGATCACTTATCGTAATGATAAAGATGGAAACCTTGCTGTCAACTTTGGCAAAGCTTCCTTCGATGCTGAAAAGCTTGCTGACAACCTCAATGCTGTCATTGAAACTGTCAACAAGATCAGACCGTCCTCTGTCAAGGGAACCTACATCCTCTCCGCTACTATCTCTTCGACATATGGACCGGCCATCAAGATTGCTCTCTAATCAGCAATCCTATCCGAGACGGGACGTATTGATTCGGGTGCCTCAATATACCTAAGACAGTAACTGCCGATAAATAAACGGCTCAATTTGTTACCGAGGATTGAAGTAACTATACAAAAGTCAAAAAAGTATATTGTGTTATACACCAAACCTAAAATAAGGAGGTGAAAAGATGAATCAGCAAATCTTAGCTGAGAAGAAAGAGACAGTCAGTAAGATCAACGACACTCTTAAGAATTCCCATTCCACAATCGTCGTTTCTTATTCTGGACTTAGCGTCTCCGACGTCACCAAGCTCCGTACCGACTTGAAGAAGGCTGGTGCAAGATTGACTGCTCACAAGAATTCACTCATGAAGAAGGCCGTTGATGAAGACGGACTTCAGGAATTGGATTCTTTGTTGAAAGGTCCGAATGCACTTGTTACTTCTGAAGAAGAAGGCGCAGGACTTAGCGTACTGAAAGAGTTCGCCGATTCTCACAAGAAGTTTGTCATCAAGGGCGGAATGATCGATGGTACCTTCTGCAACGCTGAAAAGCTTGCCGAACTTGCTTCTATCGGTTCCAAGGAAAACGCAATTTCCATTTTCCTTTCTACCCTTCAGAGTCCTCTTACCCAATTTGCTCTTGTTCTCAAGGCATATGGTGAGTCACTCTCTGAAGAAGCTGCTGCCTAATTGCTACAGCTTACGTTCGTTTACGTAACAAAAGACCATTAATGGAGGAAAAAACACTATGGCAAAGTTAGTTAAAGAAGATGTCATCGCCGGTTTAAAGGAGATGAATATGGTCGAGATCATGGATCTCGTCAAGGCTATTGAAGAAGAGTTCGGTGTTAAGGCTGCTGCCGCTGTTGCTGCTGCTCCTGCCGCCGCTGCTGCTCAGGAAGGTCCGAGCGAAGTCACTGTCACTCTTAAGAGTGTTGGCGATAAGAAGGTCAATGTCATCAAGGCCGTTCAGGCTGTCACTGGCTTAGGCCTTATGGATGCCAAGAAGCTCGTTGACAAGGCTCCTGTCGCCATCAAGGAAAAGATCGCTGTTGCTGAAGCCGAAGAAATCAAGAAACAGCTCGTCGCCGCTGGCGCCGAAGTCGAAGTCAAGTAATCCGTTTATCACTTGCGTATCCTTTTGACCCACCCCGTTTTAAGCGGGGTGGGCTTAGTTGTCTCTAAGGAGTTTTTGCTAGCACATTAGCATTTCCTGTCGCCTTAAACAACTTTAGTCCCGTTGTGTGCACGGAAGAAAGACACGAGGTAATAATATGGAACAATTAGATCTGAACAAATATAAGAGAACAGAGACTGGTCGTATTGATTTATCTAAGACCTTCTCCAATGTTCCTCTTCCGAACCTTTGCGATGTTCAGCTCGACTCTTTCAAGTGGTTTGAAACTGTCGGTGTTGAAGAGGTTTTCAAAGATATTTTCCCGGTGCAATCCAATAAGGATACACGCGGACACAAGACTGATTCCGGTGAAGAGAACGCCGTACTGGACTTTGTCTCTGCTGAATGGAGAGACAAGAAGTACGACTTTTTCCAGTGTAAGACATCTGGTCTTACCTATTCTAGACCGCTTTTTGTCACGTTCCGCTTGAAACATCCAGATGGATCCATCGATCAGGATGCTGTCTTCATGGGCGATTTCCCGACTATTTCTGAGTCCGGTACTTTTATCATCTCTGGCTCTGAAAAGTGTATCGCTTCCCAGCTTGTCCGTTCTCCTGGTGCTTATGTCTCCAAGACTATGGATGAAGTCATGCCGAAGAAGACAGACAATGGCGCAACCAAAGAATTCAACGTTGTCTATGGCTCTGACATCATGCCTTCCAGAGGCTCTTGGTTAGAGTATTTCACTGATAACCGCGATTATCTTTCTGTTCGTATCGATAAGCAGAAGAAAGTCCCCGCTCTTGTCCTTTTGAGAGCTCTCGGCTTGGTTTCCGATTCTGCCGATTTGGATGATTCCACTCTTCCTGCTGATGCTAATGGTGAACAGGAGACTGTCACCGGCGTCTTAGGACTTTTCGGTGACAACGACCTTCTCAACGATGCCATCAAGAAGAATCCTGTCAAAGCCGCTAAGAGTGCTCAGGACAGAAGAAACAACGCTGTCGGCGAAATCTTCAAGAAGATTCGCCCAGGCGAACCTTATACGAATGAATCTGCCTGCGCTATGCTCCGTCAGAAGTTCTTTGATAAGGAACATTATGATGTCGGCAAGGCTGGCCGTTTCAAGATCAAGGAAAAACTCGGAATCTACAATAGACTTCCTGGTCTTGTCCTTGCTGAGGACCTCATCAATCGTGATGGCGAAGTCGTTTACGAAAAAGGCCATACCTTGACTGCGGAAGAAGTCAAAGACATGCAGTCCAACGAATTCTTCGGATTCAAGAAGGATGATCCGCATACTATTCGTCTCTCTTCTAACTTCCAGTGCGTTTTCAATCCGGATGATCTTCATGATGGTCTCATCAGTGAAGATGAAATCCTTCAGGAATGCATTGTAACCCTCGTCAAAGTCTATTCACCGCTTGACAGTGAGAAGATTGTCAATGTCATCGGTACTAATTTAGACTGCAATTCCACTCATATCACAATTCCTGATATTGTTGCATCCCTTTCTTACATGCTCAATTTCAGCGAAGGAATCGGTGAAGCTGATGATACCGACCATCTTGGAAACAAGAGAGTCCGCTGCGTCGGCGAATTGATTCAGGATAAGTTCCGTGCTGGACTTAGCAAAATGAAGAGAAACATCCATGACAAGATGTCTACCTCTGATCTTTCCACTATCTCCATCAACGGTTTGATCAACCCGAAGGCACTGACTAGTGCAGTCAGTCAGTTCTTCAGTTCTGATTCCCTTTCCCAGTTCATGGATCAGACAAACCCTCTTGCCGAACTTACGAACAAGAGACGTCTTTCCGCTTTGGGACGCGGCGGTCTTACCAGAGACAGAGCTTCCAGCGCTGTCCGTGACGTCCATCCGACTCACTATGGTAGAATCTGCCCTATCGAAACTCCGGAAGGTCAGAACATCGGTTTGATTTCTAACCTTGCCTGCTATGCCAAGGTTAATCAGTATGGTTTCATTGAGACTCCGTACCGTCCTGTCAATAACTGTGTCATCGATAATGATCCGAATCATGTCTTATGGCTTACCGCGGATCAGGAAAAGAGTCACATCATCGCTCAGGCTAACGTTGAAGTCGATCCCGAAACCAATAAGATTCTTGAACATATCGTCTATGCTAGAAACAAAGGCGAATATATTGCTGCTAAGGCTGAGGAAATCGATCTTATCGATGCTTCTCCGAAGCAGATTGTCTCTATCGCTGCCGCTTGTATTCCGTTCCTTGAGAACGATGATGGTAAGCGTGCTTTGATGGGTAGCAACATGCAGCGTCAGGCTCTTCCTTTGTTAAGACCGGAATCTCCTTATATCGGAACAGGTCTTGAAGGTAAGATTGCTCATGACTCTGGTGAAGCTGTTTTGGCTACTGCTGATGGTACTGTTGTCTATGCTGATGGTGTCAAGATCATCATTCTTGAAAATGATGGTCATGAACATCATTATCAGCTTAGAAAGTTCATCCGTTCCAATAAGAGAACCTGCATCAATCAGACTCCTATTGTCAAACCTGGACAGAACGTCAAGAAGGGCCAGATCATTGCCAATGGTTCCTCCATGGATAATGGTGAACTCGCTTTAGGACAAAACGTCCTCATCGCCTTCACTACATGGCATGGTTACAACTATGAAGACGCTGTTGTCATCTCTGAACGTTGCGTCAGCGATGATTTGTTCACCAACCTCATCATTGAGGAACACAGCGTTGAAAGACGTAAGACAAAATTGGGTGATGAAGAGTTCACCCGTCATATTCCGAACATCTCCGATGATAAGGTTGCCCATCTTGATGAGGATGGTATCATTCTCCCCGGCACAGAAGTCAGAGAGGGTGATTACCTTGTTGGTAAGACAACTCCTAAGGGCGAAGTCACGGAGACCAACAACGATCATCTTCTCAAGTCCATCTTTGCTTCGAAAGCCGATGAAGATAAGGATTCCTCTTTGAAGGTTCCTCATGGCGGCGAGGGTATTGTCCTCGAAGTCAAGAGATTCTCTCGTGCTAAGGGTGATGAATTGTCACCTGATGTCATTGAATCGGTAAAGGTCTTCATCATTCAGAAGAGAAAGATCCAGGTCGGCGACAAGATGTCTGGCCGTCATGGTAACAAGGGTGTTATTTCCAGAGTTCTTCCTGTCGAGGATATGCCTTATCTTCCGGATGGAACTCCAATCGATATTCTTCTCTCCCCTATGGGCGTTCCTTCCCGTATGAACATCGGTCAGGTTCTTGAAGTTCAGTTGGGTTATGCCTGTAAGAAGCTCGGCGTCAAGGTTTCCACACCTGTCTTTGACGGTGCAACCAATGAAGAAATCGCACAGTTCATGGCAAAAGCCGGAATTGATAGCGATGGTAAGACTATCCTTTACGATGGACAGACCGGTGAAAGATTCGATTCCCGTGTTGCTGTCGGCGTCATGTATATGATTAAGCTTGACCACATGGTCGAGGATAAGATTCATGCCCGTGCCATCGGTCCGTATTCTCTTGTCACACAACAGCCTTTAGGCGGCAAAGCCCAAAAGGGTGGTCAGAGATTCGGTGAAATGGAAGTCTGGGCTTTGGAAGCCTATGGTGCTGCTTATACCCTTCAGGAAATGCTCACCATCAAATCTGATGATATGGTTGGCCGTAATAAGACTTATGAGGCCATTCTCAAAGGCAAGCGTATTCCTAAGCCGAATATGCCGGAGTCCACTCGTGTTCTCATCAAAGAACTCCAGGGCCTTTGCATCAATGTTTCTCTCCTCGATGAAAGACATCAGGAAATCAATATGAACACCCTCTCTGAGGATGCTGAAAGAGATTCCAGAAAGATTCATCACGATATCGTCAACTTCGATACCAAGAAGGAAGAACGCAAGCTTGAAGATGAACTTCGTAACGCAGAAGTCTATGAGGAAGAAACTCAGGAAGTCTACGAAAAAGAAGATAATGAAAATCCTGAATCGGACTACGATGATTCCGATGACGAGAACAATTAAGGAGGTTGACGAATGTTTGATCTCAATAAACTTCATTCCATCAAAATCGGACTAGCCAGTCCGGAACAGATTCAATCTTGGGGAAAAGGTGAAGTCACCAAACCGGAAACCATCAACTACCGTTCTCAGAAGCCTGAACCTGATGGATTATTCTGTGAAAAAATCTTCGGACCTGCAAAGGACTATGAATGCCATTGCGGCCGTTATAAGAAGTCTTCTTTTGCCGGAAAAGTCTGCGAGAAGTGCGGCGTTGAAGTCACACTGAAAGCAGTCCGCCGTGAACGCATGGGTTACATCAATCTTGCTTTCCCCTGCACTCACATTTGGTTTGTCAAAGGCTCACCGAACAAGATGGGCCTTGTCTTAGGCATCCCGCCTAAGCAGTTGGAAGAAGTCGTCTATTTCATGTCCCACATCGTCACCAATCCTGGCACTTCAAAGATTTTGAAGTATCGTCAGGTTTTGGATGAATTGACCGCACGTGAGATTTTCCCGATTGTCATCAATGATGAAATCCTTGGAAAGCGTGTCGATGAGGGTACACCTGAGTATGCAAAGGGCGAAGACCTCGCTAAGAGAATCGCTGTCAAGAATCTTCCTTTCGACTTCATCTCTGTCAGCAACTACGTCAAGAAGTTCTTAGGCTGTGAGTTCGGTATCGGTGCCGAAGCCATGCAGAAGCTTCTCCGTGAAATCGATCTCGACAAAGAGATTGCAGATGTCACAAATGAGCTTAAGCAGACAAGCGGCGACACCAACCAGAAGAGAATCAAGGCCATCAAGCGTCTTGAGGTCCTCAAGTCCTTCAAGAATTCCAATATCCGTCCTGAATGGATGGTCTTGACGGTCATTCCGGTCATTCCGCCGGAAATCCGTCCTATGATGCAGCTTGACGGTGGTAGATATGCCACCTCTGACCTCAACGATCTCTATCGTCAGGTCATCATCAAGAACAACCGTCTCAAACGTGAAATCGAAGAGCATGCTCCGTCTGTCATCTTGCTCAACGAAAAGCGTATGCTTCAGGAAGCAGTCGATGCCCTTATCGATAACGATAGAAGAAACAAGCCTTCTACCAACATCAACGGCAATGTCTTGAAGTCCCTCTCTTCCTTCTTGAAAGGCAAGCAGGGCCGTTTCCGTCAGAACCTTTTAGGTAAGCGTGTCGATTATTCCGGCCGTTCCGTCATCGCTGTCGGTCCGACACTCAACATGGATGAATGCGGTCTTCCTAGAGAAATGGCCATTCAGCTCTTCCGTCCGTTCATCGCTCACTACTTGATGAATCAGAAGGACACGAATGTCACCTCTCAGAAGCAGGCCGATGAATTGATTGCCAAGAGAGATCCGCGCGTCTATGATGCCATCGAAGAGATTGCCAAGAACCATCCGGTCCTTCTCAACCGTGCTCCCACATTGCATAGACTCGGTATCCAGGCCTTCAAGCCTATCCTCATCGATGGAAAGGCTATCCGTCTGCACCCGCTCGTCTGCCCTGGCTTCAACGCCGACTTCGACGGTGACCAGATGGCTGTCC
>CAVALL010000017.1:0-27046 GCA_963589675.1 Alistipes onderdonkii | reverse complement strand
TCTGAAAACAGATAAGTGAGTAGTAGATTTTCGGGTCAACTCCAAAAGTCAGGTAGTATATTGATAATTCCCTAAAACTATGTTTTGAAAAGTACTTTTAGGGAATTATAGATATAAAATCATATGGTTGAACCACCATCAACAGCTCCTTTTATTTTTCCTGGAAGAGCAAAGAATCTGATCCAGGTACACAAATAGATTTGTTGATTCAAAGAAGAGATATGGTAATCAATGTCTGTGAAATAAAGTATTCAATCGGTGAATTCGTAATCACAAAAGCATATGAAGAAAACCTAATGAATAAACTGCAATCATTCATCAATGAAGTAAAGCCAAAAGAACAACTTGTATTAACATTGATCACCATGAACGGATTAAAGCAAAATGAACATTCCAACTGTATTCAAACTACAATTACAGGTGAGCAATTACTAGAATCCTAGTTCTCTTAATTATCAAACATCAAAGCGAATATATCCAGCAAAGACAAACTCAGGTTATCTTGCTCTGATAAGAACATAGCTAGTTCACAGGTGAAGTGGATATCCTGTTCATTGTTAAGCAATAAATCTGGTAAGATTGCATAGTTCTTATCATTTTCCTTAACTATGAAAGGATATATGTCTTCACTGACAAAATCATAATTCTCTTTAATAAGTTCAATGACATTCTCAGGCAATGAAGAAAAATCAAACACTTTCTGATATAGGACTTCACGATTGATCAATGTCTGATGATAGAATTGAGTTCTTGAATCATATAGTGCTCTATCATTGAGCAAAAGAACGTCTTTGCCAAGACGGTAAGCATCAATCAATTCCTCATTGTTAAACAAACCGCTATCGAAAATAATGACATGATCATAACTGTTAACATCAAGTGATGGTCCATTCGTTACTGTTCCGACTGATATCGGTGCAAGTTTAAAGATATCCGTCAGGAATTCGCTCTTCTCTTTTCTATCGTACTTCAGTCCTTCAATCTTATCGATTTCATTCTTCCGTTCATCACATAGACTAGATCGAATATCCAACACATTTTCTTTCAGATTCTGATACCGCATCAAATCACGAACTCTCTTCGTAGAGGAAAGAGACTCTTCATACTCTCTTTTTGCTGTTTCATAACCTTTCTCATAAAAAGAGAAAACATTTTTGCACTGCAAATAGCAAGCGTGAGCAAGATTGACTTTGAATTCCCTTTCAAAGTCAGTCAATGCCTTTTTATTTAGTTTATATTCATGAACAGTATGCTGAAGCAATTTAGATGTATTATTCAGATTTGCAATGAACTCAGCATATTGGTGGTAAGTTTCATAATCCTGCTTTTGAATCTGGACGATTTCATCCGTCAATTCTGAAACAGATAAAGAACGATAATTTTTTCTTCCATTCTTGAAATAAGATAAGAAATCATTCATCTCATCGACAAGTTCAATATATGTAGAAGAAAGTTCTTTGAATTGATTCTGTGATTCAACACGAAAATCCTTATCCTTGAAGTAACGTTTAATGAATGGATGTTCTAGATTGAATGTAGGGTTCTTAATAGAGTAACGATAGAATTTCTCAATATATTTGATATTGCTCTCTATTTCCATGACTCCATTCATCGTGTTGACATTCTCGCCATAGACTTCAAGATAATCCGGTAACACTCGTTCTAACTCTGTCTTGCTCTGTACATAAGAGTGAAGGATACGTATGACTGTCTTCATATCGATTCCCTTCTTCTCTTTCAGATAGGAAGATATCTTTCTTTTTGCTTTTTGTCTTTCAAAAAGTCTACCTTTCTCATATGAAGAAAGAAGCGATGAAATATCCGTATCGAATATACTATCATCCATGAAATTGGATACAAGAAGCTGAGATGAAGACAAGGCTTGATAGCGAAGCTTCAACTGTGGCAAAGACAGTCTTTTCTGTCCACTCTGATTAGCTTTGAAGTATTTCTTAGGAAAACCATTGTACTCACTTAAGAGAGCAAACGAATTCTTCACTCTTTCATACTCATCGATGTTATGGATTGAGATTCCGTAATTCATGAACATGGAATCTTCCTCTGTCATGCTAGAGATTTTTCTCAATGTTGATAACAATCTGATTATGACAAGCTGTAAGGAGTCATAGGTTTCCCGGCTACCATTAGAAGACAGTCCATAAAACGGATGATTCTCAAGATAGGTGTCAACAACTCTATCATAATTCGATAGAGAGGTTAAGAATGCATCATCCTTCTTGAAATCCTCTTCATTGTAATTCGATACAGAAAGTGGATATTGATCAACATTCCTATTCTGTAATATGTACTCTATATCATCCTTCTTTATGTTTTTCCTAAGAATGGAAAAACACTCATCCTTTTTCTCAGTGAATGATAGATATCGTTCTCTTTTCTGCTCATAAGACTGAATGAGAAGATAATCCTCATCAGTAAGATCTTTATAATCATCCTTATTGATGATTGACTCGACATAAGGAAGACTGTATTTATCATAATCAAATACGAAATCATTCAATTTAGATGAGGATAGAATCGATTTGATTTCATCGATTTTGGATGCTGGAGCAAGAAGAAGGATGGTCTCCTTCTTTTCAATAAAGGAGTCTAAGAAGCGCAATAGAACGTCTCTGCCGATATCTTTTCCGCTATACGATATTTTAGCGCTCTTATAAAAGGAAAGCCTCTTTCTAGCCCTTTCGAAGCGTACAAAGCATCCTAGGTTCTCTTTCTCAATTTCAGTTTCTATCTTAGGATCTTTCCTCTCTTGGATAAGGCCTTTGTACTTATCATCCATATCCGTGCCTTCTAGTCTTTCCGATAGGAAAGGATACACAGAAATATATAATCCATATTCTGAATCTAAAAACGAGATTCCAAAGGAAAGGGAATAGGAATCTATCTTCTTATTTGTCTCTAACAGTTTCTCTATCGTATTTAGATAAATCGGAATAGAATTCCATGAGAAATCATCAGGAACACTGATTCCTTCATCAGAAAGGAGTTCAATTGCAACAGGATTGATAAGAGGAAGGATCGGTTTCAAATAAAGATTATCTTCTTTGTATTCGCTATCGAATACAAGAAAAGGAACATAGATGTTCTTCTCTTTGTCATAGAGAAAAACTGGGCATATATACTTAGCATCCTTCTTTATCGTATCAATCGGTTTCAATGACCACAAAGAAAGAAATGTATCATAATCAAAAAAACGGAGGATGTTCTTTTCATCGATGCCATCCAATACAGTTCTGATTTTCTTATAAGATGAAAGATAATCAAGATGGGTATCCGTCACTTTGTTTTCATTCATAGCGGAAATATTATACAAAAAGAGAAACGAGATAACAAAAGAGGACTGCCGTAGCAGTCCTCTGATGATTCAAATAATGACTTACTTGTTGTTGTCGGCAGCAGCCATCTTTTTTCTGAACTTGGCAACACGGCCAGTGTCAGCTGCAAAAGTGAGCTTACCAGTATAGAAAGAATGGCACTTTGCGCAGGTATCAACTCTGATTTCAGGTTCAGTAGAACCAGTTTCGAATGTGTTTCCACAGGTTAAGCAAGTAACCTTAGCGCGATAGTACTTCGGATGAATGTCCTTTTTCATTATATTTACCTCCCAATCCGGCTCATACACGTGCTCAGCGTGTCAAGCACTAGAAACTATATCACAAAATGAGGTATCATACAAGAAAAACAAGCAAAGATGGTCACTTGTTTTCGAACTTTTTTCCGCACTTCTTGCAATAGTCAGAATCGATGTCATTGATAGTGTTGCAGTGCGGGCATATCTTGATCTGTCTCTCTGGTTCAAACGGCTTTTTTGTCACTCGATAGACACACTGAAGGACTAGAAGTCCAATCACAAACAGGACAAAAAGACAAAGGCATAGATTCGGATAGACACCCATTCCTTCCGTAAACTTCAAAGACACCAATAAACCAGCAAGGCTAGCAAGAATCAAGAAGATTACGATGTAATTTAATATTTTATAGGTACGTTTACTCATAACATTATTCTAGGAAATTTCAGTTTGAAAGAAAAGGACCACCTCACAAGAAATGGTCCTTTTCATTTATCGTAATATTAGATTAGGCGGCGTCTTTAAGCATTCTTTTTCGCTTCAATAGCGGCAAGAATGACAGAATCATATTTGTTGGTCTTAGAAGCAGGCTCCAAGGAAACATCAAAAGGATATGCATATCCAGAGTTTCCATTAGAAGAGAAGGTACCTAAGCCGAATTCAACAGAGGAAACATAGGAATTTCCTTCACTGTCTTTTCCATAGGAAGGAGTGATGCTTGTTCCATAATCTTCAAACACATAGTCATATCCGTACTTCTGCATTGCTTCCATAAGTTCCGGAAGAGTTCCACCAAGATAGATAGGACAGATATCATCGGAAACAGACTGAGCAGAAGAATAATAGACAGTAGCACCAGAAGTGGAAGTAAGAGCACGGAAGGTGTAAAGATCGTCACCATCTTCCTGTAAGGAATCCATGGAAGAGAAGTATCCTAAAGCATAAGGAAGATCTGTAGATACTGAAGCACGCGTATCTGCAAATGTGATAGTCGGCTCGTCATCTGTTTCAGCGGACTCTGTCAATGTGAACTGATAGATACCATCGTTCAAGACAGCATAACCGGTAGATGCGAGATCTTCACTGAACTTTGCTTTGTAAGCGGCAGCAATCTCAGAAGTGACACCGTTCCAATAATAGGTGGGAGTATAGTATGCAGAATATTTTCCATAAGTCATGTTTTCCTCAATGGAGAAATCATCCTTATTCAAAGCAGCGACAATAGCAGTCAAGCCAGAGTTAAGAGCCGGCTTTGCAACACTTTCAGCGCCAGTTTCAACATAAGTGTTGACAACAGAAGGAAGTGCAGTTGTTCCGACATTGGACATATAGGCAACATGAGTCTTCTGGGATTCACTCTCAGTGATTGTGATAGAGACAGTGGTGTTATCGATAACAGTGATTGTGGTATCGATCAAGGAAGCAGCTTCCGGAGCTGTATAACTTCCACTGAATTTCTCATTGATGAGTTCTTCTTTTCCGAGAGGATCGACAATACCCCAAAGGAGAGCTTCGGTGTAAGCGGAATTGACGTCTGTATCAGAACCATCGATTTCATAGGTGTTATCCTCATTCTTGACCTTAGTGAGCCAATCCGGATTGACAGCCTGGAGACCATAGACCGTGGAAACATCAAGGAAGGAAGATGCACCTGTACCAGCACCGACGAAGTTAGAGGATCTCAACAAACCCTTAGCAGTTGTGATGGAGTTAGCAGGTGTATAGAAGCTACCATCCTTCTTCTGAATGATGTAGTAAGCTAAATCATTGGAAGAAATACCGATACCATATAAGGAAACATCTTCGGTAGATTCATCATCATCGCCGGAAGCGATCTTGGTGCTGATAAGAGCATTATCATCCTTATCAACAAGAATAGCAGCCTTTTCTGTGACCTTAAGAACACTGGAAGGTTCATCTTCGCTGACATCCGGATCATAGGAAGAGATGGTGTAGTTGTTGTTAGCGATGACCTTGTTCCAAACAGTTCTAAGTGCGCTCTTCTGAGCAACAACAGAGATTGTGATAGTTGCAGAAACAGAAGGATCTGCAACGGAGGTAGCCTTCAATGTTGCAGTTCCGATACGGATACCTGTAACCTTGATAGCAACATCACCAGAGCCCTGTTCAGCAAGCTTGATGATTTTTCCATCTTCTTCAGAAGAGAAAGTGACAGTCTTGTCATCGGTCAAAAGACCAGCTGTATTGACACGGACAGTCTTTGTACCACTGCGTTCAATTTCAACTTTGGTCTCTGTGAATTTGATAACGCCTTTTTCAACATCGGTGGATCCTTTATCAGTCGTAGAAGGATCAACAGATGTCTTGTCTCCTCCGCAGCCAACTAAACTGACAAGAGTGAGCAATGAGAAGCATAATGCTAATTTTTTCTTCATAATATTTTCTCCTTATTTAAAATTATGTCGTATGCGTGATATTATCTCAAATATCACAAAATATTTAAAATTGAAATAGGAAAACTCATGTATTTTTCAGTAATGATTTTCATAACGATTTTTTAAGTTTTTCTTAAAAATCAACGCTTTTTTAAGTTTTTTCGAATAAACCGAATCGATTAGTCTGTCAATTTACGAAATGTAAGTGCTTTCAGTTTTCTTATGTATATAGTAATACCAAGAAAACAATGCAAATAACAGAAAAAACTAAGAAATACGGCTAAAAATCATCGGAATATTGACAAAGTTCACTATTTCAAAAGGAGCTGAATGAACAGCTCCTTTCTAATTTCAGTTGTTTTCTGAAGCCTCTTTTTCCTTCTCGGCATTGAGGATATCATCCTCTTGAATCATCTTCTTGTACTTTTCAATTTCAGCACTATTGGCCAAAACGAAGTGTCCAGGAAGAATCTCAGTGAAGGTAGGAGACTCCTTAGAATAGTCATGCTCCTTCTTCGGATTGTAGACAATTCTCTGTCTCTGTTTTTCAGAGAGCGGATCCGGTTTAGGAATCGCAGAGAGAAGTGCTCTTGTATACGGATGGAGGGGATGCTTGAACAATTCATCCGAAGTAGCTAACTCAACCATCTCACCGAAGTACATGACAGCGATACGATCGCAGAAGTACTTAACAACAGAGAGATCGTGAGCGATGAACATCAAGGTAAGTCCATGATTGACCTTGAGATTGTTGAGAAGGTTGATGATCTGAGCACGGATAGAGACATCCAATGCGGAGATTGGTTCATCACAGATCATGAAGTCCGGATTCATGATGATGGCTCTAGCGATACCGATACGCTGTCTCTGACCACCAGAGAATTCGTTCGGATAACGGGAACAATAATCCGGAATCAAGCCGACTTCCTCAAGGACTTCACATGCCTTCTTATGGTTTTCCTCGCGGTTGCGGAAGCCTTGAATCTTCAAACCTTCCTGAATGATGTCTTCGACCGTCATACGGGGGTCAAGAGAGTCGATCGGATCCTGGAAGATCATCTGCATCTTGCTCATGAGTTTTCTAGAGACGTGTTTGTTGTCATGACGGATAGCGGCAATCTTCTTTTTCTGTACCCTTACGACCTCATTCACTTCAGCATGAACCGCTTCGACTTTCTTATCATATTCCGCCTTCAAAGCGGCAATTTGTTCTTTTCCTTCATCGGTAGAATTATCCATCTCATCGATCTTCGCCTTTTCTTCCTGGCGAAGCTCTTTGATACGATTCTCACCTTTGATTCTCTTCCATTTGATTTCCTTCTCATTCCAACGGCTTCCCGCATTGACACGGTATCCTTTGAAATAGATGGAACCGGAAGTGATCTGATGAAGTCCAATGATACTTCTTCCTGTTGTGGTCTTACCACAGCCGGATTCACCGACAAGTCCGAAGCATTCACCTTTCTTGATGTCAAAGGAGACATCATGAACAGCTTTCAGTCTCTTTCCTTGGCCAAGAGTGAAGAACATCTTCAAATGGCGGACGGAAAGAAGGATATCATTGTCGACTAATTCCTGACGGAATTTTGTGTTGCAGACAATGTTTTCATCATTTTTCTTTTCGTTAGTCATTTTTCACACCTGCCTTTTGTAAACAGACCTTGATACGCTGAGAGACAATCTTCGGTTTCTCTGTCTGCGGAGCTCTCTCATCCAATAGCCATGTGGCTGCATAATGAGTCTCAGAGACTTGGAAGAACGGAGGCTCCTGAAGGAAGTCAACGCTCATAGCATATTTGTTTCTCGCCGCAAAGGCATCGCCCTTCGGAGGATTGAGAAGGTAAGGAGGCGTTCCAGGAATGGCTTCCAGCTTCTCCTTGGAGTCGATATCCGGAATGGAGGAGAGAAGTGCCCAAGTATAAGGATGCTTCGGATCGTAGAAGATCTCATTGACATTTCCAACCTCAACAATCTTACCCGCATACATGACAGCGACTCTGTCAGCCATGTTGGCGACAACGCCTAAGTCATGCGTGATGAAGATGATGGACATGTTTCTTTCCTTCTTCAGGCGGTTGATGAGTTCAAGGATCTGGGCCTGAATGGTAACGTCAAGTGCGGTTGTCGGTTCATCGCAGATGAGAACATCCGGATTGGCAGTAAGAGCAATGGCAATGACGATTCTCTGTCTCATACCACCGGAGAACTCAAACGGATATTGTTTGAATCTCTGCTCTGGCTGAGGGATACCGACTTCCTTCATGACAGCCAAGGCTTTCTCCTTGGCTTCCTTCTTGGAAATACGGAGTTTAGACTGATATCTATCCTTAGAATCCTTCCAGTCTTTCTTCAACTGATGAATCTGAGGACGAATCTCATTTCTTCTCTTAGAATCCTTTGTCAGATAGTATTCCTTAAGGAGAGGATAGAGTTTTGCTTTGATTTCAGAGGATTCCTTTTCATAGGTTTCCTTCTCTTTTGCCTTGTACTCATCAACCTTGATGTCGGCCTCTTTGCACTTAGCCTTTAAAGCAGCCTTCAAAGCAGGAAGCTTCTCTTTGTAGATGCGATTTGCTTCCTTCTTTTCAGCTTTTCCTTCTTTTACAAGACGAGCATGCTCTTTCTTCTTTTCCTGCTCTAAGGCTTTGATCTTGTTCTTAGTCTCAGCCTTCAAAGCCACAAACTCATCATTGGCTTTCTTATATTCAGGAGAGTCTTTCTGATACTGATCTCTTGCGATGTCAGCTTCATTGACTTTTGTCTGAAGAGCATAGACTTTCTTATCGAATTCTTCATCGGAAGCCTCAATCTTTCTTTCTACTTTGTTATAGACAGAATTTCTTGTGACTTCGTTGTTTTTATAGTCTGCATTCTCTTTGGCAATGATGTCATTCTTCATTCTCTTCAAGAGATTTCCGTTGACAAGCATTGCTTCCGTGATCTGCTTTCCGACCTTCATGATCGGATTGAGGGAGGAAAGAGGATCCTGGAAGATCATGCCGATCTTATGACCACGGATACGATGGAATTCACTTTCATCGATCTTAGTCAGATCTTCTCCTTCATAGAGAACAGAGCCCTGTTCAATGACAGCAGAAGCGGACAAGATACCCATGATTGTCTTAGAAGTGACAGATTTTCCACTTCCGGATTCTCCGACAATGCAAAGGGTTTCACCTTTGTAAAGGTCAAAGGTAACACCACGAACAGCATGAACCAATCCTTCATCTGTCTTAAAGGAGACATGGAGATTGCGGACAGAGAGGATAGCATCGTCTCTTTTCTGAGAGGCAAGAATCTCAGAGAGAGTCTTGCCCTCATAAGGACGGGATGTTTTTACTTCTTCTGAGGTGTTCTGAAGAATATCTTTGTTTTCGTTTTCCATATTAATCAGATCCTTTCAGTGACGGGTTAAAGGCGTCACGCAAACCATTTCCGAACAAGTTGAAGCAGATCATCAATAAGGAGATGATGACGGCAGGGATGACAAGCTGATACGGATATACGGAAAGATTCTTTTGGCTATCCGAGAGGATGACACCTAAGGAATCGAGGTTCTGTAAGCCTAAGCCGAGGTAAGCGATAGTCGCTTCGGAGAAGATGGTGGAAGGAATCATAAGGATGGAGCTGGTGATGATGGTTCCGACAGCATTTGGAAGAATGTGACGGAAGATCAATCTAGGCGCTTTAGCACCCAACGTCTTTGCGGCAAGAACATATTCTCGGCCTCGATATCGATAGAACTGAGATCTTGTTGTCGCCTCGGTTCCGATCCAGCCAGTAAGGCAGAGAGACAAAGCGAAGACAAAGAAGTTTTGACCAAGTTTCAAAGTGAGAACGGTCATAAGAATGATCCACGGAATACCGGATAGAATATCGGTGATACGTTCCATGACAATATCGACTGTGCCACCGAAGTAACCGGAGATACTACCCCAGATGACACCGATGGTGATGTTGACAATAGCGACAAGGATACCCAGGATCAAGGAAGTACGAAGACCAGAGAAGACATATTTGAGAAGGTCTTTTCCCTGATATTCGGTCCCAAAGACATGAATCGGCATGGAGGAATATCCTAAGTAACGGTACATAAGGACTGTGCAGTCCATCGTATAGACGGTTTCACCATTGACAGTAGCGGATGTCTGTCCATTGACTTCACGGACATAGACTTCACCAGACTTTTCACCCTCTTCTGTGACTTTGAAGGTGCTAGGTGCACTAGCATTTCCTTTTCCGCCACCAGTGAAATCATATTCGATGTATCCCTTAGAGATCCAATCATTGAATGTAGCAGTGGATATCTGAATACCCTTCTTGTAACCATATGCGATGTTGTAGTAATCGACAACAAGGTCGCACTTCATCGTATAGGTATCAACCGAGTCAAAACGGTAAGTAGTGACAGCTGACCAGTAGGAAGCGTTGAGGGTGGAACCACTCATCTTTTCCAACTGAACAAGAGTGTTAGCATCTTTGACAACAGAATTTTCGGTACCGAAGCTTCTCATGCTAAGAGCACGTCTCTCCGTAGCAGCAAGATTCGAACCATCATTCTTCGTACCGCTGATTTCAAAGGATTTGACATAGAAAGCAGTGTTGAGATCAGCTTCCGATTTCATAATGAAACCGATAGAGAACTGCTTATCAAGAACAGTAGCAGGAATATTGGCAGCACTGATAAGATCATTCAAGGACTGTGTGACTGTCTCATGAGCGGTGACAGTCATGTTCTTGTCTTCCTTCTCAATAGCCGTGCCATAATCTCTAGAATAGGAAGTCAGCGTGTTGATGGAGCCATCATTTCCGTAAAGGAGTAGTGCCCATTCCGGAGTAGCATCATAGCCATCCTGTTCCTTTGTTCCTAATGTATAGGTAATCTGATACTTGTTGTTGGCAAGATCAAGTTTCAAAGGAGAATAGTACATGTAGCCAAGCTGATTTTCTTTTGCTTCTTTTTCAATCTTGGCGTAACCGCCAGAACCGCTAGAAGAAGCATGATCACTGTATCCCGTTCTCAAATTCTTGACTTCGACAATGCTAGATTCCTCATCATAGCTTCCAATGTAGTCATCATAGTTGATAGTTCCATCCGCATTGAGACTATAAGGAAGTGACTGATTCTCAAGAGTTCTTGTACCATCCCAGAAACCTGTTCCCGCAGGGAAAAGCTTCATAGGAAGGTTTGTTTCATAGTCATGTTTGTTAGCAATATCATAAGGAAGTGTTGCGGGTAAAAGAAGTGCTAAGACAAAGAGTGTTCCTAAAATGACACCACCGACAACAGAGGACTTATTCTTTCTAAAACGATGGAATGCATCTCTTAAGAAAGTAGTAGGACGGGTTGTGAACTTCGTATCATGAATGTTTTTGTCCTTTTGGACGAACTGGAATTCAGAATCCTCAACCTTGTTACCAAAAGCATCGTTAGCCTTTTCGCCAACTTTGAAAGTATAGTTGAAGGGATTCTCTTCCGATGGAAGATTATTCTTTTCGTTATCTATCATGCTTTGGCTCCCATTCTGATACGAGGATCAACGATACCATAGCTTAAATCGACAAACAGGTTGGCGACCAAGCCGATGACAGTATAGACGGCCATATCGACTAATAAGACATTGTAATCACGTTTATTGATGCAGCTGACAAACAAGGTTCCAATACCAGGGATGCCGTACAACTGCTCCAAAACCATAGAACCGGAAAGAATACCGATAAACTGTCCGATGATCATAGGAACAATCGGAACAAGGGAGTTTCTAAGAGCATGTCTGACAATGCACTGATTTCTAGAGAGACCTTTGGTTCTTGCCAAAAGCAAGAATTCACTGGACATGACTTCGCAAAGTTCAGCTCTCGTGTAACGAGTAAACGCAGCAATTGAGCCGAAGGACAAAGCCATAACAGGAATGACGTAACCTAAGACTTTCGTACCCATAGCAGCGGTATCGCCAGGCCAACGGGAAGGAAGCCAATGCAATTTGAAAGCAAACAACAATAATAATAAGGAAATAACGACGAAGGAAGGAACAGAGATCATAATCATGACAATAGTAGAGATGATATGATCGGTCGGCTTGTTCTTCTTTAAGGCAGCCCAGATACCGAAAGCAAATCCTAACGGAACTGAGAAGATCATCGACCAGATATTGATTTTAACTGTGGCAGGAAGCCTCTGACCAATGATGTACATGGCGGAGGAACCCGGTTGAACAGCAGTGGATTCACCCCAATTCCAAGAAGTGAAGATAGCACGGATCCAAGCACCATACTGAAGGATGATCGGTTTCTGATAGAAGTAGTAGATTGTGCCAGCAGGGTCCGTATAAATCAACTTCGCTGTGCCCAGATTGGACTGGGCAGAGCGATAAACAACAAAGTATCCTAACTGAACCTGATTCTGGCAGTACGAATACTGTTGAACTTCAGTTCCAGCCATCGCTTCACCAGGAAGCAACTTAACTAGGAAGAAAGTAATCGTAAGAATGATGAATGTCGTTACTATCAATAATCCTAGACGCTTAAGCGTATATTTGACAATATAAGGCATTTTATTTCTTTCCAGTGATGCCGTAATAACTGTTCAAGGTAAGAGTAGAGGAGAAGTTCTTTGTGGAACCATTGACTTCAGCAGAGTAGCTGACAGTAGCAGTAGCAATAGAAGAATCGACTGTCTCATATTCCTTCTTATAGGAATCATATTCCTGATAGGTGTTGAAGGATTTATCCAATGTGAAGTTAATGGTGTAGTCATTAGCTTCAGTGGCACCTAATTCAGAGATAAGCTTCATTTCAGTCTGTGCTTCAGAGTTTGTAGCGCTGAAGTAGATGCTATCTAGTCTTGCACCAGCAGCGACAAGATCCTTGAAGGAAATCTTATAGGTGACAGACTTAGCGGTATCATCAATGCTGTCATAGTAGAAGTTACCATGCTTAGAGGAGGTGTTCACAGCGGTAGCAATGGTGCTATCCTTTGTAAGAAGGACACCGGTATTGGCAGCATTCCACAAAGCATCATAGGACCAAGTCTTACCGTCATAGACGATATCGCCCTGATCATCATCATTGATCTTGCTTGTATCCGGACCCCAGTTAAGAGTGAAGCCAGAAGAGTTATCAGACTTAAGGACCTCCATGAAGTTGATAGGATCCATGGCACCACCAGAGATAGCACCAAAGCCTAAATCGAATTCACCTTGTTTCATCTTGTTGTAAACGTCATTGTAGTCAGAAGAAGGGGTCGGTAACTCGATTTCCAAGGTATAAGCATCATAATAGTCAGTGTGATTGACATTATTGAAGATTTCCTTGATGGAATCAAAGACATCAGAGTAATCCTTAGAATCAGATGTATTCATCCAGTTCATTCTGATCTGAATGACTTTCTTACCACCTTTTTCAGTGATTTCACCGTTTTCAACGGCTTCCTGGATGGAGCCTTCCATTGCAAGACGAAGTTCACTTGCAGCAGCATCGGCGTTATATCCATAGTGATCATTATAACGGTCAGCAAGGACAGCCTTATGAGCAGCTGTAGAGTTATAGGAAACACCAGTTTCAGGATCGATAAGGTAGTTATCAGAGAAGTATTCCTGAGTCGGTTTCATGCCACGATCAGAGCAGATTTTTTCACGGTTCAAGCCAAAGGAGAGGAAGTTGAGGAAGTGGATATCAGACATATATCTTCTATGTTTCAAGAAGGTATTGTTGCCTGTATTGCTGATAAAGCTGCTATCGTGCTGATAGACAGAACCATTGGTTCCAAAGAGTTCATTCCAGCGTTCGGTGGAAGTTCCATTGACATTGATCTTGAAGTTGGAATCGCCCTTGGTTTCATATTTTCTCCAGGTCATTCCCTTGCTGCCATTGCCTTCTGTTCCAGCAAAGTCACCCTTTAAGTCATCTTTGTTCGGAGCATAGGAATCGATAGAACCATCAAGGAACAAGGACTTGGAAACCGAGGAATCAGAGACCTCATTATACTGGAAGCCAGGAAGATTGTAGACCTCTCTCGTATTTCCATCAGCGAAGACATCCTGTGTATAGAAATAGCGTTCGTTCTTCTTGAATGTAATTCTCGTAGCAGACCATTCTGTGATGTAATAGGCACCAGTGGAGAGCATCGTATCCATAGGAGTGTATCCATCCGGAGACTTACCTAACATCTTGGCATCCCAAAGTTTCAAGAAGTCTGCAGGAAGAGGAGAATAGAGGGATGAAGAGAGATAGTACATTGCATAGAACTGAGTGCAAGGTTGGAGAAGGTTGAATTCGATGTAGTCACCGGTATCATCCGTACCGACTTTGACAACATCATCCATGCCGGCCTCTTCCCAAGCGGTATCATCCCAAATGGCATTAGCATCACCAGTCGTGTTCTTGGCAGTATTTGAGTAGTATTTGGCAGCGCCTTTAGCAAAGCCAGAAACACCCTTTGTCAATTCAGCACCACGATACTGACCATTGAAGCAGGTGAGCATGTACTTGATAGGAGTCAAGTAATCTTCCTTGGTGACTGCTCTTCCTTCGAAGGAAGAAAGCTTAACACCATTGACAGTCTTAGTGGAAGCAGTTCTATAGACAAAGTCAGAACCGGTTCTGACATGGATTCTCCAACGGGTATTGGTAAGAGAATCAGCACCTTCTGTGATGATGTTTCCATTATCATCGACAGGAAGTGGACGGGAATCCAACGCAGTATTGCTATACCATTCATAGCCATCGTTTGTCTGATTCAAACGAGTCTGATAATAGGAGTTAGAGATGTAGTCGTAAATGGTAGAGACATCGCTTCCGGATGCATTCATTGCATTAGCATGGCTAGGAAGAGATGTTGTGGCAACCTGATAATAGGAAGGATCGTTTCCAGAGATTGGGTTTTGAATATTGCCATTCAGTTTACCTTCTCTCATTGTACCCCATCCATAGCCAGTGACATAAGACTGTGGAGTAGGAACATAACGGGAGTTATAGCAAACATTCGAGCCATTGGAGAACAGTGTGATACCAGTCAAATAGTTATCAACAGCATATTTCTCGAGAGAGGCAAGAATATTTGTCTTCTCATCATAGGTTGCAGAAGCATAGGAGAAGGCACCGACTGCCTTTTCCGATCCTTCAACCGTGACATGGAATGTAAGCTTCTTGTTCTGGTCTGTGCTAACCCAAACAGAGACATCAGCTTCCCCCTGTTTCAAAGCGGTGATAACACCAGTATGTTCACCGACTGTGAGAACTGTGGCATCAGAAGTAGAGAATGTGAACTCTTCATCTGTGTTATCTAACATAGATGCAACAAGAGTGGCAGTCTTATCACCTAATGTGACAATGATGCTACCATCTTTATCAAATTCTTCTCCCTTATAAGTGACAATGAAATCACTTTGCGAAGTTCCTTTGTCAGATGTTTTGTTACTGGTTTTGGAAGAGTCACTAGTCTTTCCACAAGAACCGAGTAAGCCAATCGCAAGGATTGCCATTAACGTAACGACTTTTTTTGTATTTTTCATAATCTATACCTCCTTCGGGGTGATTATCAGCACATAAAAAACTTTAAAATAAAAGCGCTGAATATAAATATTTTATTTATAAATATAATATAGTCAACAATAGATTTTTCTATTGTTTAAAATACATTGAAATCGAAAGAAAAAGCGCTTACAGAAAATGAGGCTTTATACTGGGAAAAAGGCAAAAACAATGCAAAGAATCAGACAGATAAGTCCAACGAAAAACCATGGATGCCACAATTGTCGATAAAGATGTCTTTTCTCACTCAATTGGTTCTTATAGTCGGCAACATCCGTATAACGCAGTTGCTTGTTTCTTCTGAATGAGGAAACCCAGTTGATGAACTGATAACGAAAGATATCGAAAGTCCCTGCCCTTGTCACAAGATAGAGACCTACATACCCAAGGTAACTAGCAGCCACAATCAAAAGATCATTGCTCAGTCCAAGTTCCGTAAAGAAATGCATCGGCACAACAAAAGCAACAGGAATGATGCAGGCGATGATATAGCTGATGATCAGTTTTTTTGTTTCTTCTGTAAATATCATGGTTTAAGTATAAAGCAAAAGCCTCGACGAATCGAGGCTTTTGTATGAATTATCGTCTAATTACTTCTGTTCCTTTTTCTTCTTCAAAGCAACAGCAGTAGCAACAAGTGCAAGAGCTCCTAAGGAAGTAGAAGCAGCAATGACGCTACCTCCGCAGCCTTTCTTAGTGCTATTGGATGTACCAGAATCATCGGATGTCTTTTCACTTGTTTCCGGAGTAGGAGTGACACCGCCGGTGTAGGAGAGCGTGAAGGATGTATCATCCTTGCCTAACTTGAAGGAAAGGAATCCAGTGGTTGTATCATAGTCGAAGTCAACATCTTCACCGCTGACCTTGACAGAGACACCGGAGAGGTTCTTTCCAGGATTCATATAGACATAGAAGTCACCAGTGATCTTGTTCTTTTCATCAAAGCCTACACTGTAGGTATAAGAACCATTCTTAGAAGAAATCTGAGAGATGTAGAAGTTGTATTTGCTTGTGAAGAAGGTCGAACCAACAGAGAAGTTGATTTCAGAAGGTCTGATGAGAACAACGAGTTTGTTATGAGCTAAGTCAGTGAGTTCAAGAGTGATCTTGTCAGCAGCAGCCCACTTGTCTGTGATACGGAAGGAAGCGGAATAGAGGTCATCGCTGCCTTCAACCTTAGTAGTGGCAAGGAAGACTGTCGTATTGGCAGTAGCACGATAAGAGGCACCCTTACCGACAACATCGAGATACTTGTTTGCACCCTCTTCGCGGATGGAGAGACTGCTCAATTCCGGAGCAGACTTATCGACAGTCAAAGTATAGCTCTTTGTCTGAGTTGTTCCAGTACCGGCAATATTGAAGTTGAATTCGATAGTGTAATCGCCTTCTTCAAGAGAAGAGAGGTTGATATCAGCAACACCACGATGTGCGAAATACGGAACGCTGTTGTCACCATTGACAAGCCAGGACTTGTAGAGTTCACCGCTTCCGGTTCCATCAAGGGCCCAGGTTCCACTATAGTAGCCTAAGTCAGAGATATTTCCGGAGAGCTTCGTTGTTGTGCCACTCTTGATTACCCAATTTGCAGAGGTGAGAGAACGGTTGACAAAGAAGGATGTGATCAAATGATCAGAGATTCCAGGAGCACCGGCATAGAGGTGAGTAGAATCATTTCCATCTGTGACGGAAAGATAGTTGACACCATCAGCCTTAGCGGAACCATTCATAGCACCGATTGTAGACCAGGACTTAGTAGTCATGGCTGTACCAGTGGAAGAAATGGTAGAACCAGTGTAAGCACTGGACTTCTTATAGTTGTCATTGAGGTTCTGCATATAGTTATCGACAAGATCGGAAGTGTAAAGTCTGTTGCTTTCTCTTTCGATATCGAAATCTTCAACAGCATCACCGACAGTGTAATCACCATAGAAGCCTAAATACGGCATAGAAAGGTCTAAATCAGAATTGCCAGAGGATTCCTCCAAAGTGAGATATCCTTCGACATAGTTTCCGCCACCATTGGCGAAATACTTGGCGAAATATTCCTTGAGAGTTCCATTGAAATTGTCGACCATGGAATCATCGAAGTCTTTTGTGAACTTCAAGTCATCGATTCTGACTTTGACAGTGGCAGTCTTTGTGCTATGAGCAGAAACAGTGACCTTGCCAGAAAGCTGATGATCGCTAGGAATTGTAACAATATCATCGTTAACAGAAGCAGTGATCTGACCGACACCATAAGGATAGGTGTCAGGATTATTCTCATCGAATGTGACGCTGCTATCATAACCGATAGTCTCTTTTCTGGAGCTTTCTTCCTCTTCCTTGTATTCATCATGTGTTGTCATGATGTCAAGTTTAGGAATCATAACGGACAAGGACGGAGTATAGGTTCTTTCCGCATCGGAATCGTTATGGATAGTGTAATCGAATTCGATGTAGTTAGCGCTGTTGTCTTCAGAGAACTTACCGCCTTCAACCTTCAAAGAACCATCGTTCTTCAATTCAGCCTTGGCTTCGACTTCATTGTCGAATCCATCGAGATTCTTGTTTGTAGTTGTGACATAGGAGTCGCTGGAGAGCATCTTGGAGACATTGATTCTACCAGCGCCCTGTAATCTGACAGAGCTAGGTGTTCCATCACCAGTTGTATCTTCCAACTGATCAGCAGAGCTCATAGCCTTCATAGAGACTTTGCTCTTCTCTACGTCGAAATCGGAAACTTTCATCTTTCCGTTATTGGCCGGATTTCTCTCAGATAAATAGAGAGCCATAGCACCGGTGAGGTTCGGGCAAGCCATAGAAGTACCGCTCAGATTCTCATAACCACGGAGCAAGGAATATCCAGGATTGGAGGAATCAGAATTGTCGTTATAGGCAGTTGCATCAACGGCACCGATGATGGATTTACCAGGAGCGGAGATGGTGACACCCATATCGAGGTTGTAGTCACCACCATCAGAGGAGAAGGAGGCAATGGTATTGCCATCACTTGTATCCTGAACGGTGTTGGTACCGATTGTGATGGTACCAGTGCTCTTAGCAGGTCCGAAATAGGTTGCGGTGTTCTTGAAGACGAAGACGACCGGAATCTGAGGATCATAATCTTCAAAAGCCATGGAGAAGTTGAAGGTGACGGAAGGATCGTTGTTGATACAGATCATAGCCTTAGCGCCATGAGAATAGGCACGTTTGACCTTGTTGACGAATGTGGTAGTACCACGATTGACAACAGCAATCTTGCCAGTGACATCAAGATCCTTGTAGTCTTCATCCTTACCATAGTTAGGAATGACGACATACTCTTCTGTGACAGAATCCAATCCATCCGGGATAAGTCCTGCTAAAGGACGATCGGTAAGATTAGGCTGAGTAGAAGAACTCTTAGCCTGATCAGAATAGGAAACAGCCTGAATGGAAGTAGAACCATTCTGCTGAACGGTCATGATGGATTCAAAGAATGCTCTGTCCGGGTTAGAAGCGGCAACGATGTTAGCCGCTTCATCATAGTGAGCATCACCGCCTAAGATACCAGTCTCGACAATGTCGGTTCCCCACTGAGCGTAGGCTCTAGAACTGGAGAAGGAGCTCTTACCAGAGTTACCGGCAGCAAAGTTGACAATAGTACCATGAGACATGCAGTTCTCGACAGCGACATAAGTAGCATCATCCTTGTTATCGGAAGAGACGTTCAAATCGCTTCCTAAGGAGAGGTTGACAATATCAAGGCCTAATTTAGCGGCATCGTTTAAAGCAGAAACGATAGCAGTGGAGCTAGCACCCCCCTGGTCATCTCCGAAAACCTTTAAGACAGCGATCTGTGCATTCGGAGCAATACCCTGGAAGTCTGTACCGTTAGCAGCAGCGATAGAGGCAACATGAGTACCGTGTTCACTGCCGTTCTTGGTCGGATCGACATCGGCATCATTGTTGGCATAATCCTTAGCAAAGAAAATCTTGTTGTTGTAATGAGTATAGCTGTTGACAGAGATTCCCGCTTTTGTGATATCATCGACAGTCATCTTGTATTCGCCTTCAGCGAGGTCGCGGAAAGCAGCAGCATTCAAGTTGTACTTCTTCTCATCGCTTTCTCTCTGAGAAGTTCCTTCAATCTGGTTGATGTACATACCAGTATCGATGATACCAATTGTGATGTTCTTTCCACCGAAAGAATCCTCACCGACAACGCTCTTGACATTTTCAGCCGTGGCGGCCATCGTCTCAGCAGAATAATTGGCTAAACGTTCAGCCTTTGTTGCATCACCGGCATCACCTGTAGCAAAAGTAGAAGATTCCACTGTTTCAGGTAAAGCATAGGTATGATCTTCCTGTAAAGCAGAGACACCCTTGATGGATTCGATCTTGGATGCATAAGACGAATTGACCTTGATGGAAAAGCCATTCATGACAACATCATAGACCGAAGTGATTTCGTAGGAACCTTCCGGAAGTTCATACGCGAGCTGACTCAAGACTTCATTACGATATTTCTTCAAAGTCTTGGCATCATCCTTGAGAACATCACCATTGACGGTGACAATATAAGTTTTATCCTCGTTCTTCTCACCGACATCTTTGAAATCAGTGTGAGTGGCAGAGTAGAAACTCAAGCCGAGGATAGTGGCTAATGAAGCCATAACGAGCATTTTTTTCATATAAATACTCCCTCCTAAAAATAAACTCAAATATTATAAAGGAGTGATATTTCTTTTCAAAGGCAATAAAAAAGCCTTTTTTATCTAATTTTTGCTCATTTTTCTATTTTTTTCTCATTTTCAAGTCTTTTCAATGAAACTTTAAGTTTCTGTTTTTTTATGGAAACGCTTACAAATAATAAATATATATAATATTGTTTTATATTTTCATAATCTATATTTATCTATTGAGCATCTTGACAAAGAGAAAAACCTCCCTAGCACATAAGCTAAAGAGGTTTCACTCATCTTTGTATTAGATCTTCATCAGCTCTTTTACAACTTCGACCATCTTCTCCATCTGGAATAGGTCAACATATTCGTATCTTCCATGCATATTGTAGTCACCTGTTCCAAGATTTGGTGTCGGAAGTCCCATAAAGGAGAGCTGACTTCCTGTGGTTCCACCACGAACCGCTTCATAGAGACAAGGAATTCCTAATTTCTGATAGACATCCTGGAATTCTTTCTGAATATCAGGATAGTTATCTAACACCATCTTCATATTATGATACTGTTCCTTGATGTCTAGTGAGATAGCATCATATCCGAGTTCCTCATTGATTCTCTTGGCGGAATGCTTTGCTAACTCGATCATCGACTTCATCTCTGTCTCATCGAATGAACGAATGATGTATTCACCTTTTGCACTGTCCTCGCTTCCACCGATAGAGCAAAGATGATAGAAGGGTTCTTTATCCTTTGTGTGTTCCGGCCTTAGATACTTTGGAAGAGAGTCATGGAAAGCAATCAGGACATTGCTTGCATTGACCATCTTGTTATAGGCACTTCCCGGATGAATGGATTTACCTTTGACGGAGACTTCCATAGCATAGGCGGTAAAGGATTCAATGGAGACATATCGATAATCACCACCATCGATCGTATATCCATATTTTGCAGAGACATTCTCCATCGAGACATGTTTGGCATCAGCACCGATTTCCTCATCCGTTGTGAAGATAATCTCTAATGGACGATGTGGAACATTCCCTTTCAGTATTTCATCTAAGGCAGTCATGATAATGGCAATGCCAGCCTTGTCGTCTCCACCTAAGAGAGTGTTGCCATCCGTGACAATGATCTTGTGACCAATGGATTCTTTCAGATAAGGGAAATCATTCATCGATAGATTCATGCCAGGCTGCAACTCTACATCCTTGCCATCGAAGTCAACGATTCTAGGTTTGACATTTTTTCCGCTGCATGCGTTGGATGTATCCATATGAGCAAGCAAGGCAATCATCGGCTTTGAACTGTCACCATAGAACTTGGCATCAATGACACCGAAGCGATTGACAGATATTTCGTCCGGATGCAAGGCTTCCAATTCCTTCATCAATTCATTTGTCAGATTGAGGATCAAAGGATTCGAACAAGAATCCTCCTTCTCTTCCGTTGCTGTTGTCTCATAGGAGACATAGTGTAAAAATCTTTCTAAAACACTCATTTCTTCATTCTCCATTTCACGTGAAATTAGTTATTATTTTTCTTCTTCTACATCATTCTTCAAAGAGAAGACATAGTTGTAAATATAGAATTTGTCTCTAAAGTTGTAAACGTCAGAAAAGCTTCTAGCCTGACCAATACTCGACTCTTTCAAGGTGGACTGATCAATAGGAAGGTTGTCGATGATGCTCGGTCCTAAATGGACTGCTCTTTTGATCATGGAATTGGTGATTGCCGTTTGGATGAATTCATAATTAAGAGCTCTCATCTCCAAGTCTTTAGTAAGAACGAGCATTTGGTCGAATCCAAAATGTCGATAAGAGTAGGGAATCTCAACCTGGTTGAGAATAATGACAGCATTGATGCCATTCTCATCCTTTCTCATTTCGTTGCGATAGGAATTGAGAAGCAAAGCATAGTCGAGTGCTTCTTTATAGGCGCCGTCAATCGATCCATCGAAGGTCAAGAACGCATAGTTTGCATTTCCAGTAACTGTCTTCATTTCGATAAAGGAACGGGAACAGGTTCTTCTTACAGTCCTATCGATAAGGTCATAGAATTCAAGAAGCTTCGTATCATCCGGTCTTGTCGTTGTGCTTCCAAGCACCTTGACAAAGATGTAGATGATAGGACTCTTCTTAGCGAGGTTCTCTTTTGTGACACGGAGTGTCTTGACTAGGTTGTAGGGATCGGTGACATAGTCTTCTGATTCAACGGAATAGACACCGTTCTCTTCTACGACTTTAAAGCTTTGGCCATTGCTCTTAAAGCCACCATTCTCCTTGTAATCCAAGAGTGTTCTCATATTGGCAATCAGGATGTTTCCGACATATTCTCTGTCATCTGATTTGATCTTGATGTAGTTCCATCCCTGAGTATCCTCTTTATCGAGATAATGATTCCTGTTGATGATACGTCCGGCAAAGTCTGTTGTTTGGTCAATGTCTCCATATTTAGAGGCCCAATAGCTCATCGCCTTCTCTCTGTTTTCCTTTTCACTGGCAAGGTAAGATACATCTCTTTCCTCTAACAGAGACACATTGGCACCGATTTCTTCTTCTCCTTCAATCAGAGCAGAGACATGCTGTTCATCCTTTCTATGCCATGACGGATATAAGGACAATGCCTCTAAAACGGTCTCTTTCGTATTCAGCTTATCGGTATCGGATAGATAGAAGAGATAATCAGAATAGTGCTCGATATCACCACCGCAGGTGATAAAGATAATCTTTCCATCCGCTTCGGCTTTCTGCTTCATAAGGGCCTCAATCGCCTCTTTATGAGCGTTGTCATTCTCTTCCAATTCCTTCTTCAGGTCATCATTTTCGTTAGTCAGTCTTTCAACAGCGACCTGAGATTCATTGAGTTTGACATTCAATTGAACCGCTTTGTCATAATTTGATTCCTTCTCTGCTAAGATGGATTCCTTTTCCGCACTAGCTGCAATCAAAGAAGCAGAAAGAGTTTCCTTTTCCTTCTTCAGATCTTCATACTGTTGTCCAAGTCTTAGACATTCTTCATCTTTTTCAGAAAGAACTTTGTCAGATTCTTCCTTTTCCTTCTTCAGCTGATCTCTTAATTCATCATTTTCAGCAGAAACATTACGGAATTTTTCATCTTCCATTGCCTTTTCAGCAAGAAGAGCATCAACACGAGACTGTAAATCTATTTTTTCCTTTTCTAAAAGAGACTTCTCTGACTCTTTATCTGTCAAAACCTTTTCGTTATCTTCTTTTAAAGAAATGAGCTCATTGTAATTCGCATTCAATGTGTCAAATTCCTCGGATTTCACACGGAAAGATTCCTTGCATTCGGCAAGCTGAGATTGCAAAGAATCAATCGCAGTTGTCTTTTCCTGAATCAGTAGATTCAGCTGAGAAATCTGATTATTCAGTTGATCTTTCTCTTTATCTTTCTCAAAGAGGAGTTCATCCTTATGAGCATCCGATTCTTTAACATTGTCCCATTCTAACTTTTCCTGTTCCAAGCTAGCACACTTAGCATAGATTTCCTGATACTTGGCCTCTAACTGTTCGTAATCGTTATACTGTTTTCCAAGATCAGACTTCAAAGATGCATTCTCTTGGTTGAGAGACTGTATCACATCATTCTGTGATTTCGCCTCTTCATTCTTAGAGAGTTCAAGTTTATCTTTTTCATTCTTGTATTCATCAATCGTACTCTGCATTGAGACAATCTTGTCTCTAAGTGCATTCAAGTTTTCCTTTAATGCATTGCAATTAGAAAATAAGGTCAAGATAGTCTGCTCGTTCTTTTCATCCTTTGCTAAAGAAGCATGATAAAGAGAACGAAGATCATCTGCATACTCTCTTTCCTTGTTCATCGTATCAAAGAGAACATCTCTTTCATCAATTAATGGCTCTTCTTCATCTGAAAGGAGGACCATATCAGCAACAGGTTTCTCTTCTTCCTTGACTTCGGGAACATCTATAATTTCAGGAGCTTTCTCTTCTACCACCTCTTCAACAACAGGAGACTCATCCTTTTCCTCTACAACAGGAGTGGTCTCATTTATTGAAACTACGGTTTTCGCTTCTTCAATATGTTGTTCTACAACAGGTTCTAAAGCCACTTCCCTTTCCTCAGAAATGATATCAGGAGCATGTTCATCAAAGACATTCTTTCTGATATTTCCTAGATCAGGAAGAACAAAACTTTCTTTCTTCTCTCTTCCATATAGGTCGATCTGTCTTTTTGTATGATATTCATCTTTCAGAGTCTCTTCTGTAACAGTTGATACATCAAAAGGATGATTTCTATCCGTCACATCATACAAAGCAAAGGTTCCAAATTTCTTTCCTTTTCTGACCTCAAATAGAGCATTCCCAATACGGAAAGTAGATTTATCCTGTCTCAGTTTCTTTGTCAGAACTGAGCACATCATCATATTGGAACTCTGATTGAATCCCCCACTAGTAAGAGGTTTGATGAAATCAATCGTCCAAGAGTAAGAAGAGGATTCCTCCTCAAAATCTTCTTTGACTATCTTCTGAGCCGCATAATCATATACAAACTCACGGCTTCCGTATTTTTCTTCCCAGAGCTGTAAAGCTTTGTTTTTATCCATAGTTTCCACCTTCGACTTTCTAATAAAATTATATACTAAAAGTATATAGTTTAATAACTAAACTAACGGATATTACTATAGTTTTGAGTCTAACTATTTCATCTCAGACTGTTTTCTTAAGATTTTGCTGATCATCTTTTTCGGAACGATATGAGAGAAAACATGTCCTAATTTGATCTTGATGCCGGGAACGATTTCCAGTTTTCCCTTCAATGTCTTCTTCACAGCATACTTTGCAACCTTATCTGCCTGAAGAGATGAGATTGTGAACTTTGCATTGGCAACCTCTTCAAATCTTGTCTTGACAGGTCCTGGACATAAGACAGAAATCGTAACCTTAGACTTCATATCCTTAAGTTCTCTGTAATATCCATGAGCAAGAGAATAGACAAACGCTTTGCTAGCATAGTAGACATTCATATAGGGAGCAACACCAAAGGCAGCAGCAGAAGCAACAGTCAGAACTCTGCCTTTTCCTTTCTCTATGAATCTGAGCAAGAATGATTTCACTAAGATCAGTGTAGCGATATCATTGAGCTTAAGCATATTCACTTCCTTCTCAAGACTCGTATTCTGGATTCTACCGATATCACCATATCCGGCATTGTTGACGAAGAGATCATAGTCTTCCTTCTTGGTATCTTCCAAAAGGCGATAACATTCCTCTTCCTTGGATAAATCATAAGAAGAAAACTCTATCTTTCCATCAGGATGTTTCTTTCTGATAATTGGAAGATCTCCTTCTTTTCTAGATATGATCTTAACCTCATATCCACGTGTCAACAATTCATCAGCAATAGCAAGTCCAATTCCACTTGTTCCACCAGTAATCAATGCTTTCATAAACGTAACCTCTCTATAGAAATATGATACCAAAATAAACAGGATATATCTAAGGAAATAACATATCTGTTTGTCTGTCACTTATCCAACTATGTTAGCAAGAAAAGAATATTTATAAGAGCTTCTTGATGTGGCATTGAAAATAGAACCATTCAATGATAAAATAACACTGAATTAAAGTTCACTGAAAAATAATTCAGTGTTATGCAGGCGTTCAATGTTCATTCATAGAGAAAACGAAATAAACGAGATCCTCAACGAGTTAGATGGAATATCTAGAAAAATAGTAATCTACGGAAAAAGAAGAGTCGGCAAGACTGCTTTAATAAAGAAAGTGATGGAAACCAATGGTAACTTCATCTATTTTGAATGCATTCAAGATACGCTTAGTGCAAATTTACAACTGTTTCGATTGATTCTGAGCAAGAAGGTATCGATTCCTTCTTATGTTTCATTTGAAACATTTGAACAGGCATTTGAATACATTAACAGTTTGAATACTAAGTACACTGTCATCTTTGATAAATATCCCTATTTGAAAAAAATGAACAATTCAAATACGGTTGATAGTATCTTCCAAGATATTTTTGATAATTATTCTCAAAATCTGAATTTCATTATTTGTGGTTCTGAAATCAGCATGATGAATGACTTGCTAACAGAAGGCAATCCTCTGTTTGGAAGGTTCACAAAAAAAATATATCTAGAGGAATTGAACTATATAGAAGCTTCCTCCTTCTATGATCAAAAGTCGATAATGGATAAAATAGCTTTCTATTCCGTATTCGGTGGAAGCCCATATATCAACTCATTCATCGATAAAGATAGATCACTTGAAGACAATATAAAAAGCTTATTTTTAGATGAGCATAGCCTTGTATACAATTACGCAGATTCCTTGCTCATTTCCGATGCCATCAATAGTCTGCAAGCAAAGAAAATCATATCATTCATCGGAAATAGCAAGAAAAGATATTCAGAAATAGAAAGTCATGTTGATATAGAGAAAACTGGTAAAATCGCAAAATCATTAAAATCCCTAGTGACAATCAAGTTGCTTAAAAAGACTTATCCGATGAATAAGATGAACGACGATAAAAAAGCATATTATGCAATCAATGATAATGTACTAAGATTCTTCTACACATATGTTCAAGGCAAAAATTCGTTGATTGTTTCTCTTGGTGTTGATAATTTTTATGAAGCTTATATAAAAGATTCATTAACTACTTTTATATCTCATAGATTCGAAGAAATCGTAAGAAGTTATTATTCGATTCTAAGCACAAAAGGTAAACTTCCAGGAATCAGAAACATTGGAACATACTATTACGATGATCCAAAGAATAAGATGAACGGAGAATTTGATGTCGCCTTAGAATTCAAAGATCACCTTAAAATCATAGAAGTCAAATATTATAAAAATAAGCTAACTTTAAAAGAGATGAACAATGAAGT
>CAVALL010000016.1:22871-28021 GCA_963589675.1 Alistipes onderdonkii | reverse complement strand
TGAAAACAATTTAAAAGAAGCGGAGCATCTCTTCTACCTTCCTATCTCTTCTAAAATTTCATCCATCAACAACAACGCTCACCTTGCAGCAAGAGACTTAGGAGTGGAAGACAAGGTCACAGTCCTTGACTCAGCATCCCTCTCTTCTGGCATCGCATTGGAAGTCATCGGAATCGCTGATGACATCAAGAATGAGCTCCCTGTTGAAACCATTGTTAAGAACCATGAAGAAAGAGTGAAGAAGATATCGATGAGTTTCGTTATCGATACGATGGAATTCCTCCACAAAGGAGGCAGATGCTCCGGTCTTACCTACATCATCGGAAACAAGCTTCACATTCATCCGATCATCACATTGACTGATGGTAAGATGGGTGTTCATACCCTTGTCCGTGGAAAAGACATTTCCAAAGGCGTACAGAAAATCGTTGATGAATTCATCGAACAGTTTGAAGCAGACAACATCGATTTCTCTTATCCGATCTTTATCCCTCATGTCGAAGGAGACTATGGAGTCAAAAAGGTCGAAAAGGATCTAAAAGACCTTGTCGGAAAGAACATTCTTTATCCGATTGAAGCATCTGGCATTATCTGCTGCCACTGTGGTAGAGACACAGTCGGCCTTGCCTATATGCTGAAAAGACCAATTGTCAAATAACTAATAGAAGAAAAGCAGCTCGCGCAGAGCTGCTTTTCTTATGTTCACTTGATTTCGGCTGTAGCTAGATATTCTGAGAAGGCGACATCCGCTGTCGATTTGGTAACAAAATTGGTGAGTGAATTGACGGCCGTTTCATCTTGATTGAGAACCGGAATCTTCTCCAGTACGGAAAGTTCCTTCAATGCGAGGATGGAATTATGTGTAAGACTGTATTCGGAATAGGTAAGGAAGTACTCATAGTATTCTTTGTAATCCGTAATATTGTTAAGATCTGCTTCGCCAAAGAGTGAGAAGGGGGAAGCAAGTTTACTCTTGCTGAAGTAAGGAATAGCGGAGGCGAACTTGTCGCTTTCTAATTTGCTTAACGCTAAGAAGCCATTTAAGGCTCTTGCTTCGACAATGTTGACTAGATGATAACTATCCGCATAGTAATCTGTATCAGCAAGGAGTGAGAAGTAAGCGGCATATTTCTCATTCTTCATCATCTGAGTCTCGATGCCAGCCATGATTTCACTTGCCAAGTCAGAGCGGTAGAAGACAGAATCGGTAAGAGAATAACAATCCTGTGTCAAATCCACGAAGTCGACATCGACATCCTTCAAGGAATCGGAATTGATAGCGCTCGGAGCGATCTCCAATGCGGAATGCATGATTGCATTGACGAGTTCAAGATCCTTAAAGGCCTTTGTCTCATCCAGTTCACCATTCTCATTCAACAATTTCGGATTCTGGAAGAAAAGATTTTCAAATCGATATACCTTTTCATTGAATCCATAAGGAACATCAACACCGGTCAAGAACAGAGAAGGAGCAGAGAATTTATCGGTAGAATAACGGTCTATCATGTTGTAGAAGAGATAGGAGCGAGATTCATCGAACAAGTGCATCTTACCGATATAGTAGAGAACCTTGGCGTTGACCGTATCAAACTTCACATCATCTATCTTCAAATCTTTATTGGTGAAGACTTCCTTTAATCCATCCTCACCTAATGTCAGTTCCATGCCATAGGTGATTTCGTTATCCCAATAGGCAATGTCTTCATTGCTTGCGGAAAGATGGACATAGAAGTTCAAAGGATGCGTAACAGTATTCGTATCAGGATCCTTTAAGAACCCGTCGATATTCTTCTGTGTGAATCCTTTCATGAACAAGGAAATTGGAATACGATGGAATATCTGAGACTGATTCATCGATTTGAAGAGGTTGAGACCTTGTTCCTTCGTGAGCTTCGAACCGACAAGGCTTAAAGCGTCATCCGATAATCCTTGCATTTTATTGATGACGACCTGAATTTTAACGCATTCATCTTCCCAATCATCAACTGAGTTCAAGATACCGTATACACTGTCATTGACATAGAGATCATTCTCTTCGAGGGATGCTTTCTTCAGGAATTTCATCCGGTCGAGGATGCTATAGAAGAGATGGGAGATTGGGCTTAATGCACTGCCTTCTTTCTTTGTGGTAAAGACGTGTGATTTTGATACCTCAGTCAGAAGGTCATCCATGTCATCCTCTAATGTTCTTCCGTTTCCGACATCAACAGAGGCAAGAGTATAGAATTTTGTCAGCATAAGATCTAATTTGGAATCTTCGCCAATCTTTTCCTCGGATAAGATATAGATATCTTCAAAGATCTGGAGTTCATCAACGAAAGGATCATGATCTAGTTCTAACATAACATCGAGATCAAGCGAGTCAATCATCTTCTCATATCCTTCCGGAACCGAGATGTTCTTGACAGAGTTCTTGAAGACATTGACAACAAGATTACGAAGGACAGAGGAATTCATGGATTCATCAATGGAGCTGACAAATCCTTTTGGAATCTTACCTTTCTTCAAGGTATCGAAGCCGACAGCCTGTGTCTGACGGAAGAAATCGGTGAAGTAGGCGATTTGGCCTTCTGTAGTGATTTCATGAACTGTTTCACCATCGAATGATATTTCACCGGTTTCAACCGACCAATCATTCGTATCATCCAATTCAAAGACGTGATAATCGATATTCGTTCCTAATTCTGTAAATAGGCCTTGTTTCTTGATCAAGGAATATAAAGCATATCCAAATGGATCCTTTTCCGTGTTACCTGTCTGAATGAGGTTCATGTTGTGCATGACGGTGAGGAGAGAATTGAGACGGTCCGGAGAGAAGGTATTCAAATCGATATTCTTTAAATCGACACCTTTTAACAGAGAAAGAAGCTCTGCGATATCATCGCTGTCATCGATCCACATCGCATTTCTCATCTCATTGAAAGAGTAAGGAATACCGATGTCATCCAAATATTTGCTGAGAGAATCATCGATGATGGAAAGGATGGAAGGAGATAAGATTTTGCTTTCAAATCCATATTTGATCATTGAGCCAAAGGCTTTTGTATCTTCAATCTTATCAAAGGAGTAATCAGTAAGGAAATCCGCATTCTTCTTTCCTTCCTCAAGCATCTTACAGATGAGGTCGATTTCTCCGCCATCCCCGCCGACACCAGTCCCCCAGTTGACATCCTGTAAATCGTCAATCGATGGAGCAACAAGATTCATCGAGACGAATGGTTCCTCCTTGAAAAGATTTTCAAAGAAGGTAGCAATGTTTACATTCTTCTGTTCGGAGGAATTGACTCCAGTCTTTTGATCAGAATTGAAGAAATCAGAGTTCACAAGAAGATTCATCAGATTTCTTAACAGATCCGTATCAAGTTTCTTGATCTTGTCGGAAATAGGATCAGAAGAAGTGAATAATTCCTGCATCTTCTTGATATCCGGCATCATTCTAAGAATGCTTTCAAAGTCATCGATGTAGGTGGTGGAATCGTAATTGAAATTATACGGAGTCAGTCCGTAAAGATAAGATGAAACATTGATATTGGAATTGAATAGGATACCTTTCATGATGGAAGGATAGAGTTTCGAAAAGATTTTGCTTGATTTGCTATCGTGAAGTAGATCAGCAAGCTCACTGGCTGTCTCGCTGTCTCCAATATCGATGGAGGAAAGATTATTGACATTGATCTTGCTATCCTCATCGAAGACCGTTCCCGCAATAGAGAACATCGTAGAGAATTCGGACTTCAATTCGTTGTCGCTGAAATTATCCAAGAAGTCAAAGCTCATTGCAGTCGTATATTTCTTAACGGAAGGAATCGAAGACAAAGTAGAGGAAATGATCTTGGAAAGAGAGAGAGTTGAGAAGAGCTGAGTATCCAATAGTCCTTGATGATTGGTCTGGCCACAGATGATATCTCTTATTCTATTTCTCTTCGTCTCATCCTTCATGGCATCAAACGTCTTTTCCTGAAGAAGATTAAGATTGATATCGGAAGAGATATCGAGACCAATCGTTCTGAAGTACTGAAGGACACCTTCCGTGAAGACTTTCAGATCCTGAGACCAGTCGATATCTTTATATGCTGATTTATCGCTAGGAAGGATTTCAAATCCTTGATTGTCCAAATAGCGACCGATTCCAGATAGAATGACAGGAAGATTGTTCTTGACAGATGTCATCGTGCCTAGCTTTGAGACTGCATCAACATAGACATTCATCTCATCATCTGTCATTGTTGAAATTTTGATGATGAAATGCTTTGGATTGACACCAGATGTTGAAACCATCGGTTCAATAGCAGAGGAATAAACCTCTTTGTAGATTCCATTGAGAATGGTTAGTTCACTGGACCAATCGATGTTATTGAAATCGAGCTCATCGATAGCAAAGGAAGCACCATTTACTGAGTTAAGAGCAACGTCGACAAGCGGAGGAATAAGAGCCATGACCATTGGTGAGTCGATGACATTGGATATCAAAGCATCGACTGTTGTCGTTGAAAGAAGCAAGGAGAAATTGATAGTGACCGTGCTAGCTGCCTGATCATAAGTGATGATTCCATCTTTTAAAAGAGGCTCAGCGATATCCAAAGTGGAGGAGACAAGACCAGAGAAGCTGACTTGGGAATTGTTCAAGTCGACTGTGGATACCTTATTCATAACTAGTAAGTCGAAGTTCTTTAAGCCTAAGGTCTTATAGATAAGCGAATTCTCAGCCGAATCCATCACAGTGTTCGCAGTTTCAATATTCGCTTCAGAGACACCAGCTGTCTTTAAGCCTTCCTGAACGGATTCCTTATTGTTTACAGCGATACGGGCAAGAGCAGTAAGAGGAGAAATCAAGACACAGAGGAAAATGAATTCCTGAGCAAATCCTAGTAAACCACCAGGAACACGCAATAAGGGGAGAGTCTTTCTAGAGTTTGCGGTGACTTTCCCATTCTTATCCAACAGTCCGCTTGTAATTGCGGATTTATTGTCTTTCTGCTTTCTAGCCTTTCTTTCCGCTTTGGTCTCAACAGGCAAGAACCAACGGAAGATGCCGTGATAGAAAATGGCCGTGATAAGAGAGATTGTGAGCTGAACCAATATCATGCCGACGATGAATGTGACAAAGGCAAGAGCGGATGTTGCAATAGCGATTGTGGTTTCATATAAAG
>CAVALL010000016.1:14813-22861 GCA_963589675.1 Alistipes onderdonkii | reverse complement strand
ATCCGGTACCGTTGAGGTAATTGACTAAGTATGATAAGATTGTCACACTGCCTTCTGAGTTTGGAATGAACTTACCGATATCGATATTTCCAATCCAGGTAGAAATCGATGAAGAGGAGAAGACAAGGACAATAATCAGGACCAGTTTGAGTACTGTCTTAAGTGTAGTCTTGTATATGCCTTTTAGTAATCCCACTAGACCAGCGATAAGGGATAGGAAGATCAATAACAGAAAAGAAATAAGTAGAATCAGGTCAATCGTGGATTTACTCATAGGGTTCTCCTTTTCATTCAAATTTCAATTCATGTTTATAAATATAAACATTTGAATTATAATAACACATATTTTCTATGAAAGGAGATTTCTCTATGGAAAATTTAACACCAGAGATAAATCAGAATGGTTCCGATAATAACCATGATGACAAATCACGTAGCTTATTTAGCTATTCTGAGCTGAATGAAACCACTCCTACTTGGAAAAAAATCGTTTTATTCATAGTCGGATATCTCGGTTTCCAGGTCATCGCTACTTTAGTTTCGGTAATTATCTGCCTAACCCCCTTATATAACCAAGATACGAAAAGTCTCACCCTTTTAGGTTCAACACTCATCAACTTCATCTCTTATGTACTTGGTCTAGGTGTACTGCTTCTTATCTGTTTCTTAGGAAAAGACAAGACAGGACACAAGATTTTCAAGCCTTTCAAGGATAAGAATACCTATTCATGGGGACTTCTTGGGTTCTTCATGCTATTAGCCATCGGTATTATATTCAATATCATCTACAGTTTCATTCCTACCTATAAGCAGAATTCCAATCAGTCTAGTCTTGATACGATGGCTACTGTCTACCCGGCACTTGTCTTCATCATGGCCGCACTGATTGCACCATTTGTCGAAGAGATCACATATCGTGCGGGCTTATGCGACTTATTAGGAAAGAAGAACCGCTGGTTAGGTATCATCCTCTCTTCCATCCTGTTTGGTCTTATCCATTTTGATTTCTCAACCATCATCGCACTTATCATGCCACAGAATTCCGCCTTGACTGCTGCACAGCTTGCAGAGATCAGAGCGAATAACCTTCAGGCTCTCTATATCGAGCTTGAGAATCTTCCTACCTATATTCTCTCGGGTGTTGTATTAGGCTTTGTCTATTGTAAGACCGGTTCTCTTTCTACATCCATCTTTACTCACTTTTTAAACAATGCCTACTCTTTGTTATCCATAATCATCGCCAACGCTTTAAAGAGCGGTGCTACATCCGATTCAGCCAATAGCATATTTAGGATATTCATCAGATGACAAACGAGAAGAAACGAACTTTCGGTCTTTCCAGCCTGGCTTTGAAAGTGATCGCCTGTCTATTGATGACATTGGATCATATCGCCTTGCTATTCATTCCTGGTGAGAAAGACACTTATACTCTCTACTATATTCTCCGCGCCATCGGTAAGATTTCCTTTCCAATCTTTGCTTTCCTAGCAGTAGAAGGGGCCTATAAGACAAGCAACATTTGGAAATATCTGTTACGTCTTGGGGTTCTTGCCATTGTATTAGATGGTTTTGGTTATACCTTTGGTAGCATCTATAGCATCGATGTCATCAATAATCCACTTATTGGCAATGCATTCACCGATATGTTTCTAGGTGTGCTTACAGTCTATCTATTGAAAAAGAAAAACTGGTATTCGCTTTTAGCTGCCTTCCCTATTGCTATTGCAGTATTAAGTGACATCGATATCTTCCAGACTTATGGATCGTTATTCAAGACTGACTGGGGAACATTCTCAATTGTTCTATTCATCTTCTATTTCCTTGCAAAAGAACTCTCTGCTCTTTCCATCAAAAAGAAGAACTTCGATGATCCATCCATGGATTATGAAGTCTATAAGGTCAAGACAGACAAGATGTTTGAAATCGTTGCTCTTATCACAGTCGAACTTGCTTTCTATCTGTTGTGGCGCATCAATTACAGTCTTCCTTTCATTCCGAATGAGTTTGTGCCGATTGGAACCTATTCTGTCTTAGCCTCTCTTATCCTTGCTTTCTATAATGGAGAGAAAGGATATCAAAGCAAAGTCATTCAATATTCCTTCTACGCCTATTATCCTTTGCACATCATTGTATTAGGTGTCATTTCTCTCTTCTTTGGCCTTTTATCAAACTGGAGAGGACTAGTCTAAGCATTTCATTTGACTATCTATGCTGAATTCGTATATTCATATAAGTAAGGAGAATAATAACTATGATCAAAGTATTAGAGAACATTTCTGATTTTCCAAAAATCATCGAAGAGAACAAGAACGTATTAGTCGATTTCAATGCCAAGTGGTGCTCACCTTGCAGAATGATGGGAAGAATCATCGAATCCATCGATGAGGACTACAAGGATGTCGTCTTCTTAAAGGTCGATACAGACGAATTCCCTGAGATCGCACAGAAGTTCGGTGTCATCTCCATTCCTAGCATGTTCGCCTTCCAGAATGGAAAGAGAATCTATGTCAAAGTCGATGATAAGGATGAGGAACTCCTTCTCGGTGCTATGGCAGAAGAACAGTTCCGCGAACTCATCAACAAGACTTTTTCGCTTAATTAACACTTGTAAATCATTTTCTGAGTGGTAAAATACCTAAGTATTCACAAGGAGATATTTTCATGTCCAAAAAACTAACAAAAGAAGAAAAGAAAGCTCTTAAGGCCGAAAGAAAGGCCAAGGGCGAAACAGTCTGGGGCGACTTCAAGAAATTCATCACACGCGGAAACGTTCTTGATCTCTCTGTCGGTGTCATCATGGGCGGTGCTTTCAATGCTATCGTTACCGCTTTCACCAACATCTTACTCAGCATCTGCACCTGGGGTGTTCCTGGAGGTTTGAAAGGTCTTGTCACCGTTCTTCCTGCACTCAACGATGCCCAAAGAGGTATGGATGCCGCTAACGGATTAGGTCAGTTCTTCGATGCCGCTGAACTTCAGAGCTTAGCCACCAAGGAAGCTAACTTCTTATATTCCGCAGATACAGTCGCAGCCAATCCGAACCTTATCGAAAGTGTCAAGAGCACCATCATCAGCAAATACACACTTCATGGCACCACCTACACCTACAACCTTTCCGCCACTATCGATTGGGGCGCATTCATCAACGCCATCATTTCCTTCCTCGTCATCTCTGTCACACTCTTCATCATTGTCAAGGTTTTCAACTCTTTAAGCGCAAAGCGCAAAGCATTCGAAGAGAAGCTTAAGTTGGATAGAAACAACGAAGAAGCCAAGTAAATTCAAACATTCAAAAAGCATGTGCCAATCGACACATGCTTTTTTCTTGCTTTTTGTTTAATGATCGGATTGATAATTCGGACTTTCCTTCGTGATTTCGATATCGTGAGGATGAGACTCCTTTAAAGAGGAAGCGGAGATCTTGATGAACTGGGATTTATCCTGAAGTTCAGAGATTGTCTTGACACCAAGATATCCCATACCAGAACGGATGCCGCCGAGAAGTTCGAAGATGACATCTCCTGCATTTCCACGATAAGGAACTCTTCCTTCCACGCCTTCCGGAACCAGTTTCTGATGTCCGGTCTGGAAATATCTATCCGCAGAGCCATGCGCCTGTTCCATTGCAGCAAGTGAGCCCATTCCACGATAGACTTTGTATTTTCTTCCGTGATAGAGTTCGGTTCCACCAGGGGCTTCTTCGCAGCCTCCAAAGATAGCGCCTAACATAACAGTGTCAGCACCGGCGGCCAAGGCTTTGGTGATATCACCGCTATATTTGATTCCGCCATCACCGATGATCGGGCAATCATATTCTAAAGCCGCACGTCTTGCTTCCATGATGGCTGTGATCTGAGGGACACCCATACCAGAGATGATTCTAGTCGTACAGATAGAGCCAGGTCCCATACCGACTTTGACAGCATCAGCGCCGGCTTCCATAAGATGCTTTGCGCCTTCATAGGTTGCGACATTTCCGGCGATGACATCCACATTCGGGAATTCTTTCTTCAGTTTCTTTAAGGATTCTACGACATTCTTGCTATCGCCGTGTGCGGAGTCAAGGACTAAGACATCGACGCCGACATCGATAAGTGCCTTAGCGCGAAGCATCATATCCTTTGTGATTCCGATACCGGCTCCGCAAAGCAGTCTTCCGTATTTATCCTTAGCGCTGTTTGGATACTTCTCAATCTTCTCAATATCCTTGATTGTGATAAGTCCCTGTAAATGGAATTCCTCATCAACAATCGGCAGTTTTTCTTTCTTCGCCTTGGATAATATCTTCTTTGCCTCAGGAAGAGTTGTACCTACCTTGGCAACAATCAATCCTTCCTTGGTCATGACTTCATCAGCCGTCTTCTTCAAGTCGCTTTCGAACTTGATATCACGATTTGTGATGATGCCGATAAGATGATTTTCCTCATCTGTTACAGGTATGCCAGAGATGTGGTACATCGCCATGATGGATAAGCAATCTTCAAGAGTGTTTTCCTTCTTGATGGTAATAGGGTTGGTGATGACACCGTTTTCGGAACGTTTGACTTTGTCGACTTCTCTAGCCTGTCTTTCAATCGTCATGTTCTTGTGGATGATGCCGATACCACCCTCTCTTGCTAGGGCGATGGCCATCTCGGATTCCGTAACCGTATCCATAGCAGCAGAAAGAAGAGGAACGTTCAAAGTGATGTGCTTTGTCAGCTTCGCCTTCAAAGACACCATATCTGGGGTGATTTCACTATAGCGTGGAAGCAAAAGGACGTCATCGAATGTAATCCCGTCTGAGACAATCTTCTCAAAAGTTTTATTCTTAGGCATTTTTCAGCTCCTTTCATCAATTTTGTAAAATACGATAGATAAGAACACCACTGCTAGTTCGAATATAGAGGAAGGGATAGTTCAATTCCATGCCGTATACTTCCTTTTTGAAGCGATAGACATGCTTCAAAGTGAAGGAACGGATAGAATAATGATATAGAGTATAACTCTTTTCGTTGATATTGTAACTTAAATATAATAAAGCACCGGCCTCTGTTGAGAAAATCATATCCTTATAGTATTCAGAGAGATTGTCTTTTCTCGAAATTTTCGATAATCCTTTTAAGGATAGGATCTCATTCTGTGTATCAAAATCCTTTCTGCTGTCCTCATCTGTTTTCAATGGTTTCGGAAGAAGGATATCGCATTGCCTGATTACTTTGCCGTTTGCTGAGCAAAGATTGAATCCGGCAAGAGAGGAGAGAAGCATGACCTGCCCCCAATCGATGAAGAATAGCCGATCAAATGTAGGAACCTTGATTTTCTTGATTATCTTGTCTTGACTGAAGAAATGGATCTTTCCTTTTTTGTCTAAAAGGGTCAAAACCTGTCTCGTCTTTGAAAAATAAAGGGAATCAAAATATCGATGTTCTCCGGAAAAGAAAACAGTGTAAGCAAAAGAAGAAAGTTCAATCTTCACTAAGATCGTCTCAGATGGATTGAGGTAGGACACCTCATCGGCTAAGACATAGAGATATTTTCCGTCTGGAGTGAATGTGGCGTCTTTGAAGAAGTAGCCTTTTCCGTTTATATTCTTTAGCATAAACAAAACGGAAAGATCAAGATAAGAATAGATTCGAAACTCATTTGAAAACAAAGACGAAACAAGGATAACATATCTTTTATCCTTGTCCGTTCGTATTTTCTTTGTATAGGAGGTATCCTCAACAGATGCCAACACCTTATCCTCTTCATCCAAAAGGAAGAGGTTCTTCGTCTTTTTGACGAAGCTTCTATCTGTTTCAAGCAAGATGGATTGAATGTCCTTGACATTCTTTACAAGTTTCAGTTTTGTCATTATCTGAAAATTATATCAAATTGCATGAACTCCTTGTAGCCTGAATTGATTGTAATTTCATATCCGTTTGTATCGCAGATCTGATGCACGATGGCAAGGCCAAGGCCAGAACCTTTTCTTTCCTTGTCGCTTCCGCTCTTACCCTGGAAGAAACGGTCAAAGACTTTCTGTCTGTCATCATCTTGGACTTCACATCCTGTATTGAATATCGTGAAATGATACTTCTTTCCTTCACGCTTTAATGTAATCTGAATCTTCTTATGTTCACCATCTACATATTTCATCGCATTGTCGATGAGAAGATTGAACATACGGATGATGTTCTTTCTGTCCGCCTTTTCCAGTATCAGGTCATCCTCGACATCATAGATGTACTCGATATCGTTTTCATAGGCGACCGCATCAAATGTGACACAGAGATCAAGAAGGAGCTCCGAAAGATTGAGTTCCTCATACTGAGGTTCCTTTGTCTCCAATTTGCTTAAATCGATCATATCGATAATCGTCTCATTCATGTTGCGGCATTGCTGATTGATTGTATCAACATACGAGGCATCATCCGGATGCTTTTCCGCTAAGACAGATGCATTGGCTGAAATGATGGCAAGAGGAGTCTTCAATTCATGGGATGCGTTAGCGACGAAGACCTTTTCTCTTTCCATGGCTTTCAATGTAGGTTTCATCAAAAGGCCAGAGATGATGTAAATCGGGACAACAAGAGCCAAATCAACGATGAGAAGGACAATTGTAAGTGTGAGAATGGTCTGATTGGTGGTACGTAATTTACCACTCGCATCGATCGCAGCATATATGCAGGATCCTGTTGCTAAGGGATAATCCGTTTCGCCTTCTTCCGGCTCAAGTTTCATATGCTCATTGAAATAGGTAGCTGAATAGACGCCGACAAAATAGTCACCTTTTCGATATTCGCTATACTCGCCTTCCGCTACGGAAGTCTCTGAGATGGAATCATAGACAATCTGATACTTTTCGCTTTCACCTTTTAACCAGTATGCTTTCTTTTCAACATTCCGATAAACGATGAGTCCATTCATTTCACCTTTGCTTTGGAAGGTGTCTGTCGTCTCCGTATCTCCGCGATAGACCATCTTGATGTCATCAGAAAAATCCATCGAGACGATTTTCGGTTTCGCTGCCTCACTCACTGCAGAGCGAAGGGAACGAAGAGAATCCGTCTTGATGTTCCTTTCCTGAATCAGATAGACTGTGAAAATGACAACGCCAAACAAAAGGAGTATCACAACAAGGACAAACCCTGTGATACCAAACCTTTCCGACTTGGCCCATTTTTTCTTATTCGCCTTCATCCTCAAAGAATTCCGGATTATCGATCAGCTTATATCCGACATTACGAATGGACTTGATACGGCATTTAGAATGAAGAACCTTCAGTTTTCTTCTCAAGAACGATATATATACCTCAGCGGAATTATAGTAGGTATCCGAATCTTTGCCCCAGACTCTCTGAAGAATTGTTCCTTTTTCCATGATCTTGTCAGAATTGTCCATGAGAAGTTCCATGATCTGATATTCCTTCATGGATAGAGTGATGGATGTATCATCCTTGGATAATTTATGATTTAGCTTATCCAATTTCAGATCACCGACTGTAAGCTCATCCGGGCAGAATTTGGATTTTCTTCTCGTGAGAACATAAAGTCTGACAAGGAGTTCCTCTAAAACAAAGGGCTTGGTGACATAGTCATCGGCACCAGCCATGAGGCACTGAACCTTCTCATCTGTGGAGACATTGGCGGTCAAGACAAGAATCGGTGTATCAACAGCATGGGATCTTAGATCCTGAATGATGGATAAACCATCCTTGGAAGGAAGCATCAAATCCAAGACGATGACATCATAAAGACCAGTCATGGCCTCCTGATAGCCTTCCTCGCCGTCATTCTTGTCAACGGCATCAATCTTGTGCATCTTCAGATATTCTCTGATCGCATTTGCCAGCTGAACTTTGTCTTCAATCAATAGTGCTTTCATATCTAGGTACCATCCTTAAAATTATTTTAAAACATTATATACGGGTTTATTGAAAAATCATAGAAATTTTCAATAATTCTATTTCGTAAAGTGCTTTCTTTCTAAATCCGTCCAAAAAGGGCAATAGAAAAAGTGACATACATGTCACTTTTTCATATAAATTATTGATAATTAGCGGTTATAACGTACAACGTTACGA
>CAVALL010000016.1:0-14803 GCA_963589675.1 Alistipes onderdonkii | reverse complement strand
AATCAGGACTCTCAATGATTCATTGAAATCAGTTGCAGAGCAACGATAGGTCCAGTTCTTGTCCGATAAAGAGGAAGGCATATTCAAACGGGTATCTTTACCAGTGGCCAAGAGATCCTGCAGAGGAAGAATAGCGGCAATGCAGGGTGAAGCATAGCAAAGAGCATCGACTGTGAGCACCAAATCACGAAGTGTATCCGCACGGAAATCGACATGGAACTGCTGGCACTGATTGTAGACATCGCCCTTGAAGGTATTCAGTTCCTGTTCGGATAAATCTTCAAGATATCCTCTTAAAGGCATGTTGTCATGGGTTCCGGTATAGCAGAAATAGTTCTCAGTTGAATTGGATGGCTTATGAGGATTGTCATAAGCGCCATCGAAAGCGAATTCAAGGACCTTCATACCAGGATAAGTGGAGTCTTTCAGAAGCTGATAGACATAATCATCCAATGTGCCAAGATCCTCGGCGACAATCGGAAGATTCGTTTTATCCTTGAAGAAATCCATGCCAGGTCCGATGACCCACTTTCCGACTCTTGCATTTGTCATTCCGAAAGGAATCACATAATAATCAGCAAAGCCACGGAAATGGTCGATACGAAGGATATCGAAGAGTTCAAGATTATTCATGATTCTCTTAGTGAACCAAGAATAATTGTCTTTCTTCATTCCTTCCCAGTTGTAGATAGGGTTACCCCATAACTGACCATCGGCTGAGAAATAATCCGGCGGAACACCAGCGACAACAGTTGGATTGTGCTTTTCATCCAATAGGAAGAGTTCAGAATGCTTATAGGCTTCAACAGAATCATAGGCAAGATAAAGAGGCATATCTCCTAATAAGGAGATGCCGTTATCATTTGCATATTTCTTAAGTGCGTTGAATTCATTGAGGAATTCGAACTGTGTCCACTGATAGAAGAGGTAAAGATCCTGATTTCCCTTCTTTACCTTCTCTTCATTGGCTTCGGAATAGATCTTGTCTTCTTCATTCCAATCATACCATGCCTTGAAGTCATGGAGAGATTTCATCGTCATGAAGAAGGAGAAGTCATTGTATTTCCCTTCCTTGACAAAGGAGACGAAATCAGAATTCTCACGATCAAAGCGACTGAATGCCTTCTTCAAAAGCGGAATGCGGTTATGGAACTGCTTTCCATAATCGACCTTGTTTTCATATGTGATCAAATCAGCGTTCTTCACTTCACTTTCTGTAAGCAGTCCCTGTTCGATCAATACTCTTAAATCGATGAAATAATAGTTCAGACCATTGGAGGAAGGAGACTGATACGGACTATCGCCATAGGAGGTGACATTCAATGGGAGCATCTGCCAGATCTTGGCTCCGCTATCCTTTAAGAAATCGACAAACTGATATGCTTCTTTACCTAATGTGCCGATTCCATAAGGAGAGGGCAAGGAGGACACGGGAAGCAAAACACCGGAAGTTCTTTCAGTAAATTTCATTTTAGTTGACCTTCAGTTTATATACCTTTATTATTTTAGCGATTCACATTGTGTTTTCAATCGAAATCAAGAAATAATGTGGAAAGGATACCCCATATGAAACAAGAGCTTCTGAATTCGGTGATTTATCAGGTGTTTGTCCGCAATGAAACGGAAGAAGGGACGTTTTCTGCACTAAAAGGAAAACTAAAGGAAATTAAGGAAAAAGGAGCTGATATCCTTTATCTTATGCCGATTTCTCCGATTGGAAAAGACGGAAGAAAAGGAACGCTAGGTTCTCCTTATGCAATTGAAGATTATGAGTCCTTCAATCCAGAATATGGTACAGAAGAGGATTTCATCTCACTCATTAAGGCATCACACGAATTGAATATGAAAGTGATGATGGACATTGTCTTTAACCACACGAGCCGTGATGCCCGTCTTATCAAGGAACACAACGAATTCTATCATCATGATAAGGATGGAAAGATGGGAAACAAGATCGGTGAATGGAGCGATGTCTATGATCTTGAAACATCCAGAGAGGATGTTCAGGATTATCTTGTCTCTGTCTTAGTCAAGTACAAGTCCTATGGTGTGGATGGTTTCCGATTCGATGTCGCCTCATTCCTTCCTTCCTCATTCTATAAGAAAGCAAGAAAAGCCTTAGGCGATGAGATGATATTCTTAGCCGAGGCAGTGGACGGTCCTTTCCTTCTCTATGCGAGAGAGAAAGAAATCCATGCGATATCCAACGAAGAACTCTTCGCTTCTGGATTTGATCTTTGCTATCACTATTTCAACTGGCATTTCCTTTCTGAATTCTTAGAGAACAGAAGCGTTCTCTCCCTTTCCTGTTACAAAGCGAGTTTAGAAGGGGAACAGGCAAGCATCAATGAAGATGGATTGATTGTCCGTGCCATTGAGAATCATGATAGACCGAGAATCGCATCCTACTCAGACCACGATAGTTTTACAAGAAGCTTATTAGCTTATTCATTCTTTACTAGAGGTCCTGCCTTTGTCTATTCCGGTGAGGAGAGCAAGGTAAGACACACGCCCTCTCTATTTGATAAAGACACGGTCGATTTCTCATCATTTGAAAAGGACTATTACCAGTTCTATCTAATGAACGTCGAACTGAAAAAGAGAGAAAAGAACAAGAAGCTTGTTCTCTCCTCTTGCTATCAGAACAAAGAGAAAGGACTTATCATCAAAAACATCTATTCCGATGACAAGGATGAATTAGGTATATTCCCTCTTGATGATAAACCAGTCGTTTTCCCTCTCGACATTAAAGATGGAATCTATAAGAACCTCTTAGGTGATACAGTCACTGTCAAGGATTCTTCATTAGAAACTGAAGAGCCTGTCATTCTTGTCCTATAACACGGATAAACTCGCTGTTTTTGATGATTTCCTTGCTTGTGGAATCCAGTGAATATTCTTCTAAGTACAAAGTTAAATCAATGACGTCTCTTCTCGAATCATAACGCATAAGAATAAAGTATTTCTTATCCTCTTCTTCGTTTTTGACATCTACTTTGATTTCAGAGGTAAAAGGTTCCAATTCACAAATATCAAAATATAAGGTTTTCTTTCTCAGGAAACGACTGAAGAAAAGAGAACCTTTTTGATTGTCGGTTAGCGAAAGGATGTTCTTTCCGTTTTCATATCTTCCAAAGAGTTGATCCAGTGTGATTTTCTCTTCTGTGATAACATGGTAATTTTGATGATAGGATAAGGATTCTGAGTCGACTATTAAGGAAAAGGAATAGTTTCCGTTTCTCTCTCTTAAATCGATGGTGAGAACTCCATCTTGATAGATATAAGGAATATCAGTTGTAAGGGTGATTCTAATATCATCCGAATTTCTAGAAAGAAAAAGCCGATGAACGTATCCGTTCATCAGCCTGAATTCGATAGGTAAGATATCAGTGCAATTCTCTCTTGTGGAGAGAAAGAGAGGTCTATCACTCATTCTGTGCTTTCTTTCTCTTTTTTTCCGTGTTGTTCACAACCTTATAGACATAAGGATAGGAGGCAAAGGATTCGACATAGTCGGAGATGGCGGATTCATCGCTGTGGAAAGCAAAGAAGACCGTGATTTCGACTTGTTCTTTTCCGTCGCTTCCTTTTCCGTTTTCAGTGACGATGTTCTTGATGATAAGACGATACTTTTCAGCCTGAGAACGGATTTCATGAAGAATCGGAATGTTCGGAGCAACGACAAGATGAATCTGAGGAGAACTCTTATCCAAAAGCTTTTCGACTTTGGTAAGTCCTAACAAGAATGCCATAGCGATGAGAGTGACAAGAATCGCTTCGACGATGAAGCCACATCCACAAGCCATACCGATAGCAGCGACAAGCCACAATGTTGCAGCGGTGGTAAGTCCACGGATGGAAAGTCCATTTTTGACAATGGCGCCGGCGCCCATGAAACCCATACCGGAGACGATGCTGGAAGCGACACGGCTGACATCGAGATTGAGATTAAATTCACCGGATGTTGAACCGGATGCGACAACGGCAAGCTGAATGCCGAAGACGGAAACAACCATCAACATAGAGCAGGTCACAGCGACAACAACGTGAGTTCTAAGACCAGCCGCCTGTCCTTTCATCTCTCTTTCAATACCGATAAGAGAAGATAGGACACCAGCAACTAAGCAGGTTATGGCAGTAAAGAGTGCTAATCCCCACCCGTTCCACTTGGATACCAAAGAAATAATAGCTTCATCAATGTTGAACATATCCACCTCCTAGACTCGACATATGATTGAGTATTATAACGCTTTCATTTTCGATTTTCTAGTAAAGTAGGCCAAAATCAGCAATATTTGAAAACTTTCCGTTATGCGGAATAGAACGAGGCTCCATAGGTATAACGGGAAAGGATACCTAAGATTGATAAAGCCAATATCATCATAAAGACAATGATCATCAGAATATCGTAGATTTCAATCTTTTCTTTTCTGTTACGGATGAGACGAACGATCTCATAGACTGTTGAGGCAAGTGAAAGAGGTGCGACAAAGTAGCCTAGATAATTCATCTTCAGCTGTGGAATCAAAGAAAGGACGGTTCCAGCTAAGAATAAGAAGGCAAAGATGAAAGAGAGAAGTCGATAAGAAGGCAATTTATCTTCCTTAACATCTGTAGTCTCAAGAGATTTTGGTTTCAATGACTGCATCAAAGGCATAGAGAAGAGTGTATACATCGGCTTCAATAGATAGGCCATGACTAATAAAGAAAGGATGATAGTCGGTATCATATAGGAAGTGTTATAGACTAAAGAGTAGGTGATACCAGCCTTGGACCAGTCCATGACAATCGGTCCTTCATAGTCCCAGATATTGTTCCAGACGATGACACCGGAGAAGAAGTGAGAGACAAGACGAAGGATACCGGATAACAGTACTGCTAAAAGAGGTGCATAAGCCTTCTTTTCAAAGAATGGTTTGCGGAATAAAGATGAGATTCCACAAAAGCCGAATGCGACAATGTAGTCTAAGAAGAGAGTCAGAATGACAGCACTGGTATTTGCAGTCCAGGAAGAGACCCCATCCCAAAGGAAGTTGAATACAGAGAATAAAACAGGAACAATGATTCCCCATACTGGTCCGCATAAAAGTCCGACAAGGCAAAGCGGAACTAAGATGATCGTGATGCTTCCACCATACGGAAGATTGGAGAACGGAATCAGCTGACTGATACCCTTAATGGCTAAAGCCAAAGCCAACATCATAGCGGATATGACGATGTCCGCTAAGCTTTTCTTACTAAATGAGCGACTCGAACTTGTTGAAGATGTGTCTTTCATATGAAACCTTTCCGACAGGGAAATAAAAACGCCTTGACAAGTAGTCAAGGCAAATATAGGTCTCTAAGAAAAGATTGAGAGACTCCCTACACTGGTCTTGACCAACAGGTTCCAAGCGTCGGGTGTTAACCCTCTCAACTGTTTTCACAGTCCCGCTGTCTACGTTTAAAATCTTAGCACAGAAGCAAAAAAAGTCAATTGCTTTTCATTCTTGCCTCATACTCTCTGTCTATGACAGAGAAAACATCAGAAAGTGAAATCGTTTCATACTTTCCTTTGGCATGACTAGAATGAATCAAGTATCCGTCAATCAAATAGACTTTGATCCCTAATGCCGATGCGCAGTCTCCATCTTCATAGTCATTGTTTCCAAATACGATGACTTCATCGCTTTTTAAGGAGAAGCGTTCTAGCAATGTCTTGAAATACAAAGGTTTGGGTTTACAGTAGTATGAGTTTTCATAACTTGTCACATAGCTAAAGTCATCATAGGATAGTCCTAGCATGTTGATTCTTGTCATTTGTCCGACTTTCGGAAAGATAGGATTTGTAGAAAGAACAGGAAGTAGTCCCTTCTTCTTGACATATTCGACAATCTCTTTTGATTGTGGTTGTTTCTCAATGATCGTCTCTAATGACTTAAACTCATCCGAATAGAAGGATTCAAAAATATCATAGTCTTTTCTTGCATTCGGATAGATCGTAGAAAAGAAATCCCAAAAGACTTCTTCATTTGTCCTTTTTCCGTCATTAGTCATCATCAGGTAGGTTCCTTTGTAAAAGGCCTTCTCCAAGATACTAGGATCATATCCGTAAGGCTTCATCTTCTTTCCCATCAATTCAAAATAGAGGGATGCAAACTTGTTCTCATCGATACGAAGAAGTGTGCCATCCAAATCAAAGAATATTGCTTTCAGCATTTCTTTTTGCCTGCCTTTGTCTGTAAGCCGAGCATCTTATAATACTTTTCTCTTAGAGCATAGATTTCAGGCATGGCATTGGATAAATGCTCTCTGACTTTGTTTTCATCAACAAGGTGTTTTCCATCCATCAAGTACTCGTCCAGTTTCTTGATGACAGCAAGCTGGAACGCGTTCTGAAAAGTAAGAGGGTATTCGAATGATTCCTCAACAGCAAGGCTGAAAAGCTGTGCCCAGAATTTTAAGTCGAAAAAGGACATGCCACCGTTGAGATAGGAGTTGATGGCATTCTCAATGCGGGTCAAGGAAAAGTAATTGCTGTGTTCTGGTCTAAGCTTACAAAAGTCAGCGTAGGTCGAAACAACTGTATGTAGATCCAAGGCGTTGTATATCTCTTCCTTTGAGCATCGATACTGGATACCATCTTTTTCAATAAGAGTGAATCCGTCATCGATATATTTCTTGTAGATCTTGATGAATTCACCACAAGATTTGAAATGAAATCCGGCAGGTCTAATATCACCGGTATCGACATCTCTGACATAAAGAACAGTCTTGCTATCTAAACTGATTGTGAGCAAGTCACGATAGAATAGATCTCCTTTTTTGACATTACGATAATATTTCAGCTCATTCATATTTTTAATCCTCTTCATCATCTACAGTTACTGTAATCTGTTTTACTTTGTCTTCCATATAGGGGAGTTGGAAAACATCACCTATAAACTTCACTAATTCATCCTGAGTAAGAACCTTATCCGTTGGAAGGTTATCTAGAGGAAGAAAATCTTCTTCCGAAAGAAGTTCCATCAGAAATTCTTCAGCTTCCTCTTTTTCATCTTCTGTCTTTTCCATGCATAGGATTCCAGAAGGTAGAGAGGTAAAGGCAAAGAGAGTTTCATCTTCTTTTTCATAGACTACACAAGTATAAGTATATTTCATTTTGCTTCTCCTCTCTTTGGGAATTCTATAACAGCACAGTTCTTCACATAGCAGTCGCCGAATTCCTCATTGGTCATATCCATAAAGTAACTCTTGATCACACGATACACACCCATATGAGAAACTAACAGTATGGTCTTATCCTCATTCTTGTATTTGTCTTCTATGCTTTTTAAGAATGGATAGATACGAAGAACGACTTCGAAGTAATTTTCACCGTTAGGGAAACGGGTAAAGAAACGTTCTCTCATCTTCGGAAGTTCAGGATTGAGCAAGGAGGTGCCTTCTAAGTCCCCATAATTCATCTCAATCAATTCATTTGCAACATGAAGAGGAACATCTCTATCCTCATTGATGATCTCAGCTGTCTGATATGCTCGTTTTAAAGGAGAAGTATAGATTTCATCGATCTTATAATCCTTTAGTGCCTTCTTTGTCTCTTTGGCATCTGAAATTCCTAATTCAGATAGGGGAATATCTTGTCTACCTTGTAAGATGTGGCTTTCATTGTAAAGCGTATGTCCGTGTCGGACATAAAGGAACTGAACCATAATCAGTAAATCTTGGGAGCTCTCTTCTCCGTGATGGGCTCACCTTCCTTAAAGGCTGGTCCATAGGCTTTGAATTCACCGCTTCTGTATTCTTTGTATGCCTTTAATGAGTTATGAATGACTTTGATGGCTTCCTCATGTCCTTTGATGGCTGTGACATTGGTTGTCTTTCCTTCTAGTGTCTTATAGACCTTGAAGAAGTGACGGATTTCATTTCCGACGAAGCTAGGAAGATCCTTCAAGTCATTGAAATGGCTATAGAAAGGATCTCCTTCACAGACAGCGATGATCTTCTCATCGATATATCCTTGATCCACCATACGGATCATACCGATCGGCTTGCTCTGCACTAAGGTAAGAGGAACAATCGGTTCTTCAGAGAGGACAAGTACATCAAGAGGGTCGTTATCCTGGGCAAAGGTAAGTGGGATAAATCCATAGTTTGCAGGATAGACCGTAGCTGTGAATAGAAGTCTATCCAGTCTCAACATGCCCGTTTCCTTATCAAGCTCATATTTGCATTTGCTTCCTTTTGAGATTTCAATGACCGAGGTAAAATCATCCTCTTTCACTTTCTCAGGATTGATATCGTGCCAGATATTCATTATTCATTTTCTCCTTTATCGGTAGAGTTGTTAGTTTTGTCTTCTGGTCTAACAACAGTTTCAATATTTGTAGTCGGTCTATTTCTCGTATTGATAAGGATATTGTGGAGATAGAGTGAATTGATGCCGATGAAGAAGATGATGACAGAGGTAAAAAAGGCAAGAAGGAAGATAGAGAACATCAATAGGAAAATAGAACTATACTGCCTTAAGCAGAAATAGAGGATGAGGAAAACAACAGCAGCTACAAAGTCAAAACAACCCGAGATTGCACCGAACTTGATTGGGAAATATAAGGGCTTTGCAGTTGTAGTGGAAATCAAATTGAAGGCGTGATTGAACAGTTTTCCAATATTTCCGTATTTAGACTTACCAGCGGTTCTCTTCTGTCTTGTGAAATCCACACTGATTGTCTTGAATCCGACAAGCGGAACGAGAGAGACATAATAGCGATCTTTTTCCTCTAAGGCATTGATAGCATCCACTGCGCGTCTAGATAAGCCGCGGAAGCAATTGACATTCTCGGGAATCACTTCCTTTCCTTCGAGCATGTTGATGAATTTATAGAACATGCCAGCCGTTGTACGCTTGAGCCAAGAGTCTTCCTTGCGGTTAGAGCGGTGTGGATTGACGACTTCATATCCTTCTGTGAACTTCTCGCAGATTGTAGCCAATAGTTCGACAGGATCCTGAAGATCGACATCCATCATGATGACATAATCGCCTTTTGCGGAGAGCAGTCCAGCAGTCAAGGCAGCATTCTGTCCATAGTTTCTTGTCTCATTTACAATGGTGATATCGTTTCTTTCAGCATAGAGATTATTCATGACCTCTAGTGTCTTGTCCTTGCTTCCATCATTGACTAAGACAAAGTCGAATGTATATCCTTCAATCTTGCTGACAACAGGATCAACGGCCTTGAAATACAAGGGAAGAGCCTCTTCTTCGTTATAACATGGGATAACAACACTTACTTTTTTCATATGAGCCTCCATTTCTTTTCTGAATAATAGTATATTGCTTTTTAAATATATAACAAATGAAAAAGGCAGAAATGATTGCATGACTAGCAAATCATACTGCCAAAAAATGTTTAGATATGTCTTTTCAATTCATCGACCAATTCAACGATCTCAGCTTCGGTCATTCCGGATATGGCAAGGCGAATGCTGTGTTCTGTGATCGGTACGACATACATATGCTGTTTCTTCATCTCAGAAGCGACTCTTTCTGCTTCCTCAATCTTCAATGTGACAAAGAATCCACAGCGATAAGGATAATGTTCAATCTTGTTCTTCTCTAGACTTTCAATCAGCACCTTGCTTCGTCTAGAAAGCTCCAATGTATTTTCGAAGATCTGCTTTTCCAATTCTTCTACTTTCTTCTCATCAGATAAGACTTCACTGACACAGTACTGAACAGCACTGGTAGGAACAGAATAGGTTCCTCTTGCTTGAGCACCAAACGCTCTTTTAATCTCATCTCTTTGGCCTTCATCAACAGATAGAGCAATAAGTGCACCGACACGAAGTCCGTATAAGCCAAAGACCTTAGAGCAGGAGAAAGCGATGAGTGGCATGAATTCATGCTTCTTCTCAAGTAACTTATCTAGAAGCACCCATTTCTTACCAGGGATGTAGAAGAACGATGCATAAGCGATATCGAAGATGACTGAGAGTTCACAGTCTTTTCCTTCCTCATCCAATATATCAAATAGCTTATCGTACTCTTCTTCGCTTAAGCAATATCCTGTCGGATTGTGGCATGGATCATTGATGACAAGAAGAACTCTATCATGCGACTTCTTCGATTCTTCAATGTTCTTTCTTACGCTATCAAGATCAAAGGTTCCTTCTTTATTGAACATCGAATACTTAACGACATTCAGTTTTGCTTTCTTAGCGATGAGCATGTAGTTTGTCCACATGATGTCAGGAAGAAGAACATTTCCTCCTTCATCCTGGAATAGATTGAATGCGATGGATAAGGCACCTGTTCCACCTAAAGAAGCACCGATAAAAGGATAATAGTATTTTGATATATCCTTTTCTTTCTCTTTGAAGATGAAGTGCATGACGGAATCAAGATAGCCTAAGTCTCCATTCACTCCAGAATAGGAGAGCTTATCATTGATATGATTTGTAAGAGAAGAAGAAATCAAAGCGACATGGCCTAATTTATGATCCTCATCGAGAAACACACCCGTGGATGCATTGATGACTTTGTTTCCTTTTGCACGATCATTGTTGGCTTCATTGTTAATCGCTAGAATATCAGTTTTGCTGACGGCTTGTCTGCTTCTTTGTGCAACGTAATCTTTCATAGGTTTCCTCACATATTGATTAATAGAACAGCAAATTATTTTAAACATTTTTTAAGGTTAGTACAAGTCAAATGAATAGGAGATTTTATTCTATGACAACCTATATTAAAACTGTTATTACTGAAAGACATAGGTATAGAGTGTTGCAAATGGAATCCACACAAAAGAAAATGGAAGGACATTGCCTTCCATTTAACATTATCAAAATAAATTGGTTTATATTTTCTTATCGATTTAAGAACTATATCTTACCACTTGTAGTTCAGATTCTGTTTTGCGTTTATGACGTGCATGAACCTCTGATTTCTCGATAAGATTCTAAAGAGAATATATCCGATTACGGTGACTGCGATGACTTCGCCTAAGGCGACCCATCCAAAGTTTGTCCAATAGAGAACAGCGTTTCCAGTGCCATCGGTGTTAGCTAAGAATGTAAATTCCCAAGCAAGGAGGAATCCATTTGTCAAAGCAGGGAATAATGTAGCAATAAGCATATGTCTAGATAGTGAGATGAAGATCAATGCTACGATTGTGGCTGCTGTACCGATAACAATGTCCAATGGTGTACAGAAACTAGACATTGCAGGTGAGTAAATGTTGGCAAGGATGCAACCAATGGTAAGTCCGTAGATGTAGTTCGGATTGAAAAATACTAGTAATACCATAAACTCAGAGATTCTAACCTGAACTGGTCCATAGGAGCAGAAGAAGAATGCGTAGGTCAACGCTGTATACATAGCAGCGATGATTGCGTTAGCAGCAATGCTTCTTGTGTCTAATTTAAAGCAACTGAAGTAGTTGTGAAAGAATTCTTTCAATCCGGATTTCGTCTCTTCTTTTACTGTTGTCTCTTCTACTGCTGACGTCTCTTCTTGTACTGTCTTCTCTTCTTCCATAATTTTTCTCCGTTTCTACCAAGAAGGAATGAAAAAGTGCACTCCTTCCAGAGACAAAAGAGTGCACGAATAATGTAATCTTTGTTCCTGGTTTTGTTTATAGACAGGATGGTAACGTCGAACTGTCTGCTTTTGAAAGCGAGAAGGATTTTATCAAATTTAGTTTTGTGATTCAACAGGAATTTGTTTGCTTTCATCAGTTTGTAATCAAAAAAATGAAACCTATCCTCTGACCAATCTAAGCAAATAATAGGGTATCCATCATTATCTGCTCGGTTTACAAAGTGTTATATTTATGTTATATATTTGGCCTAGAGGAAAAGTATAGACATGATAATTTATCAAGGAACAAAAAAGCAGTTTTCAGAGGATGTAATCAATGGTGTTCTAGCCGAGAAATTAGAGAACACATTCAGGAAGTGTCATATTTCTGGAGGCTCAATAGCCGAGGAAAGATCCTGGATTAACTCTTTGCCAAGAATGCATATGGTATTGGATAATGCAGGTATTATTGATGATGCAGAAGTCGCTTTGGAATACCAGATTCCAACTACATCCAAGCGTATCGATTTCATGATTGCAGGAAAAGATGACAGTGATAGCAACTACATCTATGTTATTGAATTGAAGCAATGGGAAGAAGCGAAAAAGACTAGTTTGGACAATTGTGTAGAAACCTATACTGGTGGTGCAAAAAGAGTTGTTCAGCATCCTTGCACACAGATATATAATTACACAAAGCTTTTAGAGAACATCAATGAATGCATTCGTCAAAATGAGATTCATCTAAAGCCCGCATGCTATCTTCATAACTATAAAGATGCATATGTCAGTCAACTGAAGGCACCAGAATATGATTTCTATGTGAAAGAGGTTCCGATGTTCTTCCTTCACGATACCGCAAAATTCGGCAACTACCTAAAGGAACATATCAAAAAGAAACCGGATCCAAGACTATTTGAAACGATTGAACATGGTAGATTAAAGCCTTCCAAAGCTCTTCAGGATGCCATTCTTCCTATGTTGCAAAGAAACGAAGAATTCTATATGATTGATGAACAGCAGGTAGCTTATTCCTATATTTTGGAAACAGTGGAGACTGCATTAAAGAACAAGAAGAAATATACGATTGTTGTTCAGGGTGGTCCTGGAACAGGAAAAAGCGTCATTGCTGTATCCTTACTAGCCAAGTTATTGCATGATGGATATAGTACAAGTTATGTTTCCAAGAATGCAGCACCTAGAAATGTCTATTCAAAATATCTAACCGAAGGTCATAAGAAACAATCCTATATCAAGGAGTTATTCAAAGGCTCTGGATCATTTGTCGATGAGAAAGAGAATCGATATGATTGTCTATTAGTTGATGAAGCACATCGACTGAATGACAAATCGGGCATGTATCGTAATTTAGGAACAAACCAAATCATGGAAATCATCAAAGCATCGAAAGTCTCTGTCTTCTTCCTTGATGAGGAACAGATTGTCCATGTCAATGATATCGGAACAGTGGATGAGATTAAGAAGTGGGCTATGTATTGTAACAGCGAATTCAAATGCAATGACAATCTTAGACTCACTTCTCAGTTCCGTTGCAATGGTTCTGATAGTTATATCGCTTTCCTTGATAATCTACTTGAGATCAGAGAGACGGCTAATACGACTTTAGATGAAAGCCTTGATTTCGATTTTCGAGTCTATGATGATCCTTGTGCTATGAGAGAAGACTTAAGAAAATTAAATGAAATCAATAACAAGGCTAGAATGGTTGCTGGATATACCTATGACTGGGAATCCAAAAAGGATTCAGAGAAAATGGATATCATTCTTCCTAACGGATTTGAAGCACAATGGAACTTCAATTCTACTAACACTTGGGCCATTGATAAAGACTCCTTTGACCAGGTGGGCTGTATCCATACTTCACAAGGATTAGAGTTCGATTACATCGGTGTCATCATCGGAAAAGATTTAAGATACGAAAACGGTAAAATCATTACAGATATATCAAAGCGTTCTAGAAGCGATGCATCTGTTAAAGGTATCAATAAGAAACCAAATGCAGCAGAATTAGCAGAACGCATCATCAAAGATACCTACAAAGTGCTTCTAACTCGTGGTCAAAAGGGTTGTTTTGTGTACTGTGAAGATAAAGCATTAGCCAATCATATCAAAGAGTTGTTAAATATAGATAAGTGAGCAATAAACAGAGTTTGAAGAGAACAAATAGTTAATATTGATATTTTGAATCTATAACAAGTTTTCCATAACTGTCGAAAATCATTGACTTGAACTTGTAAAATGTTACAATTTCTATTAGTCAACAAAGAAGGATTTTTACAATGGAAAACGCAGAACACAGATCAACATTAGGCAAGGTCTTAAACATCATATTCTATATATTCTTAGTCATATTTTTCTGTCTTGCTCTTGTATCTGTCAGTACCCGTATCACAAAAGGCAAATACGGAAACACTCAGTTCTTGGTTGTTGTCTCTGCTTCCATGGATGGAGAGAAACAAGAAGACTACGATATCAAAACGATTCCAGTTAAATCCCTTATCGGTGTTGATCTAGTCAAAGAAGGGAAGGAAGATGAATTCTATTCCTCCTTGAAGAAAGGTGATGTTCTTACATTCAATTATGTTTCCTTCAACAATGAGACAATCACGCATCGTATTGTAGAAGATCCTGTCAAAGATGAAAATGGTGTATACAAATATGTTCTTCGCGGTGATGCCGTTGAAGAAGATCAGACACAGATATTATATAGTGATGGTAGATCCGGTGAGATCATCGGCAAAGTCAAATTTGTCAATCTACCATTAGGACAGATGTATTTCTTCATCTCATCCAAGCTTGGTACCATTCTATTAGTCATACTTCCCTGCTCTCTTGTTGCAATCATTGAGATAGTAAAAGTCATCTATCTAGTCACGGACAACAGACAGAAAAGGAAAGATGAGAAACTCAAAAAAGAAAGAGAAGAGAAGGACAAAGAGATTGAAGAACTGAAGAGACAGCTTGAAGAAGCCAATAAGAAACAAGACAGCAGTGAAATCCAGCCTTAGGTGAGAAACCTAAGGCTTTTTTCATCATCCGCCAAAGAATAGACAAATCTGACTTAGCATCTTCAAATAACATATATTTGTACAAAATTGTCCATATCATCGGAATTTATTCAAAAACTCTCTAGTGCACGTAAGGGATGAAAAGCCTAGGTTTCATCGGGCTTTTTCGTGTTTCTCCATTGGCGATAGCGCAATTTTGTGCGCTTTTTGACCGCCA
>CAVALL010000015.1:0-28124 GCA_963589675.1 Alistipes onderdonkii | reverse complement strand
TTGATATTAGGAAAAGCGGAAAAGAAAGTCAAAGCCTCTTCTGCACGCATATCAAGGACATCCGATATATTCTTTTCTTTGAAATAAACAGAAAGGACATCATCCGTATATCGTTTTCCATGGCAGACATCACATTCCACATAGACATCCGGAAGGAAGTTCATCGATATTCGTTTTACACCAGCGCCCTGACAGGCTTCACATCTTCCTCCTTTGACATTGAAGGAGAACATCGACTTATCCATTCCCTTCATTTTTGCGTCTTTTGTATTGGAAAACACTTCTCTGATATCATCAAAAAGTTTGATGTATGTTGCTGGATTGCTTCTCGGTGTACGACCAATCGGTTCCTGAGATACATTGATAATCTTTGTAATCAACTTGCTATTTGTGATTCCATCACATTCTGTCTTTTCGCCAGTGAGTAAAAGTTTGCTTCTTATTGTCTTATAAAGAACCTGATCAATGAGAGAGGATTTACCACTACCTGAGACACCTGTGACACAGACAAATTCGCCTAACGGAATCTTAACGTCTATATTTTTGAGATTGTGACAATAAGCATTCTTGATTGTCAGATAATTCTTTGCTTCTCTTCTTTTAGACGGAAGGGGAATCATCTTACGTCCAGAAAGGTAATCTGATGTAAGAGACTTCTTGTCCTCCAATAATTCTTTTACACTTCCTTGGAAGACGACTTCTCCACCATGATCTCCGGCATACGGTCCCATATCCACAACATAATCAGCAGAAAGTATTGTATCCTCATCATGTTCTACGACAATCAATGAGTTTCCTAAGTCACGCATCTCTTTCAATGTCTTGATCAGTTTGTCATTGTCTCTTTGATGAAGTCCAATACTAGGTTCATCCAAAACATAGAGAACACCAGTCAATCTGCTACCGATTTGAGTTGCAAGTCTGATTCGTTGTGCTTCTCCACCGGATAGAGTAGAAGCTTCTCTTGAAAGAGTAAGATAATCCAATCCGACATCGATAAGGAATTTTAAACGATTCTTGACTTCGTTAATGATAAGGTCAGCGATTTTATGTTGCATTGGCGTAAGTTCTAAATCCGAGAAGAACTGATAAATCTTAGATAAAGACATCGAACAAAGTTCGTTGATGTTCTTACCATTGATTCGAATGGACAGAACCGTCTCATTCAATCTAGAGCCATGGCATGTCGGACACTGAACTTCTGTCATGAAGGAAGCATAGTAACTCTTCATCCATTCCGACTTCGTTGTCATATAGAGACGATCAATTCTAGCCTTCAATCCTTCCGTTACATTCTTGACAATCTTAGAGCCAGATGAAGTCTCATAGATATATTTGACAGGTTCCTTCGGTCCATAGATCACAACCTCCCTTTGTTTCTGAGATAGCTTATTGAAAGGCGTCTTTGTTGAGATCTTATATTTATCTAGAACAGCATAAAAGTCATTCCACTCAATCGTGTCATGATTTTTCTTTGGTAGACAGGCAATAGCACCATCTTCAATGGATTTAGCCGGATCAGCAATCATCTTTTCTGGGTCAGCCTCAATTCGAACACCTAAACCATTGCAGTCTGGACAGCATCCCAAAGGATTATTGAATGAAAAGAGTCTTGGTTCAAGAGGGGGAACAGAAAAACCGCAGATCGGACAGGACTGATGTTCACTATAAAGGGTCTCTGTTCCATCCACATCGATAGTGACGTATCCTTTTGCAAAATCAAGAGCGGTTCTAAGCGAGTCAAAAAGACGATCCTTATTCTCATCATTGAGAACTAATCTATCAATAGCAAATGAAATAGTGTGCTTATAGTTCTTATCCAAAACAGGAATCTCATCATAACGTGTAAGAGGCTTATCATCAATCTTGATCCTGGAATAACCTTGGTTGAAGAATTTGCTCAATGTCGCCTGATGTGTTCCCTTTTCATTCTGAACAACCGGAGCATAGATTGTTATCTTGCTTCCATCTGGATTGTTTCGAATCGCATTATAAATTTGTTGTAAAGAGGATGCCTGAATCGGAACATGATGATGTGGGCAATATGGTACACCGATTCTTGCATAAAGTAGTCTAAGATAATCATAGATTTCCGTAACAGTTCCAACTGTTGATCTAGGATTATGAGAGGTTGTCTTTTGATCGATGGAAATAGCAGGAGAAAGCCCATCAATGCTATCGACATCTGGTTTTGAGAAGTCACCTAAAAACATTCTCGCATAGGAGGAAAGAGACTCTACATATCTTCTTTGTCCTTCGGCAAAAATCGTATCAAAGGCAAGTGTCGATTTTCCACTTCCCGAAACACCAGAAAAAACCACCAAGGAATTCTTTGGTATTGTTACCGATACGTTCTTAAGATTGTTCTCTCTTGCACCCTTTACGACAATATAATCTCTATAGTTATCACTCATAATTGGAACCTCAAAAAAGCCTCTATATGATAAAACATTTTAAGAGGCATTTCATCAAAAACGCTAGGCTAAAAGTCCATCATCCTTCAATGAATCGATGTTGCCTACTACAAGCGGCTTAACGTATTCAATAAAGGAATCGTTGATATTGTCTCCGGTTTCATTGATATATTCTTTTGGCATGGAAGACGCTTTTCTTCTAGATAGAGAGAGATCAATCAACGGATATTCCATCATATAAGGATTGGATGATATTCTCTTTAACGATACCATCATTCCTGTCTTTTGTTCATAAGCAGAGAGGAATGCCACTTTACCTACTTCATACGCTTCATCACTGTCTGTTTTCGATATCATGAAACTAGCAGAGCGCTGCAATGTATTGAATTCCACACAGCGCGAGGGATATCCTTTTTCTGCGATGAGAGAAGATAAATAATTTCCGACTCCGCCAGGAACCTTATTTCCAAAGGCATCACTCTTGCCTTTCGAAGAAATCAGTTCACCATTTTCATCCTTGATTCCTTCACTGAGAACGATGATGCAGTGCCCCTTTTCCTGATAAGTTTTAATCGCTTTATCCATGAAGACATCGATATGAAAGGTAACTTCCGGAACATAAATATAGTCTGGTCTTTTTCCACGAATCGAAGTCAAAACTGAAGAAGCCGCCAAATATCCAGAATCTCTTCCCATTGTCTCAACTAAAAGAATCTTTCCCTTTTTATAGCTGTATTCATCATATGTGATAGCAAGCAAAGAGTTGCAGACAAACTTAGCCGCACTTCCATAACCAGGAGTGTGATCACAACCGTAAAGATCATTATCGATGGTCTTTGGCAATCCGATGACATAGCATCTGTAATGATGGTATTTGCAGTATCGATCTACCTTGTAGGCGGTATCCATCGAATCATTTCCACCATTAATGAAAACATATCGGATGTTATTCTTCTCTAGATTATCGACAATTGTCTTTCCAATATCGGCATCCTCGTTTTCAGCAAGGAGTTTTCTAAGCGAACCAAAGTGAGCACCGTTTTCTAGGCGTAGGAAAGAATAATCTCCTTTTACTTCCTCAAGATTGTTTTCTAACAGAGATGATATTCCATACCTTGAAACAAAGAATTTTTCATTCGTTGAATGTGAACAAAAAGTCTCATACGCACCAAGGAAAGTAGTATTGATGACACTAGTCGGACCACCGGACTGAAAGTAGAGTGCATTACCTTCTAACGGATGTTTCAAAGTCGTCATATCGATATTTCTCCTTTACGATAAATTCATCGACTTTGGTATGGAGAGTTGTCTCTTCGAGCATCTTCTCCATCCTCTTACGATAGCCAAAATATCCTAAGCACAGGAATGTGACAAATAGTCCAAGCGCTGTGGCCATGCAGCCGAATTTAAAGTAAGGAGTGTTATAGGTGAGAATATATTGATGACTTCCCTTCTTGGCTTCAAAGGAGATGAATCCTCCTTGTGCCTTATAGATGTCTAAAGTCGTATATGCTGTTGTTCCGTCATCTTTTGTCGTAATCTCTTTGACTACAAATCCCTTTTGATAAGGATAGTTGAGGACTAAGAAACGGTCATCATCATAATTTGTAGAGAACTCAACCTGATTTTCACTTCTATTTGTGATATTGACCTTATACTTCTTCAATTCATCGATAGCTCTTTGGTATTCGCTGTTTCTCGTTATATAGAGATAGGGCTTATCCAAACGAACCGGTTCTGATTTCGTACCCGCTTTGACAATGCCAAGGATCTTACTAACCGGTCTATCAACATAATAGCCGTGAGCCTTCTTGTATTCGACATAAGGATGACGAGCAAAGGTAATGAGTTTATTATCCTTATCGAAGAATCTCCATTCGATATTGTCATCATCATTGATGGAAATATAAGATCCCGTACTCGGATCAGAGGGATCCGCATCTTCACAAAGAAGAGTCGGATTACCTTTACCATCCATCGGAGTGATCAAAATCTTTGAATTATAGAGAACGCTTCTTGTGTAATTATCAGAAGTATTTCCGTCAGCATCCTTCAAAGTATCATAATTATAGACATAGTCAGCAGGACGGATTCCATTCTCATATTCCCACGGATTGTTCTGTCTGAAGGTACTAAGGCAGACCTGATTACCTGCATCATCCGGATCACAGACTGCATACTCGCCAGATGGATTGCTTGCAGTTGCCGGCCAAGCTGCTGAATAGATTGTGATATTCAATCTAGCAGAAGTACCAGTCGAACTAGAGAGCAACATAATCGGATTCGTCGGAAGTTTAGCAGATGTGGAAGTGTAGTCAACAGTTGAATCATAAGGAATGTAATCTGTATTGCTAGATGTAAGCAGACTTTGGAACTTGCTTGCCTTCTTCGCTAATGTAGTCTGTTCTTCGATGTTTGTTGTCGGGTAATTCTCTCCGAAGAGATTAATCTTACCGGCATTGTACTGCTTCTTATAGAGGAAACGATTATAGTCATCCTCATCAAGCATGGCATAACGAAGAAGCGGATATTCATTCAAGTCTTCATAAAGGCCATAACTTAAATCATCGTCATAAGATTTATATGTGAGGTTTGTGGCAAGCCAGGAAGTGTTCATGATAGTCGAGAATGAGAAGCCGAAATCGATGAAGTTCGTATTGACATAGATGGATTTAGTGCATTCATCAGAAGCGAGGAAATCAAGAGTCTCTTTGGAATAGTTGACACCTAATTCTTCTTTCTCTTTCTCTGTCAAAGAGAGTACATTCTTATATCCATACGGAATATCATAATCCGAAGCATAGACAAGATAACCATTGGAATCCACTCTTTCTGGATAGGCTTTTGGAACAGACATCGTAGAGAAGTTATCTTCTACACGATCTACCATGTAATATTTTGTTCCTAAGAAGGTCTCAAGGTTTTCCCTTCTGTTGTAGATACCCATGGACCAGTTATGATATCCATGTGGAATACGGCTTCTGTCCAAGAAGTCCTGAGCATTATAAGGATAGACAGAATGGAAATCACTTAATCCTGTATATCCTTCACGAAGAGGAACGTTGGAATTGTTTCTTGTTGCTGTTGTGTTATAGATACGATAGAAATCTTTTCCACCTTCATCCGATTTCAGCATCTGAACAATCTTGGTCTCTTCTGAATAGGAGGAGAGCTGTGAAATGCCAGATGTACCATGGCAGATGATTGTGGCATTGCACATACCGATGATATTGATCGACATCAACGCTAAAGTAGCATAAGAGAATTGCTTCTTATGGAAAAGAGGCCTCATCACAAGATAACAGAGAAGAAGATATCCAAAACATACAAGAATGAGAATCATCTTCTCATCCCAATAAGTTCCAGTGAAATGAGATGGGAATAAATCCACTTCATAAATGATGAGATAGCAGCTGATAGCATAAAGGACAGAGATGATGACCATCGAAATATCAAGATAGGTCCGTGGTATCTCTCTTCTTCTTTCCAGTGTCAGACAGCACCATGTGATCATACAAGCGATAGGAAGGATAAAGTATCTAGCATATGCGACAGTAAAACCTGAGAAGAGATAGAATCCAATCGGAGTCATGATAAGCAAGCAGGCGATGAATAGACCGATAAGATAGGACCATTTCTTTCTCTTGAAAGCATCCAAGACAGAAACGAAGAACACAAGAAGAATCGGCGTTGTCGCATATAAGGAACCAGCTAAATTATCATACCAATTGACATTGAGAAGGTTGGAATAGTAGCAGTCATCCGCCATAAAGAGGAAATTGAGAAGTGGTGTGACTTGATTGTGTTGGGTAGAGCCTGTGAATGTGAAGACTGCTTTTAGCATTTCTGATAAAGAAGATGCGGAAAGGATATTCTGAAGATAGGATGCTGAGGTGACTCTTGGCATTCCTGTAGCTACTACCATACCAGGAAGTAGTACGAATAATCCTAAAAACACAGCACAAACAAAGCTAAGAACACCAACTCCCATAACAGACATGTTCTCAGTATAATCTCTTGTCTTAATTGTCTGGAAGTAACGGAAGATGGCATACATGAAGATGCCGATCATATAGACAACAAAGAAGAAATAGCTCGACATGGCGACAAGGAAGAATCCGACAAGGAATATTCTAGGATCCTTTTCTCTGATGATTCTCTCAATTCCTAAGAAGCATAAAGGCAAAAAGGCGACAGAATCGATGAAATGGAACCATAAGTAGCACATCGAATAGCCTGAGAAGGCAAAGGCAAGAGCACCGATTGTCCTATTTTTTGGCGATAATTCAAATGAACCAAGGTACCAATAGAAGAACATGCCGGCAATCACCATCTTAGGGACAAATTCCAATCCCTGAAGCACTAATAGCCAATCTCTTGGGAATGGAAGAAGGATCAATACGAATGGATCAAACAAATAGTAGAACGAATTTCCGCCGATGTTATCAATTCCTAAGAATACGCTTCTGTCCCATTGAGGGAATTCACCAGTTCTGAAGAAGTAATGCCAGTCATCATAACCGTTGAAGATGAATGTCATCTCCTGAAGGGAGTAGTCTCCGCTTAAAGGTACTGTGAATGAATTATTGATCCATGTGTAGATAAAGCAAAGATTCGCAACGATCATAAGGAGATAGAAGCATTTCATCTTATCCCCGGGGTTACGAAAAGCCTGATAGATCTCTGTTGCCTTTTTCTTGGAATATGTGACAAACTGATTCAGATAATTCTCTGTTTTCTGTTTAATTAAAGTTATATCCATACTGATTACCATATTATTAAAACACGAATATAGTGTTTTTTCTATCATGAAACTTGTTTCTTCTGTCTACAAAAAAAAAAGAAAATTATGTTCTTTTCGAAACATGGGGTGATTGCTATACTAAAGGTATGCAAATCAACACATTACTAGACAAGGTAAGGAAATACCTTTCTTCCCCGTTCTATGCCATCACAATCGGTATCATCGCTTTCCTGACATGGATTTCACCAAGCCCCATCGTCTATCTTCCTGCTTCCTTCTATGCCCTATTCTGTTTTCTCCCTCTGTTAGGAAAGGAAGGAAAATGCTATCTTCCCCTTTTCCTATTCGAAATCGTTTTGCCTGATGACTTATTAGGATTAAACGGAATACCGGGAGAAGTCATTCTGACCGGTTCTGCTTTGATTCTATCCTGTATCCTTTTTATCCTCTTCAATAAACTTAAGGTCGTCAAAGGTGACCTCTTCTACTCCACTCTGATTCTTGCATCCACATTCTTACTCTCCTATATCTACAATATGATCAAGGATGGAAGCAACGATTATAGAGGAATCCTATATATCGTCGCTCTATACTTATTGATCCTGATATCTATCTTCTTCTATACCGCCTTAGGTAGAGGAGAAACCCTGCCTTATTTCTCCAATACAATCGCATGCCTTGATGTTGTAATCACACTGCAGATCATCTTCTCCATCTTCTTAAACAACCAGACTGTTCCTCTAGAATGGGCATCATTCAATCTCGGGTGGGCATTAGATAGTTCTACAGCTAGCACCATACTCTGTCTATCCATTCCGTTTCTTAGCATGAATACAGCGAAGAAGAAATACAGTCCCATTGCCATTGTCTTAGTCAACATTGTCGGCATACTGCTTCTATCTTCCTCATCCGGTCTACTCTGTCTTTTGTTCTGTATTGTTCCAGTCATATTCCTCTCTTTCAGAACCTATGAGAACAAGTATCCATATTTTGTTTTGTTTTCCTTGATTGTGACAGGATCCATCCTTTCTCTTCTCATTGGCTTCAATGAGACTGCCAACACCAATATCATCAATGCATTGAAGTCTCTTAATCCTCTTTCCGATATTCCAACTGGTAAATTCAGTCTCTATAAGAAAGCTATCGATATCATCAGAAACAATCCTGTATTCGGTGTCTCTATCGCTGGTATGACAACCGATGAAGGGATTGTTCAATTCTCTAGTAACAACGTTTTGACGACGATGACATTCGGAGGATCGATATCCCTAATTGCCTATGTGGCATTTGAAATCAATCTCTATTACATCTCCATGAAGAAGAAAACAGGAGAAAGAATGTTATTCCTTGTATTCTTATTGGAAATGGAGCTGATCGGATATGTCGGTGACTCTCTTTATCTTTTCTCTGTATTCCTCCTTCTTATGATTGCAAATGCAGTCTATCAGACCTCCAACAAGCCACAAGATGCTATCGTCCATCAGGAATTCTTCGAGCATCACAATCAATTATCCAATATGGATAGAAGATAGAAGGGATAATATCTCGTATAAAAGTCTATTTAACATTGATGTTTTTGGTAAAATGTTGACAATTCGGTTCTAATTTTGTTCATATTTCTTAATTTTAAATACAAATTATGCAATATTATTATCATAATGGTAAATATACTTTAGTTTTGAAACATCAATAATAATTTTGTAAAAATCTATTGACAAACAATCGTTTTGCTAGTATAGTTATATCGTCAAGGGAAATGACATCCTTGGCAACCTGAAATTGATAATAAGTTCCAACATAAAAATTCCTTTTGCTCTCTCCGTTATACCTTAGGGTATAGCGGAGTTTTTGTTATATAGTAAAAGGATTCATCTTACTCTAATTGACAGATAGGAGGTAATAACAATATGAAACAAGAATATAGTTATGGTGCCGTTGTCTATGAAAAGAGAAAGAACAGCATCTACATCCTGATCGAATATATGAAGCAGGGGCACATCTCTTTGCCGAAAGGTCATATCGAAAAAGGAGAAACACCGGAGCAATGCGCATTACGAGAAATCAAGGAAGAGACAGATCTTGATGTCTCTTTGAACATGGATTTCTCTCGCACCATCTCCTATAAGCCTTCTCCATCGGTAAGAAAGGACGTCACCTTCTTCCTTGCCACCCCTACATCCAATCACATCAAGGCACAGGAAAGCGAAGTCAATCACATCGAATGGATTGAAGAAGAACGTGCCTTATCCATCCTTACACACGATACGGATAAACAAGTACTCAAAGCCGCATTGAATTACATTCATAGCCATGAAGAAAAGTAAGGAAGAGATTTCCTACAATATGTCTAGGATTAAAGGAAAGGATACATCCATTGAGAAAATATTGAGAAAAGAGCTCTATTTGGCTCATTATCGATATCGAAAGAATGTATCGGACTTACCTGGCCATCCAGACATACTATTGTCAAAATACAGAATCTGTATCTTCTGTGACGGAGACTTCTTTCACGGTTACGATCTAAACAAAATAGAATCCAACTTAAAAGAGAATAAAGAATACTGGTATAACAAAATAAAGAAGAACCAGGAAAGAGACAGAAAAGAAGAGATCAAGCTTGTTGAGATGGGTTATGTTGTTCTCCGGTTTTGGGAACATGAAATCAAGACTGACATAAAATCAGTCATGAACGAAATTGAGATGACTGTTCTAAAGCAGAAAGACAAATTAGGCATCGACTGAAAAGAGGCTACATCGAAATAGCCTCTTTTCGTTTTTCAGTCCGTTGTCATCCGATTCAACGTCTTTTCCAGTTCCTTCATCTTCTCTTCTTCATCTGCTTTGCCTTTGGATTCCATGACACAGCAGCGGATGTGATCCGCTATGATGATGTTATCGATCTTTTTAAGAGCGGATATCGCAGCAAGGAGCTGATTGGATATATCGATGCAGTAAGCATTTTCATCAATCATCTTGGATATACCATCCAATTGTCCTTTTACAATATTCAGTCTCTTTTTGATTTGGTTGTGATCTGACTTCATTAGAGTTCCTTGATACCTACAAACTTCTTGTTGCAGCTTTCCACTGCTTTTCTTGCATCTTCTTCACTGATGCCATCCTTGCTTTTGACAATTGCGTTATTGTCTACATGGGATGCTTTGACGCTCTTGACGCCATCGATCTTCATCAAGGCTTCCTCCATATGCTTTTCGCATCCTTCACACTTCATTCCCTCAATCTGAATCTCCTGCTTCTTTGAAAATAATGACATACTGTTACCTCCATTCATTGATTTTCTTTTACACTTCCCTGATAACCTAATTCACTGATCTTATCTAACAAGATGGAAAGATCCATATCCTCTTCCATCCTGATGACAGCTTCTTTCTTCTCTAATGACACATTTGCTTCCTGAACCTGAGGAAGCGAGAGAATTCCTTCCTTAACATGCTTGACACAGTTTTCGCACATCATATCCGGTATAAGTATTGTGACTTCTTTTGTTTTCTTCTTCTTGATAAGGAATGATGGTATCTCCTTTTTCTTCTTTGTCTTTCTTTTCTTATCCAAGGAGAAGAGATTGATTCTTAATGCATTGAGGACAACGGTCAAAGAAGATAGAGACATCGCTGCCGCTCCCATCCACGGCTTCATCGAGTAGAGGCCAAGAGAAGAGAAGGCGCCTGCCGCAATCGGAATCATGATGATATTATAGATGAAAGCCCAGAATAGATTCTCTTTGATGTTCCATAGTGTATGCTTCGATAGACGGATCGCTTTCAAAGCATCCATGAGCGAGGACTTCATCAAGACAGCATCAGCGGAATCGATAGCGATATCGCTTCCTTTTTTAATGGCTACACCGATATCCGCTTCCGTAAGTGCTGGAGCATCATTGATTCCATCTCCGACCATCATGACTTTCCCGTGTTTCTTCAGTGTCTTGATAACGGCTAGTTTCCCGTCTGGCAAGACATTGCTGACAAAGGTATCAACACCAACAGTCTCTGCAATCTTTTTGGCCGTTCTTTCATTATCCCCTGTAAGCATAATGACAACCAGTCCTTCTTCCTTCATCTTCGTGATTGCTTCTTTGCTATCTTCCTTGATGATATCAGAAACAAAGAATACGCCTAACAGTGTCTTTCCTTTTGCAAAATAGAGACACGTTCTTCCTTGTTCCTCCTGATGAGAAACAATATCTTCCGCTTTACTGATATCGACACCTTTTTCCTTCATCAGCTTATCATTGCCACCGAAACAAAGTTCGCCATCAATGACTCCTTCTAAACCAAATCCCGGTAGTGCTTTGAAAGATTCACAATCTTTTTTTTCCGTATTCTTTTCTTTCGCGTATTCCGTGATTGCATTACTTAAAGGATGCTCAGATAGGCTTTCAAGAGAATAAGCTATTTTCAATAGTTCATTTTCATCAGCAAAGGAAAGAACATCATTCACCTTCACTTCGCCTTTGGTTATCGTGCCTGTCTTATCTAGGACAACATAATCAATCTTTCCAGTCTCTTCCATAGCAGAAGCATTCTTAAATAGGATTCCGTTTCGAGCTGCTTTTCCGTTTCCTACCATGATGGCAACCGGTGTTGCTAAGCCAAGAGCACAAGGGCAGGAGATGACAAGCACAGAGACGGCTCTTTCTAAGGCATAGCTTAATGTCGTCACATCCTTTAGATTCGCACTAACAAATCCATTCCCGAGCAAAAGCCAGAATAGGAAGACAACAAAGGCAATCGATAGAACGACAGGGACGAACACACCAGCAACCTTATCGGCAATACGGGAGATATGAGTCTTTGTTCCGCTCGCTTCTTCTACCATTTTTACAATCTTATTTAAGGTCGTTTCAGTTCCGACATTTGTTGCTTTACAGGTCAGTGTTCCATTCTTATTCATTGTTCCAGAAGAGACATTGCCTCCTTCCTCTTTATCGACAGGAATGGATTCACCTGTTAGGATTGATTCATCCACAGCAGAGATTCCACTTAAGACAATGCCATCAACCGGAATGCTTTCACCAGGTCTTACAATAAACACATCATCGGTTCTGACCATATCGATTGAAACCTTCTTCTCCTCTCCGTCTTTCAATAGGCATGCTTCCTTCGGTGCCATATCCAATAAGGATTGAATAGCGGATGTTGTCTTTCCTTTTGATATGCTTTCCAATGTCTTTCCAATACTGATCAAAGTAGGAACCATGCCTGATGTCTCAAAGGAGAGATTCATCGAATACATCATCACCTTATCCCATTCATTTTCTTTAGCGTAATAGGACATGACAAACATCATGCTGAAGGAGTAAATGAATGCGACACTCGTTGCTAAGGCAACTAATGTATCCATGTTGGCTCCACCATGGAAAAGGGATTTGAATCCAGATAGGAAGAATCGATAGTTCAATAGCATGATGCATAAGGAAAGAGCCATCTCTGTCAGTCCGATATAGAAGGGATTTTCACCGAATGCACCTAATGGCCAATTCCAATCTCCCATAGTCATATAAGCCATCGATATATAGAAAAGTGGAATCAGAAGAATGATGGAGATGATAAGACGAATCAGTGCTGTCTTGGATTCTTTTTTATCTTCGTTCTTTTCCACCTTATGGGAAATAGAACCAATCAATGATGCTCCATATCCTGCTTTCTCAACTGCTTCAATGATATCCACACTTGTCAGTGTGTCATCATAGGTGACACTCATGTTATTCATCATCAGATTGACAGTGCATTCTTCTACACCTTTCAAATGAGAAACAGCTTTTTCAACATGTGCCTGACAGGATGCACATGTCATGCCTGTCACATTGTATTTTTCATTTCGTGCCATAAAGGATTCTCCTAAGTATACCCCCTAGGGGTATAATGATATTATACAAAAAAGACAAGAAAGACAAGTGAAATGATTTTCACAAACAGAAAAGAGGGATCCCGAAGGACCCCTCTAGGTTAGTAGGATGAATTAGAACTTTCTGTTCTGGAAAGCCTTGAGACCTAAATATTCAGCTTCATCACCGAGTTCTTCCTCGATGCGGAGGAGCTGATTGTACTTAGCCATACGATCAGTTCTGGAAGCAGAACCGGTCTTGATCTGACCAGCGTTGACAGCAACAGCAAGATCAGCGATGGTGACATCTTCGGTTTCACCGGAACGATGAGAGACCATGCAGGTATAGCCGTTTGTCTGAGCAAGACGGATAGCATCCAATGTCTCAGTCAAAGTACCGATCTGGTTGACCTTGATAAGGACAGAGTTGGCAACGTGATTGACGATACCCTTCTTGACGAATTCAGGATTGGTGACGAAGAGATCATCGCCGACAAGCTGGATCTTTCCACCAAGTCTCTTGGTGAGTTCAGCCCAACCAGCCCAATCGGATTCGGCAAGGCCGTCTTCGATGGTGATGATGGAAGGATAATCAGTGACAAGCTTCTCCATGTACTGGATCATCTCTTCAGTGGTCTTGACGCCTTCACCGGACTTCTTGAGGTTGTAGACACCATTTCCTTCATAGAATTCGGAGGAAGCGACATCCATACCTAAGAAGATCTGTTCGCCGAGCTTATAGCCAGCATTGCTAACTGCTTCAGCAATCAAAGCCAAAGGTTCTTCATTTCCGTTCTTGCAGGAAGGAGCGAATCCGCCTTCATCGCCGACACCGGTCTCATAGCCATGAGCCTTGACGACCTTCTGAAGGGCGTGGAAGCATTCGACACCAGCTCTTAAAGCCTCATGATAGGTCTTGAAGCCAGCAGGGATGATGAAGAATTCCTGGAAGTCAACTGTGGACTGTGCGTGAGCACCGCCGTTGATGACGTTCATGCAAGGTGTAGGAATGACCTTGGCATTGGTTCCGCCGATATAACGATATAAAGGCATATCGAGAGAATCAGCAGCAGCATGTGCAACAGCAAGAGAGACACCGAGGATAGCGTTGGCACCAAGGTTCTTCTTGAAAGGTGTGCCATCGAGCTTGAGCATGGTTTCATCAACCAAGACCTGATTGAAAGCATCTAAACCGATAACGGCAGGAGCAATCTTGGTGTTGACGTTCTCAACAGCCAAAAGGGTTCCCTTTCCGCCATATCTTGTCTTATCTCCATCTCTGAGTTCGAGAGCTTCGCTTTCGCCTGTAGAAGCACCACTAGGAACAATAGCTCTTCCCTTGGTTCCATCATCGAGTAAAACTTCGACTTCAACAGTCGGATTACCACGGGAATCAAGAACTTCACGACCATGTACATTAACAATCTTAGCCATTATGTAAATCTCCTTTATTATGACCTAGATTATTTTATCAAAAATTGATTGCATTGTTAACAATAGATTTATTATCTAAAAAATAACTGGGAGGAAGTCATAATTTTCATCAGATGTATGTTTTGATTTGGTAAAATAGCAATTGATGAAAAGCAACAAGAACCATAAAAAAATCAAAACCATCGCAATAATGTTATCCTCCATTGTCGGAGTGTTTGCTTTGATATGGTCCATCATGAAAATCGTAAACTCTGCCGATCAACTATCATTCCAAGATACGATAATGGATTTCCATGATTATGAAGTCTCTGACAAAGTCATCTATCCTTATGGCGATTACGAATTCTACTATGATCAATGGCTGAAAACAGATAACATCAAAGAGCCTATACAGGATGGCACGATCACTCTTCCAAACACCTGGGCTGGAAAATCCATCACTCGCGACGGAGAAAAGAAGACTCTCACTTCCGAAGGTTATGCTTCCTATCGCATGACAATGAAGAACGTAAAGGAAGGAGTGAACTTCTCCATCGGCAAATTCGACTGCGGAAGCAGTATCAGAATCTTCTTCAACGATGATTTGATCTATGAATATGGCGTTTTATCAAAAGATAAAGAAAGCAATAGCCTATCCGGTGAAAATTGTTCGAAATCAAACTATGTAACTAAGGAAAGCACTGTTGTTGTCACGATGGAAGTTGGAAACTCTGGGCACGGAGGAATCAAAACGATTCCAAATATCTATACCTCCGTCAGTGCTGCAAGACACGGATCTATTTCCGATGCATTCATATTCCTCTCTATCGGTATCCTTACCGCATCCGTTTTGACTTCATCTATCTTCCTGATAACAGAACATCAAGATCATGATTCTATCTTCATTTTCATTTTGAATGTCATCCTCTTCCTTTCCGTTCTCGTCTCAACAGATGGTCTGATTCTTTTCAATCGTTTCTCCAATTATCCCAATTTCTACGCATTCCGATTTACAAGCAGAATATTGACATCCCTGTTCTTGCTTATCATCACACTATCAGAGGCAAGACTCAGCAACAAACTGACTTGGAAATCTATTTTATTGAATATTCTTGTTTTCTTAACCAATGTCTTTTCCATGTTTGCTCTATTCGACACTGGTTATTTCTTCTTCTATTACTGGACATTGTTTATCGCATTCGGTTTCTACTTCTATTATTACTTCACTGGTTCACAGAGTAGATTATCGAATCTGAACTGTGTTGTCCTTCTCTTCACAATCGGAGACCTGATTTTTGAGACTCCTATTTCACAGTCGGCACTAGGGTACGACAACAAAGGAACATTCTCAGTCTTCACTGCACTTCGTTCCACAGTATTCCTCATTTACTTCATATCATTGCTCATCCGATATATCCGATCCGTACAAAACTACAATAGGCTTTATAAGGAGAAAGTCAGAGTAAGAGATGAGACTCTAAAGCAACAGATTCAGCCTCATTATCTTTTCAACACTTTATCCATCATCCGTCATTTCTATCACAAAGATATTCAAGAGGGCGATGAGATCATGGCAATGTTTGCTGACAATTTCCGTGATTCTATCAAGAACATGAAAGAGAAGATGATACCCTTTGAAAGTGAGATTGAAACGATAACACGATACATCGATTTGGAAAACAGGTGTTACGAAAAACCTTTCAACCTGATATTGGATCTAGACTTTGTGGATTTCAAAGTTCCGCCTTTAAGTCTTGAACCTATTGTCGAAAACTCAGTAAATTATTCCCATGTCAACGAACAGAGCAACGGTTACATCAGTATCTCCTCAAATCTAGAAGGAGATAACGTTATCATTGTCATCAATGACAATGGTTTAGGATATGACACTAGCAAAGTGAGCAAGACCTCCATCGGTCAAAGGAATGTCATTGAAAGACTGAGTCTCCATCTCAATGCGAAAGTCATGATAGAGAGTAGTCTTGGCAACGGAACCAAGACTACAATTGTTTTCCGTTATAATCCGGAGGAGCAATTATGAGAAAGTCCGCCAAGAAAAAGAACATCATCATAATCATCCTTTCTTTCTTTTTGATATGCCTTCCTACGATTATAGCCTTGTTTTTGAACTTATCATATGAATCTAGTTCCTTCTTCATTCATAGTGGCGTCATGGACATCAACCATACGGAAGTCACGAATCTAGAAAAAGGAATCAATATCATCGGAGATACAGAATTCTATTACAACAAATGGCTGATGACAGATAATGAAGAAGATGCAGAGATGGATACTTATCTCAGCCTTCCGAATTTCTGGACAAAAGTAAGAATGAATGGTGAGAATCTTCCTGTGGACGGCTATGCCACTTATCGATTCAAAGTCATCAATCTTCCTATCGGTGTAAGGCTCACAGCAGACAGTGACTATTATTACTCCTCTTGTCGAATCTACTTCGATAATGTCCTAGTCGGACAAAACGGGACACCAAGCAAAGATCGGAAATCAGATGTCAGTGGCATCAATTTCACCCAAAAAGGCAGCTATATCATCACATCCGGAGAGATGACTGTCACAATGGAAGTCGGAAACTCCGGGCATGGAGGAATCAAGAAAGGACCTAAGATCCTTCTCACTCAAGATGGAACAAATACGAAGAGAGGACGACAGCTTCTGCAATTCATTCTTTTAGGCATCATGCTAGAATGCTACGTCATTCTGGTTGTGACACGTTTCATTCAGTCTGGCTTCCGTAAGTCGCTTCTTATCATCGCGATTGCAACATTCGCATTCCTTTATTGGTTATTCTCAGGAGATGGCCTTGTCTTCTTTGCACTACTGAACATACCAATTCCTTATATGATGTATAAGACTATATCCATCGTATGTCTTGGCGCATTCATCTTATCGAGTTCTCTTTATGTATTACACAGGAAGAACTTAATACCGAATAAGAAATGGGTCTTCGTCTTCATTTTCCTAGCTGTTGTCTTTACAATCTGTCGTTCTTGGTTCATCTACAATCAGTTCTTCATCATTTTCTTTATGTTGGTTGTTCTGCTTTACGCTTCTTTATTCTTTTTCTTATATTACAGAGTTGAGCAGAATCTTGTCGAAGACTTGTATATCATCTTATTCGCTTTCTTAGTCGGTGTCACTTTCTTATCTGCATGTGATGATGGAAATGTATTCTTCTTCCCGTTATCGAATGCGTTGTCACTTGGTGTCTTCATCGGAAGTATATTCCTATATTTGATTTTCTTCTTAAGAATCTTGTACTTTAAGAAGAAAGCAAAATTAGAAAAGTCATTGTTAAAAGAGCAGAATTATCTAAACGCCATATCAACTCAGCAACAATTCAATCCCAATTTGATGTTCAACGCCTTTGCTATCATTGCAGATGGTTATCATAGGAGTGTTGATAAAGGAGACATCCTGTTATCAGACTTCAGCAGTGCCCTACGTTACAGCATTGTCACAATCGGTACATTGACTGTTCCATTCAGTGATGAAGTAGATAACACAATCGTCTTTGCTGATTTCCACAATCAGCGCGATAGCCTATCCATGAATCTCTTGTTGAATATCGACACTTATGAATTCATGTTCCCACCTACTGTCTTAACAACATTCGTATTTGCCTTCTTCAACCATAAAGTATCCAAATACAACGAAGAGGATAACATCTTTGAGATTTCGACTGTAGAAAACAAAAACGATATTGTAGTACAATTGATTGATCATAGAGGTTCCTATATGATTGATGAAAAGGATGAAGGAATCGAAAATGCCGTCCAACGGCTGTCTCTCACCATCAAAGCCAAAGTCATATTCAGCAAAGATGAAAAGAGCAGTATCATCACCATCACAATACCAAAAATTAAGGGGGGGGTAAAAGATGAAAATAATAGCAGTAGATGACGAAATGGAGTCCTTGAGCAATTTCTTGCTCCAGATTATCAATAAGAGTCAAATCGAATATAAGTTCTTCCTTGAGAATCCGCTTGATGCATTAACATACTGTGAAAGACATGTCGTCAACGCTGCCTTCTTAGATATCCGTATGCCTATCATCAATGGTGTCGATTTAGCTGAGAAGCTGATTCAGATCAATCCCAATATCAAGATTGTCTTCATCACTGGTTTCACATACGATGAAGAAGAGATCAAAAAGAGATTAGGAAGCAACCTATTAGGATTCTGCTATAAGCCATTCGATTCCGAAAAGCTCAATGCCTTTATCAGCAGCATCGCCTATCAGGAAGAGAGATTGATCGAACTGAAATGTTCCGGACCATTTGATTTATTCCTTAATGGTAGACTAGTCAGTTTCAGTTCCACTAAGGCAAAAGAATTGCTTGCCTTACTGACCGCCTATCAGGGTTCAACACTGACTATGAATGATGCGATTGCCCATCTTTGGCCGGATAAAGATGTTGAGTTAGCAAAGAAGCTCTATCGTGATGCCGTATGGCGTCTTAGAAAGACATTAAAGGACAACGAACTAGGGGACTTAGTCATCTTTGAAAAAGCGAAGTCATCCATATCCAACATCAACATAAAGTGTGATTTTTGGGAATGCATGAACGGAAAACTGGAAACCTTCGATAGTGCCCAGTTCATGGTCAACTCTCCTTGGAGAGAGGAATTCATCACCATGATCGATGATGCTAAGATGAAATTCCAATCACAATCATTGTTTGAATAAGACCTAGTAAAAAATTACTCTTTGCTAATTCAAAGTTGTTTGTTGATGTCAATAGCGTAATACATCGTAACATTCACTCCTTGGATAGTCCAAGGAGTGTTTTTGTTACAGAAAATAATTCGACTTAAGAGAGCCAATGACAACAAATGGCAACAAATGACAACAAAATTTAAAAATAACAACAAATGACAACAAATGACAACAAAAAGTCGAGTTGCGTGATATAATAATACAAATCAAGGAGGTGAACTATGACTTTATACAATAGCCCGTTCAATATCACATTTGGCGAACAGCCTAAATGCTTCATTCCAAGAAAGAATGAATTTGATGAAATTACGACCGTTTTCTCCTCTGAAGAACCCCATAGCAAGGTATTTATGATAGGAGGCCCAAGAGGTTGTGGTAAAACCGTTCTCCTTTCTGAAATCAAGGAATACTTCGATAAGAAGAATGATTGGATAACAGTAGATTTAAATCCATTTGCTGATATGCTTGAACAATTTGCTTCAAAACTTTATTCTGAGGGAAAGTTGAAAAAGTTATTTCTAAAGCCTGAATTCTCCTTCTCATTCAAAGGACTTACCTTCTCTATCTCCGGTGATGATCGATTAACTGATGTTTCTTCCTTAATTCGAACTATGCTCTCATACCTGAAAAAGAAAAAGAAGAGAGTACTTATAACGATTGATGATGTTTCAGGAACCTCTAATGTCAAAGCATTTGTTCAAAGTTATCAGTCATTCATTCGAGAAAGGATGGATGTCTTTCTTTTACTGACTGGTCTTTATGAAAACGTTTCTGCTATCACGAATGATAAGAGTCTAACTTTTCTGTTAAGAGCACCAAAAATATATCTTCCACAATTAAATCTTCGTGATATAGCTTTGTCCTATCAAGAACAGTTCAAACTGGATATGAAAGACGCAATTGAGATTGCAAAGCTGACAAAAGGATATGCATATGCATACCAGCTTCTTGGAGATCTTTTATATCGTTCACAAAGTAAAATTGTTGATGAATCCATATTAAAAGATTATGATGCAGCATTAGAGGATGATGTTTACGCTAAGATTTGGTCCACATTGCCAAGAGGGCAGAAGACGATGTGTTATGCTATTTCATCCTCAAAGAGCAAAGAGGTCAAAGAACTAATTGAAATAACAGGCTTCAGCAATTCGATGATTCAGGTATACAAAAAGAGGATGTTTCTCGTTGGTATAATCGAGAATTTCGAGCACGGAAAAATCGGTTTCTCCTTACCTAGATTTAAAGAATTTGTCAAATTCCAAAGAGCATTAGAAGAATAAACTTCGTTAATTTAAACTGTCTTTTAGTTCAAAACTTTTTGTTTTCTCTTCCTAAGGAAGAAGATGACAAGAAACACAGCAAGTGCAAATAGGATGACAACACCAATAACAGTAAGGCTGATGATCAAAGGAAGGTTTGTTTTTGACTGAACACCTTCTATCAATACAACATAGGTTCCCATCTTCTTATTTTCAAACTTTACATATCTTCCATAACCAGAAAAGGAAACCTCTTCTAATTTATCATCAACACGATAGACTTTTACTTTGTTTCTATCATAGTTTGGATTGGTTTCAATGTAACATTCCACTGTATCAGTCAAAACAATGTCTTGACCTGTTGAATCCATCATCGTTATGTTCGTAATCTCATAGTTTTCGGATATGGTAGCAAGCAGCGAACTCACTTTATCATAGGTCGTTCCTGATTCAATTCGCTGGCACTGAACAATATATCCTTGTGGAAGAATATTATGAATATCAACAACCTTTACCATGCTGCTAGTAATAGCATTGCTCGTCAGTTTGATGCTTTCTTTGGCATAGGAATCATTTCCTAAGTTTGTTTTATATTCATCTGTAGAAGCGATGAAATCAATCGTGTAATCTCCTAATTCTGTGACAGCAATCTTACTATCTTCTACCTCTACACTTTCTCCACTTGGAGAGATGACAGAGACATTCACATCTAAGTCATGGTTATCAAAAGTAGCTTTTGCCTCTGGAATCTTATAATAGGAATTCAAACTTGTTTCTACATCTCCAACACCATCGATTGTAAGCTCAGGAACAAAACGGGCTGGAAATTCTTTTTCAGGAGACACAGTCTCTTCTGTCTCTTTCAGTGAATCTAGATTTGGTCTGATTGTAAAGGATACATCCATCGACATCTTGCTAACATTTCCGGATAAGGAGATGTCACTGTTGAGATCATCATAGGATAAAGTAATTGTATAGGTGGTCTTTTTTCCGTTTATCTCTTCTAAAATTCCGCTCTTTAAGTCGGATACACTGATTTTCAGATCAGACAGTGCCTGATTGTTTAACAGAGTAACGGAAAGATAGTACAGGTCGTTCTCCTTGAATACTTTGACATTGCTATCAAAGTATTTGGAAATCATTTGCTGACCGACCTGATTCGTTCCTCCGATTGAGTATGTTGTATCATAGACTTTGTAATCCTGTAAGAGAGTATCTGCATTGGCCTCTTTCACATTGGTAAGAGGAAAAATCAAAGACAAAGCTAACATTAATAGTTTCATACATTTCCCCTTTAGAATACAGCAACAATGTTGATCTGTCCGTTGTACAGATAGGATTTCGACACTCTGAACTCTTCTAGATTATCGATCTTGATGAGGTTACCATTGACATACACGGCCCAGTATTTGAATCCTTCTTTTTCCTGCTTCTTCAGATATTTCAGTTGTGCTGATGTTAGGCCATCCTTCAATTGACTATCCTCAGTCAAAGGGTTAACGGAAAGAGGTATCTTTGTCAGGTTGTCAAAGTCCACATTCTCATCCGTACCATCCGAAGTATAGGTATAGAATCTGACAGTGACCGGCTCTTTGATAATTGCTTCAATCACGATGGATTCATCAAATTCAAATGACATATTATTCGTATAACTCGTCTCATAGGAATAGATCTTTTCTGAACCTACTGATTCATAGAATACTTTCTTGTCTGATTTCCATCCGACGAAGTAATAGCCATCATCAAGATGGAAAGCGAAGTCACCTAAGGAGAAAGTATACTTGCCATTCGATTTGTAATAGGTCTTCGTTGCAATCGTCTTTGTCACACCATTGACTGTATATTTGGCAGTGACGGTCAATCCCTTATCCCAGATTGCAGTAAGCATCGGTGTTGTCGTATTGAGTTTGGCACCGACATTAGAGACAACCTGACCAGGATTGAGATAGTCGACAAGAGCACCGCTCTTCTTGCTATATCCCCAGCGATAGAGATTATCCGTACTCTTCTCAAAATAGGATGAGTCTAGTGACTTGTTCTCTTCACTTTGTCTAATTGCAGTCGTATAGACTTGATCACCATCGGATAAGACTTCCACATTCGGAAGATCGCTTCTGAATGGATGCATGGCATCTGTCTTATACTTCAGGACAATCTCTTCATCAAGAGAGTGAACTTCAAACTGTTCTGTCAATGTGATTGACTTGTTTCCGTCTAAAAAGACAGATTCCTCATTCTCATCTTCAACAAAGGCTAGCGTATAGGTGATAGAGTACTTTCCACTTGTCAAAAAGGTGAAAGTGATATTATTGGTATTCGTCATATCCGATTCACTGATAAACGTATAGTATCCGTTTGAATACTTCTTGAAAGTAGGATAACTAGTAGAGAGATTGATACCGTTTGAATCCATCGAGATGATGTTTTCAAACTTGTACTGTGTATTGGTGAAGAACTCTTTACCGTTGAGAATGGAGTAATCCGAGAAGTTCTTTCCATTTAGCTTGATGTTGTAGACATAATACACCGTATAGATATCATCATTATGCTGATATTCAAAATAAATCAAAGCATAGTTAGCATGAGATATAGCATCAGAAAGCTCTGTGCTTGTATTTCCTACAGTTGTGCTTTCTTTTGTATACACAGAGAACTGTTTCAATGCAAAGGGATATTCATCCTGACCGATCTTAAGAGTATATGTTGCCCCAATTGCATCTTCAGCACTAGTAAAAGAAATAGGATTCTTATCATACACTGCAATGTCTCTTCTTGTTCCATCTGAAAGATAATACTGAACACCAGAGACAACAACTTCTCCATTTCTTGTGATTTGATAAGTGCCTTTTTCTTCACCTTTATAGGCTAAAGTGATATTTTTCGAATAACCATATCTATCAACTAGATGATATACGACAAACATAGTGTCTCCTGTCATATCAAACATCGAGCTCCCCCAGACTTCATAATCATAGGTCACTTTATTGTAGTTGTTATTGGAATAATCATAGATGCTGATTCTCTCCTGATTCATGTGATAGGTATCACCCTGAGAATCATAGGCATCAAGAGAAGTGTATTCATTTCCGTATGAAGTATATTTAATCTCTGGAATATGAACTTTATCTCCCTTCATATACGACCTCGATGATACATAGTTATCTGTTGTCTCATCATAGGTCCATGTGATGTCATACTCCTCATCTTCGTATTCATAGTTATCGATGATTGTAATATCCGGTTCTTCTTTTCCGACAATGGAAATCAAAGCGGACTTTATCTTTCCATTGAATTCACCCTGTAGATATAGTGCGATATCCTTTGTGAATTTGAAGGTGTTGTTCTCACTCAGTTTGATATCTACAACCTTAGAATAATCAACCTCACCATTCGGTTTCAGTTCATAAGCAGTATAGCTCAATTTCTTATCCAAAAGTGTATCATCCACCTTGCTTCGATAAAGGGAATAGATGTCGATATTTTCATTTTCTTTTGCTTCATATCCTAATTCGATTCTCTTTGTGACACGCTGAGAGTAAGTCGAGAATGTCTGCCATTCGATTTCATCGCTGTATAAAGGAGCCTTTGCAGTAGAAGGATCATAACCAAAGCATTCCGAGATGACTTCAAAAGTGAAGATATTTCCTTTGTTCTCCTGAATGTTCTTTTTTGTTATTGGCCTGATTGTTACCTTTGTCGAATATAAGTCACTGATCTTATTTCCATCATTGGAACCATAGAATACATTCACGAGACTATTCGACATTCCATAAGCTTGCTCAGCATCATAGATTGTATTGCCTTTTAAGGAATCAAAATCCGTATAGAGATAAAATGCCTGAGTAGACGAATAAGAGAAAGAAGCACCGCTTAATGGAACATAATCAATATCGGATACTTTGACCATGGAAGAGTAATCGATGACAAGGCGCTTATAAGTGGGTCCCATGTTGAACATCTCTGTCATAGCGCCAGTGGAAGCACCGATCAAAAGAAGATCAACATTCGGCTTATTCCCTAAATCAAAGACATAATAATATTTTCCTGTATTCTTATCGAATTCATAAGTCAGATCACCAAACTCTTGTGCGTTGAGGTACTCAGCCCAGTCTATTGTTCCGAAAATATCGTTTACATCCTCATCAGATGCAATAATGCTCTGATCAAAACGAAAGTAGGCAAAGTCTCTAGCATAACCAGTCTTTACATGGTTATAGTCTTCCTTGCTCATATCTCCGATGATATCGGAGTTATAGACATTCATCGGTTTGATCAGCTGATAATGTCCATTTTTCGCATAGATATAGGAGTAGACAGGGTTGAAGGTATCTAGCATGCTAGCAGCCTTATTCAAAGACGCATAATGAGTCTTAACTAGATAATAGCCATCCGATAGTTTATCATTGCTATCCACATAAGAGGTCGTATATCCGATAAACTTCGTGATCTTAAACTCAACAGTATAACCGACCTTGGTATAGACTCTATCGCTCTCATTGTCGAGTTTTGCGTTCCAATTGTAGAACTCAACATTAAGATAGATGCTATCCGCGACATTGCAGTTAGAGAAATCATAATAGATTGTCTCGATCGTGCCCGTTCTATCGATGATGCTCTCGGATTCCGAGATACGTGAATTGCTGTCACTGACTCTGACAGTCAAGGTACCTAAGTTACCTTCATCATCGATTGTCGGGCAATGATACTTCATATCATATTGGATGCGTAGGAATAGACCATTCGTATTCTTCTCGATATAGGTTTCATCCTTGACGATGAGATCCGGGAATTTCAGATATCCGTAGGTATCAGCCAATTTTCCTTTATTGATCGTATTTTCAAGAATCTTCGCCTCATAATCGATTTCATAGATACCATTATTGATGAAGCCTTCTTTTTCCCACTTTGCATAAAGAGTGATATTTGTCATCTTCATGTAGAGAGATTCTTTGCTATATGCCTGTGTATAAGCCTCATCAAAATACCAACCCGAAAAGCGATATCCGACCTTTGTAGGAGTCGGAAGTTTCGGAATGTTGTTTGCTGTGTAGATGGTATCGCTAAGAGGTTCATCGAGATTATAGGAACTGAAGGATATCTTGAACTCTTTGTCTCCATATTTCTCGATGATCAAATCGATAGGATCTGTAATAGACGATGAACACGCACTAAGGGAATAGGCTCCCATAGTGAGTGTGAACAATAGCAAAAATCTTTTTGAAAAAGTGAGTCTTTTCATGAAAGCTCCTTTCTATGGTCAATGAGTAGAATCAGTTCAAAGCACCAACCTTAACGTTCTTGATGGAATCATAATTATCAATCCAGCCATCTTCGAAAACTGTCGGAAGAGCTTCTACCAAAGTCTGAATTGTTGTGACTGAAGTCGTAAGGCCTAAGCCCTCTGCTGAATATTGAATACCCTTCCTGCTGACAGTGGTATCAGTGATCGCATTGGTATGGATCTTTGAAACATAGTTCAATGCAAGGTAGCAGGAAGAGCTGAATGCAAGGCCAGTCATAGCACCTGTCATAACTTCATAGCGGACGATGTAATTCTCATCTGTATGGCCCTCACCGAGATTGATGCATTCACTAATAGAACCAGCATTGCTGAAAGCGTACATCTTAGCATCATATGTCATAAGCTTTGTCTCATCATCTCTTACAGAAGAGACCTTCTGATTCAGAACAAGATAGTTTGCAATCAATGCTGTCATCGTTTCATTGGGCACCTGATAAGGGACAAAATAGAATTCTCCATCATTGACATTTGTAACATCTCTTGATTCTTCACCATTGACAGGAACGAACTTAGTCAAAGAGGAGATCTTGAATGCAGATGTTTCAACACTCTTCAAAGATGCAACGCTAAAGCTTAAGGAAGTGACTGCTGTATTCTCAAATGCACTTTCTCCGATTGTCTCTAACTTGGCACCATTGAAATCAATCTTATCGAGTGCGATGGCATCTAAGAATGCGTTCTTCTCAATCGTCTTGATGTTCTTTCCTAATTTGACAATCTTAATGTTGGCTTTTTCTTTGAACGCCCCCTCAGCGATCTTAGTGACATTCTTTTCGTCAATTGCATCAGGAATGATGACAGCATAAGAATCATCTCCGAGATTGATGGCAGTCTTTTCATCAAAGCCTGTGATTGTGACTTCATCACCATTTGTCGTATAGGTGATACCAGCCTGATCAACAATGTAATCAACAACGATATCCATATAGAGATTCGTCTTGATGGCGCTCGTGATATCGTAGTTCTCTAACATGTTCAAGGTCTTAGTGACAGCTACCTTCTTTTCAGAGATAAGACTCTGATAGGAAGTGGAATACTGCTTATCCAACGCAGTGAAGATTTCATCATATGTGATTGCATTCTGATTCTCTCTATCGATTGTCAATGTGTACTTATCATTTGTGAACGAGTTTGTGACAGTGACTTTGACCTTAGGAGTGGAAGTCTCTTTAAGGTTGACAGTATTGATATCCATATAGACTTCATCATTGGATGGAGTGAAGCTACCATAATAATATGCATATGCACTCGCATTTCCGGCAAAAGCCTTATAGACCTCATCATCAACATCACAAGTAAAGACTAAATAATTGATTGTTTCAAGATTAGATACAACAAGACGTCCACAATAGGCGTAATCATTTTCTGTCAATGTCGTGTTGTAGAGATAGCATTCATTGCAAGTATATTGTCCGGTATACCATCCATAGCAATCCTGGAAATCAGTAAGATTCAAGTTATAGTTGATGAACTTTAAAGTAGAAGGAAGAACTAACTTTCTTATATCAGTACGATTGACAAAGGTACCGACCTGAATGCCTTCAATTCCTTCCGGAACTTTGATGACACCATTCTCATCGATCTCATTATAGGAGATGAGGACTTTTCCTTTTTCGGTTGTCTGAGTAATCATCTTTCCATCATTCTGGAAAGTAGAGTTAGAAGAGAACTTCAGATTCAAAGGAACGATGGATAGACTCTTTACAGAATCTGGAACAGCGATATCAAAATCATAAGCAGTTCCTGTGTAATAGGTTAAAGACTCATTGTTGTAGTTGACTGTTGCACCTTTGAAGAAGCAGTCATAGATAGCCTCTACACTACTAGGAATGACAACACTGTTCGCATCGATATTGAGATTGTTGAAGCTGTCCTGCATGATTCTCAATGTCGATGGCAACTGGAAAGAGGTGACACCAGATGTTCCGGAAGTGGAGGAGAAACCACGGATCATCTCAATTCCTTCCTGGACAATGACTTTCTTCAAAGCAGTGGAATCAAAGATCTTGTTATCATAGACATAAACACCTTTGATATCATGTGTTGTCTTGTTTCCTTCCTTGTCCATCAATGTAACTTTCGAAGGGAAGGAAATGACCGGAACATCAGCAAGCTTTGCTTTGTTGCTATCCGATCCAGAGAGATCTCCATAGGTTCCTAAGCACAAAAGAATCTGATTCCCTGAACCATTATCACAGTATTTGTATTTCAAGAACGGAGACTTCCATGCGACATGAACATTCATGTTCTTGGTGATTGCTTTTGTAAAGTCAATTTCATTACCTTCATCATCAAGATAATAGACGTCTTCACTAGACATATAGGATTTGACAATCTGACTTGCTTCAACAGTTGTTGTGACACCATCCACTTCAACGGAATCGAGTGCAGGATTCTTCACAGTTTC
>CAVALL010000014.1:0-31346 GCA_963589675.1 Alistipes onderdonkii | reverse complement strand
GAATCATAAATTAAAATCAGTTTAAATAAACGGAAAGCCTGTGGAGTCTGAACCCTTTGAATATTATCTCTAGAAATATAAATATCATTTTTCATGATGGAATCGGTAAGAGGGATGGCAGGAGCAATCGCATCAAAATCACCACATAAAGAGTCGATCTCTTTCAGAATGGAAACCGGAAGGGAGGGCCTAGCTGCATCATGAATGAAGACAAAAGTCTCGGTATCTATCTCATTCTTGAATTCTGACTTGATATATCGTAAGGCATATGAAACAGACTCATTGCGATTTTCGCCGCCTTCAATTATCGATAACATATTAGATGAATCATTTTCTTCAATCATTTCTAAGACATCACCACATGTGTTTTTAGGACAGACAAGAATGATCTTGTCAAAGATTTCAGAGGAAACCAAAGAACGCAAAGGATAAATGAAGACAGGCTTCCCGTTGATTTCAATAAACTGCTTTTTGACCTTTAGACTTTGGCTGAAGCGATTGCTGTTTCCTGCCATCAGCAAGATGGCAATCCGTTTGAATTTGTTCATGTTTTTATTTTATCACAATGTTTGAATATAGTTTTTCTCATTGTGATTTGGTATTATGTTTTCATGTCCAAAAAAACAATTGCGCCATTACTATTCATCGTTGTGCTTGCCTCATGCCAGATAAAAGGCTATGAAGCGTCTGATTTATCATCTCATTCAACCTCACAGACAAATCAGACTGAGAAATCAGATTCTAATCTTACCGGTGGGAACAATACCACCACATCTACAATAACAGAAGAGGAACTGACGAGTGATCCATACACAAACATCACCGAAAAAGAATTCTATGCAAACTACGTCCCTGCAACAAGTTATTCTGATAGTTGTTATCGAACAGCCCATCATCTTATGTCTGGTTCCATAGCAGAACAATTGCAAAGGCCGACCATTGCAGAAAATCAACCTATGGAAAATGGAATGTATTGCTTCAATTCAAAAAGTGGTCTCCGTTCCGATGGCAACGCATACGATATTGTAGATAAAAACGGAAATATCGTAAACACAATATATAAAGGCGGAGCTTATGTCATTTTAGAAGAAGTGGCCGCTTACCTATATGCATTTGGTGATATACCTGCAAACTATACATCTTCTAAAAAGGAAAAGCCGTCTTCAAGTCCTTGGGGAAAATACCTAAGACTGAATCATAGCTACTTCTCATGCGATACGGATCAATATAAATATGAACCTGTTCTCCCAGAAATAAATGATAAACGATATTATGAAATTGATGTCGGAACGACAGGAAGCTTTGAATATTCAACTGTCAGTACAAAAGGTGAATACAATAACGGGAAAACGATAATCCGTGGAGCATCAAGATTAGTCTATACAAGATATATCGGAAATAACTTGATTGAAAAACCTGAGGACAGAAAAGTTTTCTACACATTCAATCATTACAATGATTTCCAGGAATATCTGAACTATGAAAACGGATGGGGAAAGTGGTTTGGCAATATATCCGGTGGAGGCACAATGGATAATGATACTGCTATTTATAAGACAACTTATCCATCTGTGTATAAGAAAAACTTTTGGTAAAAAACAGGTGATCAGCAAACTGGCCGATCACCTGTTTTGATTTAATAACCTATGCGTTCTTGTTTTCCACATTCTCTTCTTTCAGCTTTAGACGTTCATCTGCTTTATCTTTGCTTCGATAAGCTAATTTCAGGAATATCGGAGTAGCAAAGGATGAAATTAAAATCAACAACAAGCAGAAAGGCATAATGCTATCAGAGACAAGACCAGACGAAATGCCTTTCTCTGCGCAGACAATAAGCACTTCAGCTCTTGCCATCATTCCAAAGCCGATGATCAAGGAACCGTGTAAACCGAATTTGAAGCAGACGCCTGCAATGCCAGAACCAAGCACTTTGCCGATGAGACCTAAGAAAATCCAAATAAGACCGAAAATCATAAAAGTGACAAACTTCGGATCGCTGAAATCAAAGTTGGATTGATACATACCCATCGCTATGTTGCCGAAGAAAACAGGTGCGAATAAATAATTGCAAGTAGTTTCGGCTCTGTGATCGATATAACCATGAGCAACAGTTGATGAAAGAATGAGACCCATCAAATATGCACCAGTGATATCAGCAATATTGAAGAATTCGGCAAGATATGACCAAATAAAACAAAAAGCCAAAGAAAGAATGGTGATACGAATGTGATGAGGGAACCTTGTTCCTAAATAATTGAAGAGTTTGCGAATGAAAAAACCAGCACCGAAAGTCAAAGCAAAGAAGATGATCATGAACAACAAAATGAAGAGAATGTTCATACCAGTGTTCTGCAATTTGGCAGGAAGAAGTCTGAACAGCATCGAAGCGAAGTCGCTGCCAGACTGACTGCCATTGGAACTGGCTAACGATATGACTAATGATAAGACGATAATTCCAATAATATCATCAATGATGGCCGCGGAGACAAGAGCAGAACCGATTTTCGTATCCAGCTTACCCAATTCCTTCAGTGTTGCAACCGTTACAGAAACAGATGTAGCAGTGAGGATAACACCATAATAAAGCTCAGTGTAAATCGGATTGACTGAGGAATTCTCCATATGTAAGCTTCCACCAGTGATATTGTCGATGATAAAAGCGGCTAAGAAAGTCAACAACATAGGTACAAGGACGCCAAGAAGTGCAATGACAAAAGAAGCTAAACCGACGCTTTTGACCTTCTTGATATCCGTTTCGATACCGGCAGAGAACATAATCAAGATGACAGCGACCTTGGAGAAAAAGGCAAGACCATCAGTTACTGTGTAATCAGTCAAAATATTTTGACCGGGAATCAAATAAATAAGGCCAACAACAAGGCCGGCCAAAAGATAAGCAATGACCTGTGGAATCTTGATCTTTGCAAGAACTAAGGCAAAGACCTTTGAAAGCAAAAGCAACAAACCGAGAGGAAGAAGAATCTTATACGCCTGAGGGTTTGTGTCTTTAGGAATTGCAATTAATAAATTACTCATCATGGAAAACATCTCCTTAAATAACAGGATATAGTATAGTCAAACATAAAGCGACCGGTTTTCGAAAGCCCTTTCAAGTATCAACGAAAAGATTTTGAAGTGAATAACCGTAATGAAAAATGAAAAAAATGGCCTGATATCGAACAATTGTAGAAATATCACTTAACAAGTTGATTTGAAAAGATAGGAATCAATTGTTAAGATTATGTATGAGAGGATTGTTAACATATGGAAAAATACAAATGGGATCTATCAAAGATTTATAAGGATGAAGAAGCATTTCTGAGCGAGTTGGATTACGTGAAGAAGGAAATCATCCCTGCATATCAGACCCTGCAAGGCAAACTTGGAACGGAAGAAGGAATGAAGAAATACCTCCTTTTAGAAAGAGAAGCGGATTTAAAGATTTCGCACCTTGCAATGTTTGCGTCAATGAGAAGCGATTTAGATAAAAAGAATATCGAAAACGCAAAAGACTATTCCAAAATCGATTTGCTTTTCAACGAGTATTCTGTCGCTACGAGTTTCATTAACCCCGAAATTTTAAAGTTAGGAAAAGATTATGTGGATTCATTCTTGAAAAAGAATCCGGAATTCAATGACTTTGATTTTATGTTCGAGAAATTGTTCCGCGAAGAAAAGTTTGTCTTACCTGTTGAACAAGAAAGACTCACAAGCTATTATGCGCCCCTTTCTGGAGAGGGATCACAGCTTTATTCTTTGCTTTCCGTCGCTGACTATCAGCCGAAGAAAGTTAATCTTACTGATGGAAAAGAGGTGGAAGTCTCTCAGGCTAATTGGACAACATTAGTATCCCAAGCAAACTCACAGGAAGACAGAAGAAGAATCTTCGAGTCTTTGTATACCTGGTATGATGAACACAAGAATACATACGGCGAAATTTATAATTCCGTCGTTCAGGCTCAGCTTGCTGAGATGAAGGCAAGAAAATACTCCTCCATTTTGCAAGAACATTTATATCAAAACAATATTGATGAATCTGTCTTTCATAATCTTGTAGAAGTTGCTTCTACCCAGAGTGAACCACTTCATAAATATTATGAGATTAGAAGAAAATATCTTGGATTAGATAAACATCGTTCTTATGATCGTTTTGTCTCTTTAGCAAAGAGTGAAAAGAAGTACACATTTGAAGAAGCCAAGGAATTGTTCTTTGCCTCCATCGACTCTTTCCCGGATGACTTTAAGAATAAGGCAAGAGACGTATTGTCGGATGGATATGTTGATGTCTATAACAATCCCGGAAAGAGAACAGGCGCCTATTCCTCGGGTGGCGAAAACATTCATCCCTTCATACTTTTGAATTTCAATGGCGAATTAGAGGACGTGTTTACTGTAGCACATGAATCTGGTCATAGCATTCATACGCTATATTCTGAAGAATCTCAGCCAGTGATGAAACAGAATTACACAATCTTTGTCGCAGAGATTGCCTCAACCTTCAATGAACACAATCTTCTTGATTACCTCATGGCAAGTGGCACATTATCCAAAAATGATAAAATCTCTTTGCTCCAAAAAGCAATCGACCAGATCTGTGGAACCTTCTATCGTCAGACTCTGTTTGGACAGTATGAATATGAGATTGCAAAACTGGCTGAAAATGGAGAACCGATTGATTATTCTGTTCTCAGCAATGAAATGATCAAACTTTATAAGCAATATTATGGAATTGACATCTCTGAAGAAAAAGTGAAACCATTGGTCTGGGCCTATATTCCGCATCTCTTCTACACACCCTTCTATGTTTATCAATATGCGACATCTTTCACGGCGTCGATGTTGATCTATGAGAATGTCAAGAAAGGTGTTCCTGGTGCTTTTGACAATTACATCAAGATGTTAAAGTCCGGTGGATCTACTTATCCGATTGATGAAGTCAAGCTTGGTGGAGTCGATTTGACAAAGAAAGAAGCGTTTGAATGTGTGACAAGAAGAATGACAGAACTTGTTGATGAATTGGAAAGACTCCTTTCCGAATAGGCTGAATATGGAACATGATTATTTTTTGCGTGGCATCGCTGCAAACAATGAGATACGTGTCTTTGCAGTCGATTCCACTGGCATTTGCGAATACGCAAGACAAATCCATAACAATTCACGATTGGCAAGCGAATCGTTAGGAAGAATGTTGTCTGCTGGTTTGATGATGGGTCAAATGCTAAAGTCAAACGAAGATAAGCTGACTCTTCAGCTCCTTGGTGATGGACCGATGCATCATATCATAGTCACATCCGGATTGAGTGGAACGGTTAGAGGATATGTTTCCAATCCCTCGGTTACGTTAGAAGGTGATTCTACTCAGTTTGATATTTTGAAGGCGATAGGACCCAATGCGGCTCTTACCGTAATACGTGATATGGGATTAAAAGAACCATATGTATCTTCTATCAACTTGCGTTCAGGTGATATTGCAGATGATTTCACATTCTATTTTGTACAATCCGAACAAACTCCTACTTCAGTCCGATTAGGAGTTTTGACAGAAGAATCCGGAGAGGTTAAGGCATCAGGTGGTTTCATCATTCAATTGATGCCATTTACAAAACAGGAAGTCATCTCAAAGTTAGAGAATAATCTTCAAAAGATAAAATCTGTCACAGACTATTTCAAAGAAGGAAAAAGTATTGAAGAGATTTTAAAATTAGCATTGGATGGCTTTGATGTCACTATCACAGACAAAAAGTCTGTCAGTTGGGGTTGCAACTGCTCGTATGAAAGAGGAAAAGAAGTGCTTGGCACATTAAAAGACTCTGATCTAGAATCCATGATTGAAGAAGGCAAAAACATTGAAGTGAATTGTGACTTCTGTGCGAAGACCTATGTGTATACACCCGAAGATCTTCATGAAATCCTTTTGAAAAAACATCAGGCAAACAGCTAATATTTGACACTGACTTGCAAAGTGTTGAATATTTCAGTTAAAATGAGTAAAGGAGAAATAGAGCATGAAGCAAAAAAAAGATGGTACGAAGCTGAACTTAGGTATTGCTGGTGGAGTCGTTTCGTTAGTCCTAGGCGGTGGCAGCGTTGTTGGATTTTTGGTCTTTCTTGTCGTCACAGTATTTGCTGCAGTCGGTCTAGCAGCATATCAAGAAGGAACGGAAGCCTGGACAAAACAAAACGCTGTAGTACAACATTATGAATTTCTCGCCTATCTATTTGCTGCTCTTTCTGTAGTTTTCGTTGTCTTAGGAATTGTTTTGTTGGTTGTTTTCATCAAAAAGAAGAGAGATTTGAAGAAAAAGGCAATCAATACTGAAGAGAAGTGATGATTCCAATGCTGTCTTCAGCTGATAATGCGAAGGACAGCGATTGAGACTGAACACCGTATAGTGCACAATGATATTCATATTGTTGTCCAAGATAGGGTGTTCTTTTTGGTTTGATTATGGAATCAAAATAAAGTGTTTCACCTCTTCTAGAGTAGGTGACATCGACATCCATCTCTTTGTAAATCGGGTAGATATCCGTATTGTAATCGAACACATAGGATTCGCTATTGTTGTAATTGGCGGATGTACCAATTCTCTTTCCGTCTTGGTTGACGTCATCCATCCAACCGAACCAATCAAATCGTGTGACCCATCTATCTTTTGTCTCTGTATCGTAGACAATGGGTAAAACAGTTCTCCAACACACTTCACTTCCGCTTTCAGGCTTTTCCGTGTAACTGATGGCCCCATAGTTTTCTAATGATAATTTCATAGTGAAATCACCTTTAATATCCTCAGCATATTTAAGCCACAATGATTCATCACTCCATCCAGTAGAATTGCTTCTATCAATCTTGTTTATGCTTAGAGAATGAGACACACCAGAAAAAATCTGCTTTGCTTTGATTGTTTTGCTCTCTGATGCGAAACCAGATAGCAGAGTTTCATCACTTAGTTTGTAATTTGGAATGTCACTGATAGTGAAAGAATAGGAATAGGGTTCTTTTGCGGCTTTTGAGTGCAATTCGAGAATTTGATCGTTCTCATCAACACATTCCAATTCAGTGATGATGTAGTGATTCGTTCTATTAATTACTTTACTATAATCAGCTTCTCCAGAAACGATTAAATCATAGATTTCAACATTACCAATACTAAAACCATCTTTCTGAATGCAAGATAATATACTTTTATAGATTGTGTTGTATTTAGGATAGCTGTCTCCATTAGTTCGATTGTTGAAAATGGTGAAGATTCTATGCGTGTTCTTATAAATTACCGCCTTGTCAGAAGAAAATGAAAAAGTGTAAACAGCCTCTTCATTCTCTTTTAAATAGAGATTGGAATCATAGCTATTCTCGATGTAGGAATCATAATAATAGAGAACATTATCATCAGCGGATATGTAGGAACTAGTGATTTCAAAGGTGCCACCTATGAATAAGGATTGATTTGTGTGAAGCGATTTAGCATAGAATGTAAAAGAAAGGCCACAATCTTCATTGGCCATAAAGGAGGAAAAAGATTCGTTTGCTTTTGGATTTATAATCTCTTTCTCATCATAAGAATAGATAACGTTGATACATTCTTCCTTGTCTTCTTTGATTCCTTCAATTGTAGTGATATTCGGACTCATGAAAGGAATCTCGATGTTGACTGGTATCGAATAAGGTTTGTTGGGTTCTAGATACTTTGTTTCACGAGATAGAAAAGTTCCATCCTGATAAGAGTAATTGATAACAAGTGTGGACTTTCCTTCAATAGAGGAAGAAAAAGAAACTGAGTCCTGATTTGTCTCAGAACTATTTGATTGGTTTTGATCGGAACTTGAAATGGATTCTTTTTCTTGGCAGGATACAGATAGACATAGAATCAATGGTAGTATCAATGCTTTCTTTTTCATGTTTTTCACCTCTAGTACATACAAAGTATGTTTTCGATTTCATTAAGAAATGTCTTACTTTTCTTTTCAAAGAAATGGAATACATTGTTGATATCGTTGTTCCAAGAAGATAAATCCTCTTCTTTTTGTCCCCATCTTAAAGAAGAATAATCATGATAAGGCCTAATAGCGTCGATCATTTTGTTCATCGTGTCCATACAATTGTATGGTGAAAGAATAGTTTTCACAAATTCAGAAGCACGATTGTATAAAGATTCTCGGAAAGAAGGATTTGACATCAGTTTTTGAAACAGTGGGAATTTGCAGTATGCGTTTGCATGGTAAGGATACAAAGGATTCTGATAACTAGTGAAAGCGAAATCAGTATCATGAAGGACGAATCTGAATTTCCCATCCTCATATTCACTCTCATTGCTTGCGTCTTGAACGGTCCATATCTTTAGATTATTGAAATTCCCGATGAAATCCCAATTGCCAGAATAAGCGTGTGCAAGAATGACATCCAAAAAAGAATGAATGTCTAGATACTTGTCAATGAATTGCTGGTAAACAGTATCATCACTGAAATCATGATCTGAAACATAAGTTTCCATCTCATTCAGTTTCGCAATGCCGACATTCTCATCACCTTCATCAACGGACCATGTCCCTTTCAAATCGTAGGTGATCACATTGTCTTTATCAACACCATAGTTGTTTTCAAAGTAGACATCTTTATACTGCTCACGAAGAGACATGAGTCCCCAATATTCCCCGTTGATATAGACGATGGCAGGACGATAACCGGTTGTGGCAGCATAACCGTCCCTCATTATCTCCTGAAGGATGGCATCATTGATTCTTGTAGATGATTCAAATGCGTTACCTCCATTGTGAAGTCTAAGTCTAGTGAGATTAGTCAGCCTCTTTGTGCTGTCAGCTCTTTTTGTACGCTCTTGAAAGACATGCTCTTTTACTTTCTCATTCTTCTTTCCGTTTTCATCCTTGTTGAAGTTGAGATTTAATGTTCGTTGCGGATAACCTAGAGTCCAATTTCCGCCTAATTTAATTTGTGTGTTTCGATAGAAGTATTCATTATATTCGTTGTCAAAATACTCTAAGTCAGCCCTTTTGCTGATATCTTCTCTGATTTTGTTATAGAAACCATTTGTACCCATGATATCTTCGTAAGGAAGAGACAACGAGACAACAGGAATATCGATATTCTCAGTCACCTTATCGGAAATGATATAGGTCAAAGATCTTTTGAATACCGTTTGTTTTGTCGTTTTGTTGATGACATTGATTTTTACGACAGGCTGCTTGTCAAATAAGACATAGTTGCCAGTTTTCTGAATATTGTTGATGTAGGTGTCAGAGACACATTTTCCTTCTGTATCATTAGCTAGAATAGCATCGACAGAACTCGTCACAGGAAAATCGGAGATATTGTTTGAAGATAATTTGTCTATTTTAAATGGCTCTTCATAAAGAGTCATTGTCGAAATATCTGAATTGTCATAATTCAGGCTATAGTAAAGTTCTAGATTGTCATCTATGGAAAAGGATAAAGTCAGACCATCTGAATAAAATCCAGGAGTCTTCGAAACATAGATTCCAGAGTATAACTCTGTATATCCTTTCGGCACTGTCATTGTTTCGCCACTGCTATCAAACACAAAACCGGACATTAGTGATAATGTCGTTAGAGGATAAATTAGAAAACCTCTGATCTTTTTCATAAATTATCTCCTTCAAAACAATTGTAAGGTAAGACCTATGGTTTTAGAAAACAATAATTTTAATGCGAGAAAGAAAAAATGATATGATTAAAAGGATTGAAAAATAAGAGGTGTGAATATGAAATGGAAAGTATCATCGATTGATAAAGAAACAAACCATCGTTTTCTGAATTTCTATACCGTTCATTTTAAAGTAGAAAATGATGGCGTAGAGAAAAACTATACTTATTTTCTCGCTTCCAGAAATGAGGAAGAAAAGAATCTAAGAATAAACCGTGAAGAATATGATAGACCAGATGCGGTTTTGATCGGTTGTTATCAGATAATAGATGGAGAATTATATCTGTTACTTGAAAAGCAATTCAGACCAGCATTGAATCGAGATGTCATTTCATTTCCCGCTGGATTGATGGACAAAGAAGACAAAGATATTATGGAGACGGCAAGAAGAGAAGTGAAAGAAGAAACCGGATATGATGTTTCGGATATTGAACTTCTTCTTCCTCCCTCTCCCACATCGGAAGGATTGTCGGATGAATGCAATGCCGTCGTCCTTGCTAGATTGGAAAAGAAGGGTAGAGATGACAAAGAAGAGTTTGAAGACATTGATTCTTTGTTATGCTCCTCTAAAAAAGTCAAAGAAATGCTGAATGATAAAGACTATCTCTTTTCCAATTCAGCAAGGCTTCTTATTTTGTATCTTTTAGAACGTTTCAAAAGATAGATCCATCTCAGATATCTATATCGTTTGGTAAAGTGTAACCCTTAATTTCTTTTAGAAATCTAGGCATCCAAATGCGATAACCATTATTGTTCGGATGGATTAAATCAGGCTCTATATAATCCATCCAATCTTTATTATTTTCGAAAATATCGTCAAAAACATCTTCTGCATGTATTATGGAGACATTTCTGAATTCATGCGCTATTTTATCTAATCTACTGTTATAGACATCCTCAACTTCTCTAAAGTTCGTAAAGAGAGGAAAATGACATACGCCCAGAAGGTATATTTTTACATCACTTTTGACTTTGTTTATACTCTCAATGAAATGTCTACAGTCAGTCAATGTCTCTTCGGCAGTCTTTCCACAATGGATATCATTGAAACCAAGATTGACAATGATATTTTCAGGCTGTGAATTGATAACAAGACGGTCAACAAAAGGAATGAAGTCTGAGAAACGGAAACCGCCGATGCCGTAGTTTACAAGACTGTTTCCTCCTTTGAAAACGTCAGTCAATGTTCTTCCGTATTTATCATAGTGCGAATTTAAGAAGTCAAAATAGCTATCTCCAACAAGCATGAATTGCACATTCTTTTTCGATTCTGAAAGCTGAATCATATTTTGGATTCTTTCTTGGTTTGGATGAAGCGATGATAATCTTCTCGTATTTCTAAATGCTGGAAGCAATAAGGAATCGAGATCTTCTCCTTGATAGTCTTTGACAAAGGAAGTGCCAGCGAAATAACCGGCAAAATAGCAGTCAGGTTTTCCATCTTTCAAAAAGTAGAAGATACCATCACCATAAATCCACTGTGTGACTCTGTAATCATACATGCCTTCATACAAATAGAGAGTATCACCGAGTGGACCGCCCACGGAGTCACATGTTATTGTTGAATCGGTGAAGTCCTGACATCCATAACCGATCTTCTCAAATGATTTTCCGATAAATTCAACAGGACCAGTGTAGATGGAACCCTCCGGATATCGAATCTTTGCAATACCCTTCACACCAATAGTAAGTTCATCCTTTTCTGAAAGAAAGAAAAAGACATCATTCTGTATCTTGTTGAGTTCAGCTTTCGTATAAAGTTTCATATATATTTCCTCAGTCGTAATTTAAATGATAGATTCATAAGTAGTGAAAAGCAATATAGTACGTTCCATTATAATTAAACCTAGGAATAAACAGAGAACTCCTCATTTGAATTTAAAAACCTAGTCTCTTATGCTACAATCAAGCAATAAGGAAAAAGAAATGGAAACGTATGAATCACTATAAAAAGATCCTATTCGATAAGTCTATCTATGGCATAAATCTGTTGGAAGCAAGAAGCAGGTTTCTTTCTTATTCAAGCGAAGAAGACTTTAAAGCCGATAAGACAGAAGAAACCATCTTATCCGGAATATGGAAAGGGAAGTATTTCGAAGACTATCCCGATAATATAGATCCATATCTTGATGATGAATATGATATCGAAAAGGAAAACGATGTCGAAGTTCCTCTTTCCTGTGAATTACAAGGATTTGGTCAACCGCAGTATGTAAACACAGAATATCCATTCGATGGATATAATCAAAACGCTACTGGTGAAGCTTTGAGCGTAAAGAATCCATGCATGATGTATTGGAAAGATTTAGAAATAAGTCTTCTGAATGATAAAAGATACATATTGGATATCAAAGGATTTGAATCTGGATTGTTTTTATATGTGAACGGGAAAAATGTCGGATACAGTGAGAATTTATATCTTGATTCAGAATTCGATATCACACCCTATCTACAAAACGGAAAGAACAGAGTGACATTTCTATGCTTTAAATATTCCTCATCAAGCTGGTTGTTGGATCAAGATTTCTTCCGATTTATGGGAATCTTCCGCGATGTCAGTCTCTTCACTTTGCCCAAGAAACACATCTATGATATTTTCATCGATACCGATGTTTCATTAGATGACCTCAACGGAAACGTCACTTTAAGATTAGTTGGTGAATTGGGAAATACAACAAAACAAGTAACAATCATTAATAAGCAAGGTGAAATGGTAGTAGAGGATACGTTTGTAGGCAATGAATGGAAGGCGAATTTATCGGATGCTGCTCTTTGGAGTGCAGAAGAACCGAACCTGTACACATTGATTGTTAAGCTAAAAGAAGAAGAAAAAACAATCGAAATTGTAAAGGAACATTTCGGATTCAAGAAGGTGGAAATCAAAGATGGCATTCTTCTATTCAATGGGAAAAGATTGATTGTAAAAGGCATCAACCGACACGAATGGAATCCGGATAGAGGAAGAAATGTAACACTGGATGATATAGATTTTGATCGAGACTTCTTAAAGAAAAACAATGTGAATGCAATCAGAACATCACATTATCCGAATCGTAGTGAGTTTTATGAAATGACGGATAAAGCAGGATTCTATGTCGTTGATGAAGCATGCCTTGAATCCCACGGAGCCAATCAGCAATACAACGGATGGATCACAGATGATACTCCTTTGCCTGCAAGCAAGAAAGAATGGGTTGCTATTTGCACAGAAAAGGTAAGAAGAATGTATCTTCGCGATAAAAATCATCCTTCCATTTTCATGTATAGTCTTGGAAATGAAGCGGGTAGAGGCGAGGTCTTTGCCAAGATGAGAGAGACATTGTTAAAGATGAATCCAAATCTTTTCATCCATTATGAAGGATATAATCTCTATTCAGAATGGTCCTTTTTAAGCGATGTCACATCAACAATGTATTTTAGACCGGAATGGATTCCTTCCCTTTTGGAAAAGTATCCGAATAAACCTTATATCCAATGCGAGTACGCTCATGCTATGGGAAACTCCTGTGGTAATCTTGATGAATATCATGATTTGGTGAGAAAATATCCATCTTATCAAGGTGGATTCATTTGGGATTATATTGATCAAGGGTTATATTTTGATGGCAAAAAGAAATCGGAGCATCTGCATTTTGGGGGAGACTATTTAGATAAGCCGAACGATCATGACTTTTGCTGCAACGGTGTGATATTTGCTGACAGAAAATACGCACATCTCTCTTCTAAAGCGTTAGCTATGAAACATCTTTATCAGCCATTCTATATCACGGAAAAAGATAATAAAATAACAATTGAAAACGAACTTTTATTTACCACAGGAATATATCGTGTTGTCCTAACCTATCTCATCGATGGAGTCAAAAAAGACGTGCTTGATGAGCTGATTGAAATAAAGCCCGGCGATATTTGCTCTTTTGATATCCCGATGATGGATTACTGTAAAAAGGATGATGTTTCACTTGCTGTCTCTCTTTATCTTACTGAAGATAAATTTGGACTTCATAGAGGAGATGAAATCTCATATCAGGATTTTGATATTCAAAAGAAAACCAAAGATTCTCATTTGATCCGTGATTTCAAATTGACTGTTGTAGATGGAAGATACAACATAGGAGTTACGTGTGGAGACTTGTCTCTTTTGTTCTCAAAGAGCAACATATCATTTGCGCCATCTGGCCTTATCTCTATCAAATATAAAGGCGAAGAGTATCTATCTCTTACTGCATTGCCCACTATATTCCGTGCAACAACGAACAATGATCAAACGAATGATTTCCTTTCTAGAGCAAAACTTTGTTATTCCTATAGTCGTTTTATGACAGTTGATGTCAATGAGACAAAATGGAAAGCAGACGAACATTCCTTTGAAATCCGATTCCATTACCTTATGGATGAAATGAATAAAAAAGGAGTCTTTGTCACTTATACTGTGACAGATGATTCGAATGTTCATATCAAATTAGAGTATGAGCCATTGAGTGGTGTAAAGACACTTGGTGAATTCGGTCTTCACTTCTACCTTGCAAAAGACATTGAAAATCTTTCCTATTGTGGAAGATATCTTGAAAGCTATTCAGATAGAAAAGACGGAAATAAATTAGGAATTCATGACCTCAATATTGAGGATGGAAGAACGAAGTATATCTATCCGCAGGAAAGTGGAAACAGAGAAGACACCCGTTACATTCAATTGAAGAATAAGAATACGTCCTTATTGTTCTCTTATGATAAGGATTATTTCTCGTTCCACTTCCAAAAGTACTCTTCATTTAGACTTGATGAGGTCAAGCATGAGGAAGAGCTAGGTGAAAGCAATTATCACCATTTGGAAATATTAGGCATGATGAGAGGGATCGGAGGAGATGATTCCTGGGGTGCACCTGTTCATCCACAATACGAGATAGATGGAACAATCCCTCATGCATTTGAGTTTGATCTGAAACCATATAATGAAAGGTGAGAAAATGAAACAACTATTTTACAAAGACTTAAGAGTCGAACTCATTTCTGATAGAATCATCAGAATTGAGAAAGATGTTGATGGAAAATTTGAAGATAGAGACACCTTTTTCATACCAAATAGAAATTTCTATACCGGTAACATTGAATATACTGAAAAGGAAACAAAAAAATATTTTGAGATTTCACTTTCCGGTTATCAGATGCGAATCAACAAAAAAGAAAAAGGACTCAACGCTGTTTCTGTCTTTTGTGGAAGAAGAGAAGTCTATCATTATCATCGAATCAAGAATACCGGTGAACTTCCTAGTATGAATGAAACACCGGAAGTTTATCCGATTACGGATTCACCTCGTATCATTGTCCCAAAGCATGGCTATCATTATTCAAATGAAGTCAGTGATACCGATGATTATGAAATCGAAGAAAATGCATTGGATCTCTATATTTTGCTTACGGATGGAGATCCGAAGCTTTTACGAAAACTGTACTTGGATATCACTGGACGACCTGAGCTACTTAGGCTTTCAACATTTGGATCCTGGAATTCGAAGTACTATCCATATACACAGAAAGAAGCGGAAGATATCATTCATGACTATCAAAGACATGACGTTCCGTTAGATAATGTCGTCATCGATACCGATTGGAGAAAGATGAGCAATGGTATCGGCTATGATATCAATACGGATCTTTTCCCAGACATGGCCCAATATTTTAAGATGGCTCATGAAAACAAGATTGAAATCATGTTCAATGATCATCCTGAGCCGAAAAAAGAAGCCAAGAATCTATTGTCGCCGTGTGAGGTTCAATATCGAGAGGAAAATCTTCAAAAGATGCTTTCCCTTGGCTTGGACTATTGGTGGTATGATCGTAATTGGATTACGAAACTGATTTCCCCAGATAGCTATATCCATCCTGAAACATGGGGCATGTACCTGTTCCACGATATTGAAAAGCATTACTATGAGAGTCATTTAAACGGAAACAAATATCCACGCCGTGCAATAGTGATGAGCAATGCTGATAATATTGCAAACGGAGTTTACTGCGGAATTCAGAATAGTGCATCTCATCGATATCCATTCCAATGGACAGGAGATGTGCTTTCCAATTCGTTGTGTGAGAACATCATCAATATTCTAAGTTCTGGCGAGAACTGCATCCCCTATGTTCATCCAGATTGTGGCGGACATATTGGCAATCCAAACAAAGAACTGTTTATCCGTTGGATGCAGATGGGATGCTTCTTCCCTGTTTTAAGACCACATTGTGCTAACAATGTCATCCGAACTAGAGAACCATGGCAGTACGATGAGGAAACGACAGATATTGTCCGTGAATATATCAAGATGCGTTATCGTCTTCTACCTATGATCTATTCCAACTCCTATCAAAGTTATTTGGATGGTACACCACTTTGTCAGTCGTTGAATTATATCGATCCGAAAGATGACGCTGCTAAATCCTATCCTACAGAATATATATTCTGCAATTTGCTTGTCTCTTATTCAGAAACATCGATGTTATTGAGAAGGAACCAAAAGATTCTCAATGATTCTAGTTATCTATCTCCTGTTCAGGCGACATTCTATAACGGAAAAGAATTAAAAGGTGAACCGATACTGAAGAAAGAATACGATCGTCTCTCTTTTGAATTGAATGGAAATGCAATCGAGAAAGAAGTTCCTATCTATGATTTCTCCGCAAGATTTGAATTTGATATGGAATTGAAAAAAGACTCTATCCTTACTGCTCTTTGTGATGATGGAATCCGAATCTACATCGACGGAAAACTAGAAGCGGAAGACTGGTCATGTCATGCTCCTACAGATTGTTCTACTGGAATATTAAGAAAAGGCAAACACCATGTCATGATTGAGTATTTCCAGGATACCGGTGGAGCAAAACTTGAATTGTCTATCAGCAAACCAGCAAAGATAAAGAAGAATGAAGTCTATTTCCCGAAAGGAGAATGGATGGATTTATTCACTGGTAAGACTTATCGATATAAATCAAAGACTATTCGAAACAACCCGCTTGAAGAAATGCCACTATATGTGAAAAGAGGAAGTGTTCTTTTGTTAGCAAATGATAGCAACAATACAAAAGACCAAAAGTGGGATGAACTCACACTGGATTATTATCCATCCATGAAAGATAAATTCTCTTCCTTCCTTTATGAGGATGATAGAGAGACAGTCGGATATCAATATGGTGAGAATAGGATTATGGAATATTCTGCTTCTTATGACAAAGAGAAGAACGCATTCTGTATAACTTTAGAAAAATCAGAAGGTGACTTTGAAGGAATCTATGCCACGAAAGCAAAGAAGATAAGATTGAAATATCATAATCTTTATCAAAAAGAGATTAAATCCGTCTGTATAAATGGACATGAGGTCACTTACACTATTCATAAGAGAAACATGAAAGCAAAGGTTTTATCAAATGCGCCGGAAGCTTTGGATAGCGATACGCTTGTTCTTGAATTCACACATGATATGAATGAAAGGGACTGTATTGAAATTCTTCTAGGATAAAGCAAAAACAATAAACGCCATGACTTGTGTCATGGCGTTTACAATTCTAATATTATTTACAAAGTTGTATTAAAGATGGAATTCGCTGATACGTTTTCTATAGTGGCATCCACCAGAAATCTTCTTGTAATCGATGTTCTTCATATCGAGGAACTGAATCATTCCAGATGGGGTGAGGTCAAAGGAATTGACAAAGTCATAGACTTCTTTGGATGCATTCTCACCATCTGTTGTGACCGAGATGGAAATCGGCTCAGCAATTCCGATACCATAAGCAAGCTCGACTTCTGCAACATTGACGGATGGGAACTTCTCAAGGATGCGGATAGCTAATTCTCTTGCCATGTAAGCGGCAGTTCTATCAACCTTGGTCGGATCCTTTCCGGAGAAGGCACCGCCACCGACAGGACAATATCCACCATACTGATCACAGACGATTTTTCTTCCTGTCAAACCAGAGTCTGTATTCGGTCCACCTAATGTCCATAAGCCACTAGGATTGAGGATGAACTTCTTCGATTTGATTCCATTCTTATCCATCAAATTCAATTGATACTGACGGACAAAGTCGATTGTTAATCCCTCTTTATGACATGCAGAGATTAGAATGATTTCAGGGATTTCATTCTTCTTGTCTAAATCGACAGTGACCTGAGTCTTTGTGTCTCCTAAGAGAATAGTGTCTGGATTGTTTTCGATATCGTTGGTGATGATTTCGATAATATGATTTGCAATATCGAATCCATAGGGGAGTCTGCTCTCTGTTTCTCTAGTTGCAAAGCCGAACATCATACCCTGGTCACCAGCACCAATCTTTTCATCCTGGTTGACAGCAGCGCCGATCTGTACGCTCTGCTTGTTGACATTGACGATGAGTTCGGTGAACGAATAACCAAGTCCATCCATTACATCTTTGACAATTTCGTGGTATGGAATGTTCTCTTCACTGCAGGTGATTTCACCTGCTAAGTAGACAGAAGATGATTTGACAAGAGTCTCAATGGCGACTCTGCTCTGTTTGTCTTTGGAGAGACACCACTGAAGAATGGAATCTGAAATCTGATCGGCAACCTTGTCAGGATGCCATTTGCTGACCTGCTCGGAACTGAATAAATGCATAATATGCCCCTTTCCGTCAAAAAAATTCTCCCAGCGAAACTGGGAGAACATAATTATCTGTTGATCCCATCATTCAAGCTTTAGCACTTTGCTTTTCAGTAAGTTGCTGAAGGGTCATAGGGCTTGTCCCTCACCTTCTCTTTATGGTTGCGCTGGTTTGACGCGGAAGATATTATGCTATTTTTGAAAGCTAATGTCAACGAAATAAATCAGAAGATAACAGTTAACATCATCTTGAAATTCTCTTCGGCATAAAGAGCGTGATCGACATGATTGGGCATAACGATGTATTCACCTTCTTTGACAAGATGACTCTTTCCACCAATTGTGAACTTTCCTGAACCTTCCAACACATAGACAAATGCGTCACCGTTGGATTGATGTGCGGAGATCTCTTCACCTTTGGAAAAGGAGAAAAGAGTGATGCTTACATGTTCGTTCTGAACTAAAGTCTTGGAGATGATCTCACCAGGGCGATAGGATAACTCATCCTTCAATGAAGATGCTTCTTCGAATTTGATGTTCTTCAAAATATTCATTTTATTTACCTCTATGATAAGTATAACTCTTTTGGCGACTATTTAAAAAGCCGACAATCTTCTTTTGTCGGCTTATAAAGCAAATCAATTTGAATGAATGAGTTGTTATTGAATCTCTTTCTTTTTCTTTGGCAATGTTATGAATAGAATTACACCGAATGCAACAGCGGCAAGAATAGAACCGGTAATATAATCCCAAGTCTTGATTGTCGGGTATAGAGGATAAATGGTGGAGTTGATGAACATGGATACGACAGATCCGATGATCAGTCCTGCAATCGCGTAGAAGGTGCTGACACGATGATTCGTAAGTAGATGCTTCATGACCTTCGAGGAGAGAATCAAACCAATCAGAATGCCGATACCGAGTAGGACTCCTAAGATGATTCCTGTCAAAATGAAGTTCTTATCTCCGCTGTGCCAGATTGCATTCTCTCCAAGGTAGGAATTCAAGATTGGATAATACATACCGATTACCATCATGGACATGGAACCGGAGATTCCAGGAACGACACAAGCAAAGGCAGCAATGACGCCTGCGACAAAAATCAAGATATAAATCCACCAAACACGATTGTTCAATGGCTCAGTCAACTGGAAGTCAGTGAGTGCAGTAATGATACCTAAACCGCTTGCGACAATTAGTGAAAGTGTAAAGCAAAGGATATGTATGATCTTTGATTTTGCGTTTTCACCTTTCTTCAGTTCGAATATGGCAACGGGAAGAGAACCAAGGACTAGACCTGCGAATAGGCCGGTCAATGTGAAGGGAGCAAGCTTGTATCCTTTTTGTATTCCGACAAATGCAGCAAGAGCACCTAAAAGCAGACCGAGAACGAAAGGAAGCAGGATCAGAAAATTCTTTTTCGGACTCTTTCTGAATCCGGCAGCTGAATCGACAATAGTGTCATAACAGCGTTCAGCGACGGCGATTGTTCCTGCGCTCAGGCCAGGAATTGCAACAGATATTCCCAAAGTAATACCCTTTAAGGTGTCGAGGAAGAAATGTGCAATATTGTTTTTTCTTGTGTTTTCCATGAGGTGATTATATCCGTTTTTCATTGTATAGACAACTAAAATCAAATAGACATATTTTATTTTGAACTGAATCTTAAGGGCGACATATGGTAAAATTGAACTAGCAGAAATCACTCTTGTACAATCAAGTACGTAAAGGATCCCTTTATCGATGAAAATGATACAACTCAGGTATGACTCTCAGTTCAGGGAAGTGGCGATGCCAATACTTACCCATCCGGAATATCAATTGATGAAGCAGTATGTGGCACATGGCCATTACACTGTTTATAGTCATTGCTTTCGTGTCGCTTTATATGCCTATTCTTATGCAAAAAGCAAGAATATGGATATCGATTACGCTTCATTGATACGCGGATGCTTGCTTCATGATTATTATCTATATGATTGGCATCATGCTCATGAAGGACATCGTCTTCACGGCTTTCGTCATCCCTACTTTGCACTAAGAAATGCAAAGAAGAGATTCTCGTTGAACCATAAAGAAAGGAATATGATACTCTCTCACATGTTTCCTTTGACATTCTGGACTATCCCTTTAAGCAAAGAAGCATGGATACTCACTCATGCCGATAAAGTCTGTGCACGTATGGAAAGTGCTTCCGTAAGGAAAATGAATGATAGACGTAAGCGTGTTTTAGCATCAGAACAAGTATGAAACTCTTTAGAAAAGACCGTTGGAGACTGTTATCGTTCTTGATAACGATGACAGTCACTTTGTTTTTAGCTACTTACAACGCGATATTAGGAATTAACTATCGCGTGTTCTTTAACGTCTTTGGATCCCTTTATTATTCGATACTGTTAGTCATTCGTATCGTCCTTTTCATCGAAGAGTACCAATGGATGAAAAAAGGAATCATGATGAAGAAATCAAAATTCATCTTTACGTCTATATTCATGATCTATCTTACAGCCGCAATCACCTTGATTGTATCAGTCATGGCCTACTTACAGAATCCAGTGAAGATCTCCAATACACCCTCAATCATCTTAGGAACACTGGCCGCTTTTAAAATCCTATCTCTAGTCAAACGATATTTCGAATTTAGAAAAGACAAAAATTTGTTTAATCGTCAGACTATGAATGTGACTATGATCAGTGCAGGTGTGACCTTGTTGATGCTTTTGAACACTTTGATTGCAACAAATGGTGGATTTGATGGCTTTATGACAGCATTATTCATCATGACCGGCGTTTCATTGGTATTCCTGATGGAAGCAGAGACAATCATATCCTTCTTAAAAGGATTGAAGTCCTATCGTGATTCAGAGAAACAATAAACGTATCCTAGAAATAAAATTAAGATGGTAAAATGAAAAAGCCCATGTTTCCATGGGCTGATTCTGTTAAATCAATTTAGAATCCTTCAACCAAAGCTCGATATCGGTATCCTTGATGCTAGAAAGGACCTTCTTAAGAAGAATCTTTTCTTTCCAACTCATCTCAGCTTCGGTGATCTTCTTCTTGTCCAAAGCGTAATAGGTAGCTCTTAACATCTCTCTGATATCATAAGCGGAACCCCAGACTTCAGGAACACCACGGTCGATGTTCATCAAGGTATAGACGGCCTCCATACCAGTACGCATGGAATATTCGGTTGTGAAGATGGTGTCTCTCGGTGTTTCAGCAAACTGACCTAAGAAGGCAAGGTTAAGGGAACCGTGTGGAACAACTAAAGGTCTATCTGAATTCTTTCTCGGCTGGAAGAAAGCGTTGATATATGGCATAAAGCAAGTTGTTGTGTTGCATTCGCCGGATAAAGCTTCAATCTCATCCAAGTCAGCGCCGATATGATAAAGCCACTCTTTGCAGACTTCTCTTCCTGTGCAGTCTCTCATCGCTTTCTTGACATAGTTGCCTTCGATGTTGGTGTTGAGAGCATAGAACCAGACGATGACAGAGCCATCGGGCTGCTCTTTGAACTGAGGCTGTCTATTGATTGTCCAGGAAAGCATCCAGTTGTCGAAGGAGTCTTTGACTGAGATGATGCCACCGGTTGTGACCTTACCTTCTAATGGATCTCTCTTGCAGATATTCTTGATGAGGGAAAGGATACTATCATTCTTAGTCATAATGGAAGCAGACATCCAGTTGGTTTCCTCTGGATTGGAAGCAAAGGCTTTCGGATTACCGAATTCTGTTCCCTGGGCAGCAATCTTCTCCCAGAGATTCCAACCATCGCCGATGTTCGGTTTGACGGAAGAGAGTTCAGGGGCTGTATCATTGTCACCATAGCAGGAGACATCCGTGCAGCATCCATTTGTGATCATAAGATAGTCGTCTTCGGTCAATTCCTGGACATGCTCGACATTGTCCTTTACATAAGAGAAGGAAGAAGCCATGAATTTATCTCCGAGTCTCTTGATTTTGACATCAGTGACCTTGACACCGAAATCGAAATTGACTCCGTGTTCTCTTAAATATTTCTCCAAAGGAAGAATCATGGATTCATACTGATTGTATTTGGTGAAACGAAGAGCACTGAAATCCGGAAGACCATCGATATGATGGACATAGCGCTGAATGTAACGTTTCATCTCAAGTGCGCTAGACCAACGCTGGAAAGCGAACATAGTCTGCCAATAGAGCCAGAAGTTGCTCTTCCAGAAATGGTCCGTGAAGCATTCGGAGATCTTCTTGTCCTCTAAATCCTTTTCAGGAGTGAGGTAGAGCTTCAAAAGTTCTCTCTGTGCTTCCTTATCTAATGTAAAGAGATTATCAGTGTGTGCGTTCTGTCCTCTGTTGACGGTTGCACGGCAGAGTGAATAGTTAGGATCATGTTTGTTGAGCCAATAGTACTCATCGAGAACTGTGATACCTTCTGTTTCGATAGAGGGTACATCACGATAGACATCCCACATGACTTCGAAATGGTTGTCCATCTCTCTTCCGCCTCTCATGTAGAAGCCTTTGTTCAAGTCGTGATATCCATCACAGGAACCACCGCTTCTAGGCAAGAGTTCAAGGATGTGAATCTTCTTTCCGTCAACTCTTCCATCTCTGACAAGATAGAATGCTGCAGTCAGACCACCTAAACCGGAACCGACGATGTATGCTGATTTCTTCTCGGCATCTTTTGGCTTTTCGGGATGGGCGAAAGCCTCATAATTACCACTGGAATAGTACATTGAAATTTCCTCCTTATTCCGTATGGCAATAGTCTATGGAAAAAGGATTTTTTTGAAAATATACAGTTTTTCGAGCGTGATAAAATATCAAACTCATTCATGAAAATGATTAATTTTTTATCAAAATGTGAAATTTGATAAGAAAAAATAATCTTTTCATCATTTATTCGATAATTGTCGAAGAAAAGGGAAGAGCAATCACTATTATTCGCTTTGATAAAGTTGCTTATATTTTTAACAAGTGATATAAATAAGACTTGCTCCGGATGTTATCCAAACGATAGATATTCGGATTTGTTTTGTTCTTTATATGTACGAGGAGAAAAAATTATGAAAAAAACAAAGTTGTCGTTAGTGTTATTCTCATTCTTGATGATGGACCTCTCATTGGTCTCTTGCAATGATAAGACATCAGAAAAGGAATCCAGCAAAGATCAAAAAATCGCATCCATTGCAATTGTAAAGGATAGTATTGCAAATACCTATACAATCGGTGCTACAGTCGACTATTCCAAATTGGCCATTGAAACCCTCAATGCTTCTAAAGATGTATTAAGCACACTCAAAGCAAGTGAGAACAAGGATAAGATTACCTATACAAATATCGATACTTCTACTCTTACTGAGAGAAGAACATTCGAAGTCGTGCTCACTTCTGATGGTGTTGAGTACAAGACCAGTATGGACTATAAGGTCATCGATGTTCAGTATGAACTCAATGACTGGAGTGCCAATGCAAACTATACTTCCACCGTTGCCAACAAAGGAAACAGTCAACTCACAGATCCTGATTCTGATACCTATCAGAACGGATTCATCAAGGCTGCAAAATACTATGTTGGCAATGAAAATGCCGTCAATCTTATGCCGACTGTCACCGCATTGAATCCAGAAGATCCGCTCGATATTGTCACATTGGATAAGATTCCGGATGGAACGGTCTTCTCTTTGAAAGATGAAGCCGGTGAAAAGGTCGAATTGGAGAATGCTCTCGAAGATATCAGTGAGCTGAAGACTAAGGGTACTGTCAAATTCCAGGATGATGTGACTGGTGCCTATACTCTTACTCTTTCGAATCCGAACCTTTCTAATGAGATTGTCTACAACATCAATGTTGTCTCTGGCTACAATGTCAGCAAGGCAAAGGATATGTATGCACTCAACAACAGCTTGAACTGCGGTTTCTATGGTTCTAAATTCAATGAGAAGATGGCAGCATTCAAGAAAGAATTAGGCTTACCGGATTCTAACGGACTTGTCTTCCAGAACGATGTCACATTCTGCAAGAGTGACCTTCCTTCCTTCTATCTTTGGGAGAAGGGTGAAGCGACAGATGATTCTGTTGTTGGCTCCTTAAAGGATTGGCTTGGCATCATCGATCACCGTTTTACAAAGAATTCTGAAAGCATAAATGTTTACGGAAATGGTCATCGTCTCATGCTCAATGACGATACAACCGATGCCGATGCTTTCCCATATATCACTACGGATTCTACGACTGGTGAAAAGCAGGAAGCCAACAAACCGATTTCAACTCATGCCGCTTTCTTCTATTCTGATCATGCTTCCGATGTCAATCCGGAAACCTGTCAGTTCACCATTCAGGATCTTGAAATGAGCGGTAACATGGGTGTTAGCGCAGAGAGCAACATCGCTCTTGGCGGACCGATGTTTGCTAAGGTGAGAATCAACACCACAATGGATAATGTCATCGCCTCTAAGGTCTATATGCCTGCCATGATTGAGGGATATGACTTCTCTAGCGAAGGCAAGATCTACAATGTTACTTTGAATATCAATGATTGCCGTTTCCGCGATCTTTTCAACTCTGCTATCTACATTTATGGTAATGGAACTCTCAATGTCAAACATTCTGAAATGATGAAGGCCGGCGGACCTCTTCTCTTCCTCAATCCGATCACACAGGAACTTCCTTCTTATCCGAATGATCTTTCCAGCCTCGGTATGACCGATGTCAACATCGATGAGACATCAGTCTTATCCAATTACACAGAAGGAAAAGGCGGATGGTTTGACGCCTATAATGGCGCTAGCGCTCTTGCAGCACAGTTAAAGAATGCTGATGCCCTCTTCAACAATCAGTGCAAGACTTCCTTCTTAAAGTCCGATAACAATGTCTCAAAGTTCGATTTCTGGATGGTCTCCCTTCCTATCAATGATGAAAGCATTGAGCTTCCTGTTGATAAGGGCGGTGTCAATGTTGATGTTACCATCGGAAACAAGAAGGCTTTCTCCACATTGGATGGCAGAGACACAGTCTTCCAGAAGGCAATTGCTATGTCTCAGGATCAGAGCCAGGCCAACATTCTCTCTTATGTCAACTCTCTTACTTCCACTGATTTCGGAAACAATTTGGCCTATGCAGCAACAGCAAGTGCTGTCACATTCAAGTTGGTCGATGAACAGAATGTCCCTCATTATTCCATCGTGAATGTTAAGGACAACAACTATTTCCTCTGCGATAGCCAATATGCTCTTCTTTCCGCTCTTGGCATGGATGTATCTTCTATGTCCTATGCTCCGAATGAAGTGTTCAACAGTGCATCCAATTGCCTTGCTGCCACAATCAACGGAAGTGCACAGTCTGTCAATCCTCAGGATCCTAGCACATTGAAGGGTGTCTGCAATTACGGTATCCTTTTAGGAAATTACAAGAAACTTAGCTAAAAACAATCAATATGATTTCTCAGTTGATCAGGAAAAACAAGACAAGACTCATTCTACCTGTCGCCTTTCTAGCCTTGTTTTTCCTAGGACTCATCTTATCTGTATCTATAGGAAAGTATCAGCCATATTCCATGGTATATTTGCCATTGGGTATCACTGTGCTGATACTTTCCTTTCTTTTCATTGCTCTTATTTTGTTTGCTAAGGATCGTAAAGCGAAAAACTTTAAACTAAAGTTCTTGACTAAGATATCCTGTCGGCTTGCTGAGAAGGAAAATAGAATACGTTTCATCTTGTCCCTTCTTCCAATCATTGGATTTTTGATATTCTTTGCCCGATTCTATTTTTATAAAAACAATGTTTCCTATCTTGTAGAAGGGAACCAATACTATTACAAGTATTACGATTATCTGAATCTGCAAAGTTATCTTGTCTCAGATAAGTTGTATGATCTGTTAACAATGAGTCATCTTGAAAGAAGCGTGTCTGCGATTTTGAATGACTGGATTGTTGCACTGACTGTTTCATCCATCGTCTGTGCTTTCTATTTAGGTGATCTGTCCGTTTCATTCAGACGCTATATCATGACTCCTGTTGCTGGACTTATCACCATTCTTCTTCCTCTTTGCACACTCGGTATTGTCGGAACGGAAGTCGATTATAGACTGTACCTGATGGGTGCGGAAGTCGCGCTTTTGGATTTTTATAGTTTCACATCCTATTTGGATGAGAAACCTCTATCCTGCAATAAAGCTCAGGTGAGAAAACTTATTGTCCTTGCTGTTCCGTTTTTCTTGACATCAATGAGTTCCTATACTCCATCCTTGATTCTTGGTGGAAGCTTATTCGGTTTAACCAATCCTCATGAACCGAGTGATTTATCTCATCGTTTGTTCATCTATTTAGCTTTCTTGCTACCTGTCTATTACTATATGACACTATCAGGACTATCCGACAAGGAGAAGAAATCCGCATTGATTCAGATTTCCTTAGGTACATTCTTAGGTTATATCTCAATCAATCGTTATGATATCTGGCTCGATTTCACCTCATGGCCTCTTCATCTTTGTAACACTGCCATGTATACGATGCCTCTTACCTTGCTATACAAGAATTACGGAGTCTATTATTTCACCTTCTTCATCAATGTTCTCGGTGCTTTCTTAGCTCTGTTGATGCCGAATTTCTCAACTTCACTACCGGTTTTCCATCCTACTGCCATTCACTTCTATATCAACCATCTCTATGCTTTCTTTATGCCGGTCCTCATTGCTTTATTAGGAGTCTATGAGAGACCAAAGATGAAATACTTCATCTACTCTCAGTTAGGATTCTTTGTCTATTTTGCCTTTGTCATGTTCATCAATGTATACTTGACAGCCCATGGAAAGCAGTCCGACTTCTTCTTCATCAATTCTGACTTCGTAGCCGGCAAATTAGGTAAGTGGGCAAAAGATCTCTTTGCCAATTCCGTCAAGTTTACGATCGGTGAGTATAACTATGAGATTCATCTGCTATACGATATCATTTACTATCTTGTTTACATTGTCCTTGCTTTCGGTATGTGGTTTGTATATGAGCTGTTATTCCGAGTGACGGATGAACTTGTTCTTCTAGTCGGTGCGAAAAGACAATATAGAATCAGACATACGGAATTTTCAAACTATGAAAAGAAAGGAGAAACACATATGGAAAATGATAATGGAATCAGCCTGAATGTATCTCATCTTTATAAGAAGTACCATGGTGCAGAGAACTATACTGTCGAAGACTTTTCGATGAATCTGACCGGTGGAAAGATTTACGGATTCTTAGGAAAGAATGGTGCTGGTAAATCAACAATCATCAAATCGATTGTCGGAATTCATGGATTTGAAAAAGGAATCATTGAAATCTGTGGACACAATGTTACAGAAGAGGCGATGGAAGCAAAGAAGGATACCGGATTCGTTCCCGATAACTATGCTCTTTATGAGAATCTTACAGGAAGACAATACATCGGATATATCGCTGATCTTTTCGAGGTCGAAAAATCAGTCAGAAAAGAAAGAGAAGATGATCTTGTAAAACGCTTGGAGCTTACAGCAAGATATGATAAGCCGATGAAGACCTATAGCCATGGCATGAAGCAGAAGATCACAATCATCGCTGCTTTGATTCATGAACCAAAGGTTTGGATTCTCGATGAACCGATGACTGGTCTTGATCCGAACAGTATCTATCAGATCAAGGAATGTATGAGACAGCATGCAAAGAAGGGCAACATCGTCTTCTTCTCAAGCCATATCATCGATGTCGTCAAGACACTTTGCGATGATGTCATCATCATCAAACACGGAAAACTTGTCGAGGAGATTGATTTGAATGAGCATCCGGAAAGAAGAGATACTTTGGAGAAAGACTTCCTCCTTTTGACAAGCGATAATGAAGAAGAGGCAAAAGCCTTGCTATTAGAAGAGAGTAAAGGCCAGATATTATGAAAAGCGTAACCTCAGAAAGACAAAACCGACTAAAAGACTATTTCCATGTGGAATGGAAGTCTTTTTCGGTTCTTCTTTCTATGTTGCTCTCTAACTCTTTGTCCATCGACTTCAAAGGAAATAAAAAGAAAACCATTGTCAACATTTTGTTGAAGGTTGTCATATTCATTGCGGCAACCGCCATATCATTTGTGGTTTTCAAAGTCTGCATCAAGCTTAATATATTCTCCCTTCTTCCTTTTGTCCCGATGACTGTTCCTAGCATTATCCTCAATATACTTTTATTGATTTCGTTTGTGTCAACCCTTCTACGAGTCACGAATGACTTATATTTTGCAAATGACAATAAGGTCCTATTGACCTTGCCGACTAACGGAAACACACTCTTCTTGACTCGACTGACTGTTTCCTTCATCAATGCATATATCCGTTTCCTCACTTTGGAGATACCATTCCTTATTGGATATTTCTTAGCTTCTCATTATCTTGTTTATATGTACTTCCTTATCTTTGTTCTCTTCCTCATTGTTGATTTTGTCTTTATCTTTACTAGTGCCTTGTTATCGATTCCCTACTACTTCATTAAAAGATTCTTCTATTCTCATACTGTTGCAAAGACAATATTGACTGTAACATTCACACTATTAGTGATCTCTCTTTCTTCCTACCTTATTTCTATCATCCCGGAAAAGATCGATATTTTCACAAACTGGAGTCCATATTTTACACGTATCCAGGAATTCTTGAGATTCTATTCCAATAAGATTTCATTCCTTTACGATACCTCGAAATATTATCTTGGCTATTTTACTGGATATACGTTCAACTATTTCACTGGCTCTGCTATTCCTGGACTCTATACCTTCTTAGTCTTATTCTTCTCCATTCCTGTTTTATTCATTCTCTGTCTTTCGTTTGCTTCACCTTTCTATCTTCGTTTAGCTAGTGGAAATGATGAAATTATGGCCAAGACAAAGAAACAGGTCAAGACAGAAAAGGCGCGTTCTCCCTTCCTCTCCCAGGCTAGAAAAGAATTCCTTCTCTATATCAAAGACAGTGATATGGTCAATTACACGGGTCTATTTGTCTATCTGCCTCTTCTTCTTGCTTTAATCAGCAAGATATTCATGGCAATGGACCTAAATAACCGTGGCCTTAGTTATGTTCAGGTTGCTATACTATTCATCACATTGTTGATCGTCTTAAGTTCAAACAGCACAATCGCAAAACTGTATAGCAAGGAAGGCGGTGCCTTTAAGTTAGCTAGAACCTATCCAGTCAAGAATGGTCTATTGATCACTAGCAAACTCTTCTTGCCGATCCTTTTTGGTTCTATAAGCATCATCATATCGTATGCGATTGTTGCAGCGATGAGAAAAGACATGATGATTGAGAATATTCTCTTAGGATTTGGAATCCTGATGATCTTCTTAGGTCATCTCTTATATTCGGCATCTTTGGATTTTACCAATCCACAGAGTTCCTTTGGTGATGTCTCATTCCTTTCTAGCAATGAGAACAGAAGCATCATCTTCGCCTTTGTCACAAGTGCGTTATTCACTTTGCTATTCTACTATTTCGGAAATGATCCACTCATCTGGATCAATAATATCCAGATGACAGCAAGCTTTAAGCTTCTCTGCTTTGGTATCCTCTTCTTTATTCTGAACATCTATCTTTATCATGAAAGAATCAAATATGTCTATTCGAAAGGAGAACGATTATGAAAAAGTCCGTATCTCTTATCGTTTTTGCTGCTTCACTTATCGCTATTATCATTGTTGCTATCTTCGGTACGAAGCCACAAGGCATTGTTCCTAAGATATATATGGAATCCATCACGATCAAGCCGAGTGATAATAGCCGATATGATGAAGAGAAGAATAAGATGGTCCTTGTCTATGATGTGGACCAGGAAGTCGTATACAATGAAGACTCTTATATGCCTTATATCTTTACGACATCTGTTCTTCCTGAAAATGCCACGGATAGAAGTTTTATGTATTATTTTGATGATGCTTATTTGGATTACATCAATTTCCCACTCGATAATGAGCAGGCGAAATACAGAGGTGCATTCTTGATCAAAAAGCAGACAAAGAAGAAATTCCAGATTGTTAAAATCTTCTGTAAGCCTCTAGATGGAGGTAAAGCACCAGTCGCCAGTATTGATGTTGTCCTTGATTATTCCGCCGTTTATGTCGGATAATATCTCGTATGCTTAGAAATGATTTCTAAGTTAGAAGAGGATATAGATAATGATTCGATTGATTGCGCTTGATATGGATGGCACATTGCTAAACTCAAAGAAAGAACTTCCTAAAGATTTCTTCTCTTTTGTGTTGTCGCATCCTGATATCCGTGTCTGTATTGCCAGTGGAAGACAGTATTACGCTTTGGAAAAGCAGTTTGCTGAGATAAAAGATCATCTCGTTTTCATCGCCGAGAACGGAACCATGGTAGTCAACCAAGGAAAAGTCATCTATCAGAACGTGATGAAGAAAGAAGATGTTCTCTTTGTCCTTGAGAAAGCAAAACAAATCGATGGAGTATCCGTTATCCTCTGCGGAGATGAATCCGCCTATATCGATTCAGAAGGGGAAGAGCTAGTGGAAGCCACGAAATATTACGCTAGGCTTTCTGTTGAAAAAGATCTCTTTGAAATAGCTAGAAAGAAAACAATCATCAAATTTGCAATCTATTTCAAAAATGCTGATGCTGAGAAATACTATCCAGAATTGAGCAAGCTGCCTAATGGATTGAAGACGGTCTTATCTGACAAGAGCTGGATTGATGTCTCCAATAGCGATGCCGATAAAGGCGCAGCTCTATCCAAGATCATGGATATCTATCATATAACAAGGGAAGAGAGTATGGCATTTGGTGATTATCTCAATGATGTTGAGATGCTAAAGGCTGTCGATTACTCCTATGCAATGAAGAATGCTCATCCCTATGTAAAAGAAATCTGTCACTATGAGACAGATAGTAATGATAAAGAAGGAGTTATGAAAGTTCTTCGTAAACTATAAGGATAAAATGAAACAAGGCCGATGAGGCCTTTTTCAGTCTAAAAAGCACTGTTTACTATGAAAATTACTCTATATATACAATAAACCCTGTATCAATGTCATAGATGTTATATGTATAAACAAGGCTTGCATTTGT